>JACVJK010000024.1 GCA_015711955.1 Actinomycetota bacterium | reverse complement strand
AGGTTCGGCGTGATGGGAAGGCTTCTGTGGGAGGCGGCCTGGGGCAGGGATTGGGGTTCCGTGGCCGAGGCGGGGAGGGAGGAGGAGGTGAAGTCCTTCGGTCACAGCCTCTCCATCCGGGGGGGGGCGCTGGATCTGGGAATCCTGGAGAACACCTTGCTGGGCCTGTGCGACGCGGTCACCCGCAGGATGCGCCGGGCGGGATACCTGGGAAGGACGGTGGTCCTGAGGCTGCGGGTGGGTTATGCCTTGGCCTATGCCCGTTCCCGCCGATTGGAGGAATACACGGACCTGCCCTCCCCGGTGTTTCGGACCGCCGCGGAGTTGCTGCGTCGGGAGGCGGCCTCGGGCCTATGGATGGAGCCGGTCACCACAGTGGGAGTGTCCGTGACCCAACTGCGCCGTCGGGAGGAGGGCCGGCAGGCCACCCTGTGGGACATCATGGGCGAGAGGGAGGAGAGACTCACCGCCGCCCTGGACGCTCTGCGGGATAAGTACGGGGAGGAGGTGGTGACCAGGGCCTCCCTATTGGGGGAGTTCTCCCTTTCGGGCATGAACCCCAAGCTTTGAGACGCAAGAGCTTGGTATACCGCGTGGAGCCGATGGGATGCCTCCCGGAACTGTGGGTGGAGCGGTGTCCTCCTTAGTTTGCGAGGGTCGAGGAAGGGCAGCAGTGTCGATCCTTTAGGCGTTCCCAAAGTCACCTCCTCTTTGGTCAAGGCGGTGCGACAATGGGAATTTTGAGGAATTATGTGGGCAAAAGGGGATTGACCTAAGCTCGCTCTCCTTTTCCATCTACCTTCCGTTTCAAAGGAGGATTTTGGTCTCGCTTTTGGGTGGAGGGAGAAAGGCTGTGACGAAGCCGCTCTCGGTATGCGTGCTTGGTTTTTAGATCTTTGCCGCCGATCCTCCCGCCCCTCCTTCCTCGCCCGCCCCCGCCAGGAGCTGCCGGTCGTTAAGGCGTTAGAATTTTGGCGGGAAGCGGGTCCTGCCCCGGAGAGGGATAGGACCGAATGATCGGGCTGGAGATGGATAATTGTTGACCTCCCTGAGGGTCGTTCATGCCGGTTATGGGAGATAGGCGAGGGGTGAGGCGGAGGGAGGCGACAACGAGATGAGGGCGAAGTTGTTAATCCCGTGGAAGGCGTGGCGCTGCTTCGTCGCGCACGTGGGGGCGGAGGAAGGAGGGAGGAGTGAGTTGGCCTCTTTGGGGGCTTCCAGAGGCGACCTGGAGCGAGGAAGTATTCGTGAGGTGCGGTCTGATCCTTGCGCGTTCGGCGGTAAGGGACAGAGAGGGCGACCCCGCGTTTTTCTGCGCCTTTCCGAGTATTATTTCCGCAAGCGAAGGAGGGAAATAAAGAAGCCTTCCCTTTGCCGAGAGGAAGCGTCGGGAAAAGCTTTCCTGGAACCCAGTGACGTGTCGGCGGGGCAAGGGCCGGTCACCCTTACCCTGCGCTTCCGCTGCGGGGAGGGGGGCATCCGCTCAGGTGGGGGAATTAAGGTGTTTCCCGCCAGGGTGGTGGATTTCGGTGGGGGCGCTCGGCGGGCGGTACCCCTTCTCGTGCACGGTTGGGGGCGCTGGCAGACTCGCTACCCGTGGCTCCCCAACTACGTGTCCGTGCGCGTTGACCCGTCCTCCGGGGCGGAGGTGAGCGTGAGGCGGATGGGCTTTTTCCCCTTGAGGGGTATCTTGCGCTACGTCTGGTGGTCGGTGGCCCGCCGCCGGGGAGCCGAACTTCCTCCCTTTGATCTCCTTTATCATCTTCTCGAGGAAGGAAAAGTCCAGGTAAAAGTGGTAAAAGGCGCCCTTAAGGAGGGAGAGGAGGTAAGGCTGGTGATCGGGGACCGCTCCCGGGGAGGAAGGGGATGGAAGGTTCCCTTCAGGGCGGCCACCTTGGACTTGGCGGTGGAGGTGGATGAGAAAGGGACCGGCGAGTATCGGTTGATAGGGAACTGTCCAAGGGTCAGGGCCCTGGGCGGGAAAGCGGAAGGCCTGGAAGCGGTCCTGAAGGCCGAGGGATCCGTTGGGGCACGCTTGGTGGTGAGAGCGGTGGACGCCAAGGGTGACACGGCGTTCGCGGGGTTTGCGGGGGGGATCCAGGTTCTGGACGAGACGGGAAAACCTCTTGGCAGGTGTCTCCTGGAGGACGGTCAGGGGGTCGGAGAGCTCCGGTTGCAGGTTCCCGTGGGCCACCGGGTTCATGTGAAGGCGGAAGGAAGACCGCTTACCGCCGTGAGCAACCCGCTTCCACCTCGGTGGATGGGTATGAGGTTGTTCTGGGGAGATCTCCACGCGCACTCGGTGATCTGTGACGGAACGCTGGAGCCTAGGGAGTTCTACAGGTGGGCCAGGGAGGAAGCGGCGCTGGACTTCGCGGCCATCACCACCCACGACAACATGGCCCGCTTCGAGCCCTCCGGCCGGCAGGAGGAGTGGATGCTCATGAGGCGACTTGCCGAGGAGTTTACGGAGCCGGGAGCCTTCGTGGTCCTTTTGGGATACGAGTGGTCCAGCCACTCCCGAGGCCATCGCGGCGTCTTCTACGCTCCCGGAGAGCCGGATCCCCAGGTGTTCTCATCCCTGGAGGGGGACGCCCGCGAGGTAAGGGAGCTGGAGGAGGCATTGGGGAACCGCATGGCCCTCGTGGTACCCCACCACACAGCATGGAGAAAGGTCTTCTTCGTTCCCTGGAACTGGTCCAAGTTCATCCGCCTGCGGATACCGGAGCGGTACACCTGGGGAGAGCGTGAAGGGCGCCTTCAGCGGCTGGTGGAGATATACAGCGATCACGGCAGTTCCGAGTCCCCCGACCCTTCCTTCCCCATCACCCATGGCCGGCCCAGGTTGCACTATCCCCGCTTCATGCGGGAAGACGGATGTCGGGAGGGTTTGGGGAATTACGTGCGGGAGGCTTGGGCAGCGGGTTACCGCCTCGGCGTCGTCGCCGGTAGTGACCGCCACGACTACCCCCTGGATCCAGCCGTGTACTCGGTGCCCGTGCATCCCCGGGGACTAACTGGCCTTTGGGCGGAGGAGCTTACTCCGGAGGCGGTCTGGTCTGCGCTTTGGAACCGGCATGTCTATGGAACCACTGGAGCTCGGATGGTGGTACAACTGGAGGCTGACGGGCTTCCCATGGGCAGCGAGTATCTGGGCAGGCGTCCACCCCACATCCGAGGCATGGTGTGGGGGGTGGGAAAGATCAGGGCTGAGCTGTGGCGACACGATAGGACGGGTTACCGGATCCTTTGGTTGGGGGAGGGGGAGGGCGAGATATCCCTGGATTTGGTGGACGAAGACGCCTCGGGAGGCGTCTTCTATTACATCCGCGCGCAGCAAGAGGACGGCCACAAGGCATGGTCGAGCCCCATATGGGTGGAACTGCCGTAGCGAGCTTTGGCGAGAAACGGGAGCATATGGGGGAGGAGAGGTGGAGGACGGAGAAATACAGGCCTGAAGGTAGTCGTGTGACGTTCCTCATCTCCTGGTTTCCGATTTTGTGGTAAACGTTCTTTGAAATCGCATTCTTGGCCATTTGAGTCAGCGAACGAGAAAAAGGGGGCGAGATGGGGAAGGGAAGCAGACCCGTTTCCCCTTGAAAGAAGAGGGAGGAAGATGAAAGGGAGAAGAGATCAAGGTGTTGACGGATTTTCTTTCGTGTTGCTGGTGCTGGCCGCAGGCATCGTGGTCGCGGGCCTTTCTGTCCTCTCCTGTCCAGGATGCCGACAGCCCCGTGAGGAGCCTTTACCTTCAGTGCCTCCGGGTGGCGAGGCGGTCGATGGAGAAGGGAGGGTCATGGTGCTTGTGTTCACCCAGCCCGGGTGAAGTCCCTGCCGTCCGGCCAAAGCCCTCGTGCAGGGCCTAGTTGAGGAGATGGGGCCAGAAGTGACCTGGCAGGAGGTGGACTTGAGCCGGGACCCGGCCGCTGGCGGTCCTTACCGGGTCAGGGCGACCCCCACGGTGGTGGTGTTGGATCGAGGAGGTGAAGTCGTGGAGACCCTGGTGGGGATCCCCGACCGGGAATCGCTTAGGCGGGCCATACAGAAGGCCGCCGGCGGTTGACCTCGGTGATTTTCCTTAAACTCACTCAACTCGACTCTCCTTCAAGGAAATGAGGCGGGTTCGACCTCTCAAACTCCCTTTTCCGTCACTTTCTCCCTCGATCCCCACCTGAACCCGGCGGAAATGACCCCGTGGGGGCAGGAGCCCACGCACCGCAGGCAGCGTATGCATCTGGGGGATGAGAGTTCCTCGGGGAGTTCCAAGTCCACTGGACAGGAGCCGGAGCACTTGCCGCACGAGGAGCAGAGAGCGAGCTTCGCGTCGAGCCGGAACAGGCTGACCCGGTGGAATTCCCCCCAGATTGTGCCCAAGGGGCAGACGGCGCGGCAGAAAGGACGGTAAACGAGGGCGCTCCACACGATTAGGGCGCCGAAAAGAACGGCCTTGAACCATAAGAGACCACCGGCCTTCGGTAGCGGAGAGGCAGGGGGTATGGCCTTCAAGGGAAGAGCACCTTCCAGGAAACCGGCGGGGCACAGGCGGGAGAACCATGACGCCCCGGTGAGCAGGGGAAGCAGCAACACCAACCCCAAAAGTATCGGATAGCGCAGCGAAGCGACCCTTCTCGGGAACCCCCTCTTGCGCAGGGGAACACGGTGTACCAGTTCTTGGAAGAGGCCGAATGGACATATCCAGCCGCACGGAAGCCTGCCCACGAGCGTCCCGACGAAGGAGAGGAAAGCCCCAACGTAAAGGATCACCCCGAAGCCTTTGAGGATCGTTTCAGCGGCCCTGTCCCTGAGGAGGGCGAAGCCGTACTGGAGTCCCCCCACCGGGCAGGCAAAGGCGGTGAATGGACAGGCGTAGCAGTTCAGTCCCGGTGCGCATATCCCTTTCAAAGGACCCTCGTAAGGGGTACGGGAAATAAAATAGCCGAAGAAGGGATTGAGCAGCAGTAGGCCGGCTGCCTGTGACCGCCAGCGGTACCTTTCCGGACCCCTCTTCCGTTTCTCGACTCCTTTTGCCATTTCGAGCGATTAGTTCGGTGGCCTTCTTGAGGCCTGGGTGGTTCTGTCGCGATCGCCCGATATAGCCTCACGGGTTCTGCCTGCGGGCTATCATAGGATGCCTATGCAATCCAGGCAAATCACCGCCGCGTGGGTATATAGGGATCGTGGACCCTCCCAGAGTAGGGAGAGCAGAAAAGCCCCCAGGGTCAGACCCAAGATAATGAGGGCCCTCCGGGATCTTGCGTCCATGTTTCCTCCTCACCCTTATCGACAGATAGAAATGCCGATCCCTCAAGCAGGGGGTTTCCCCGCCGGAAGTATAACCTACCGTGGGCCTCCATAGCGGTATGGGAGCCTATCCATGACCAACATCATCCCCTGATGAATTCCTCTCTCGATGCATCCATCCCGCGTTCAGCCTCGCCCTATTACCTATCTCCGCCGGCGTCCCATCGCCATTTCCGTTAACCGGCTTGCCCGTCCTCCACATCGAGGTCTGCGTTGTGCCTCTCGCCGGCGGGATCCGTTAAGCTCCATGAGGCTTTCCCCCAGCGACGTTGTCGTTCCTGAAAAGGTTGTAATCAGGCTTTCCCTGATTTGAACTAACCCCCTATGAGCGAAAGGATGTTGCGCGAGGTAATCCGCTCCCACAAGTCCACGTCGTCTCCCGCTGCCTTGCGGGCTATCCTCAAAGCGAAAGCGGGGTCACTTTCCGGCCAGTCGGAGCCGAAGATGACCCTCTCCCTTCCCGCCACCCGCAGGGCCTCCTTCACGACCCTCAAGGGTTGAAACGAGGTCTCCAGATAGACGTTCTCGTGGCGGCGGGCCAATTCCAAAGCCCTCTCGGGATAGTAGAGCCCCATGTGGCCCAGGATTATGGGCAGATCGGGAAAGGCGGCTATGAGTTTTTCCAGCCTCCTGACGTCGCCGTAGGAGGAGTATCCGTCCCGGGGAACGAAGTAGTCGAACTCGCCGGTATGAAAGACGACGGGCTTTCTATATCTCTTGAACGCTTCCAGCAAGTCGAAGAGGAAAGGGCTCTCGGGAGGTATTCGCTGCAGTATGGGATGTATCTTGAGCCCCCGGCAACCGTTGGCCATGGCATACTCCAGATCTTTCTCCCAGTCGCCTTGGGGATGTACGGAGGCGAAGGGGATAAGTCGGGGCTCGCCCCGACACTTCTCCAGGTACTGGAGGGAGGTGGAGTAAGGGGCTATAGGCAGGACCACGGCTCGGCTTATCCCCCTTCGGTCCATGATGCGGAGCAGGTTCTCCTTGGAGCCCATGGAGAGGCGAAGCTGGTTTTCCGCGGCTATTAGGACCCTGGCCGGCTCGGGTGGCTCGCCCCGCCACAAGGGGTTTCGGAATCCCATGACCTCGTAAGCCCACATCAGCATGTGGGTGGGGCGTCTCCGCGAGGGGTCGGGGGTGACCCCAGGTATGGGGAGCTCCAGATGGGTGTGGGCATCGACTATCATGTCCTGCCCCCTTTGACAGGCATAGCGTCACTCGCCGACTTTTCCGGGACGAACTTCGCTCTGGGAAGCGGCCTCATGAAGGCGGAAGGCAAGGTAAATGGATCCCTGCGACCAGGCCCTACAGGAGCCTAGCCGGACCGACTCGGTCTCGCCGGAGCGTGGGAACCGGTTTGCCCCGGGCGCTCGTCCCCTGCACCCGTCATCTTGTATGGACCTCCTTTTAAGTGGAGGGTGAGCCCCTGCGGACCCGCCCTCATCTCATTGCGAAGTGCCCCGTGCGTTCACCCCATCCCTTCACGAACGGTTTCTTGAAGACAAGCATAGCAGGGTTACCATGGGTATGGAAAAGTCGGTCGCCCCGAGGGGAGCAGACTCCAGACCGAAGCTCTATGCCTCGGGAGAATCCCGGCCGGAGCGGGAGGGATCATCCAAGAAAATGCATCGCCCTTTGCTCTTTTTGGCGTTTCTCACCGAGCGACGTTCAACGCTGGGATATGCGATCCCACGTTTGGCTTGAAGCGGGATAAGGTTTCCCCGTTCGGGTTCATTCCTGCGGGAAGACGACGAGGCCGATGGAGAAAGCCCCTTCGCCATTTTGCAAATGGTTGCGCTCTCCCACCTGACCTTTGAATCCCTTCGGCCTGTTTGGCGGTTTCCTCTGCTTCGGCTCCGAATTGGCAGCGATTTTAGATGCGATGAGCTTGCTCTTGTAAGAGGCAGAGAGCATTATCCTGGGGAATATGACTCTCCTCCACTTCTGGGGGATTTTGGGCGCGGATGCGGTTCGGGTCTCGAGCGAAATCGGGACCACGCCCCTTCTTCCTCACTTTCACCCCGGGAATAGCAAGCGCCGGATCGGTCATTGCCTGAGCACCGTAAACGAGGGACATAACCTGAAACGGTCCCGGATGTGAAAAAGGCGGGTCGAGCCCGCCTCTTTCGCTGGTGGGCGCTACAGGATTTGAACCTGTGACCTCTGCCGTGTGAAGGCAGCGCTCTCCCGCTGAGCTAAGCGCCCAAAAGCCCGATCCGTGCCGGACAATCATGATACTACCAGAATTCGTCCGCAAGGACAAAGGGTGGCGCAGGCGTGGTATGATCTCGTTCGACGAGAGAGACCACTCCTTTCTTCCTGCCATCTCGGCTTGGTCTGGCAGGATGGGGTGGTCTCTCGACCTTTTTGCAAACCCCAAGGCGCCCGCATGAACGGTACACATCTCCGGAAAGGGAACGGAAACGTGCAGACCGTCTATTTCACTTCCCGGCGGCAGGAATGACTGGATGAGGATGGAGGAATGTTTGGTGTCAGGGCACCTCATCACCTGGGGTGGGCGTGAAGTACTCCACGAAAAGGTGGCCAATCCGGGGTTCAGCGGTTGAAGACCTCAAGGGTGCAGGATAACTTGCGGGACGTTTTTGCCTTGACGAACCTCACGAGATTTTGTGATTGACGACCCCTCGGGTGCAGGCTGGCGGATGCGGGTTTAACCAATGGACGCCCGCTCAGAGGTTTGCCAAAAGGAAAAAGATGGAATGATCTAAGATGACGGGATTTGCGACAATGTCCGGGTGGTCAAGAGAATCACCTTCCTCGCCGTGTCCCGTTATTTCCGGTAGGGTTTCTTGAAGGAGCGGCAGAAGGATCTCTGACCTCGAGGCCGTGACGATACCGTGGGATGCAAAAAACAAGACCTGACCCCGAAAGGAGGTAGGAGATGGTAATCGATGCCCACATCCATTACGATGAGAGGATCTTCCCGGCGGAGAGGATGATAACCGCCATGAACCGCCACGGCATCGACAAGGCAGCCCTCATCCCCACCATGGTGGACCCCTTTCACCTGCGGGGGAAGCCGGTGGAGGTGGCCAACCGCTTTCTCAGGCTCTCCCTGTTGAAGGCCGGTGGGCTGGGGAAGTTCCTCTACGAGACCACGGTGGACTCCCGGGGCAACTTCGTCCTGCTGGGCAAGAAATACAAGATCTATCAACAACCGGACAATTCTCAGGTGGTGGAGGTGCTGGAGCGTTATCCCGACCGCTTTTACGGGTGGATATTCGTCAATCCCAGGGCGGAAGACCCTATGGTCGAGTTGGAAAAATGGAAGGACCACCCGGGGATGATCGGGGTGAAGGCCCATCCCTTCTGGCACCGATATCCGTTGAGTGTCTTGGAGCGAGTGGCCGCTTGGTGTCGGGATAATGAATATCCCCTCCTCTTGCACCTGGGGAGCCGGAAGGGAGCGGGCGATTACCGCTGGCTGGTCGAGACTTTTCCCGGACTCAAGGTGATATTCGCCCACGCGGGCATTCCCTATTTCCGGGAGCTCTGGGCCTACATCAAAGATCGGGAGGGGGTATACGTGGACCTTTCCAGCCCCTATCTCGACGCGGAACTGGTGCGGCAGGCGGTGGAGTACCTTGGTCCAGAGAAGTGCATCTACGGGACCGACGGACCCTACGGTTCCCAGGCCCCCGGGGAGGATTACGACTACGGATGGATCAAGGGCTGGATTGACGCCCTGTCCCTCTCTCCCGAAGAAAGGGAGGCCATCTTCTCCCGCAACTTCCTTGAGGTGGCGAGGGTGGCCGATTAGTGGATGAGGGAACGATAAGGGGGAGGCAGGGTATAGAAAGATGGCGGGGGAGAAAGTAGGCTGAGGGCCTCTGGCCCTTGAAGGGCGTGGGAATGACGAAAAGGGGTTTTCAGTCGAGTAAGAGGCAGGATCGAATTGGTTTTATCCTGGGATGCCAGTGGGTAGGCTCATGTTCACCCATATCCGCTTCGATCAAAAGATAGGCTCTGGACCATTTGGAAAATGGGCGGACTCCCTCTCGTCCTTGTCTTGGGAGATGGGGGTCGTCAGAAGAACTTGTACCCCACCCCGGTGACGGTCTTTATGAACTCGGGGTGGGAAGGGTCTTTTTCGATCTTCTTCCTCAATCTGGCGATATGGGTGTCTATGCTACGGGAAAGGCCAATGTCATCGTAGCCCCACAGGGCTTTCGCTATCTCCCGGCGGGATAAGGGTTTGCCCCGGTTGGAGGCCAGGATCCACAGTATCTCGAACTCGGTCTGGGTCAGATGTACCGGCTTCCCGTGGACGGTGACCTCGTGGCGCATCTTGTCCACCTCCAAGCCGCCCACCGCTATGTACTCCTCCACCTCACCGGTGGTGGCCGCCATAGAGGCGCGGCGCAGCACCGCCTTGACCCTGGCCACCAGCTCGGCTCCCCGAAAGGGTTTGGTGATGTAATCGTCCCCCCCGGAAGCCAAGCCGGTAACCACGTCGTCCAACTCGTCCCGGGCGGTCAAAAAGATTATGGGCACGCCGGTCTCGTCCCTTAGTTTCCGGCACACCTCCAGACCATCGGCGCCGGGCATGATGATGTCCAGGATGATCAGATCGGGATTCTCCTTCCTCCATGCCTCGAGGGTCTCCCTGCCGTCCTCGGCGTAGATGACCTCGTAACCCTCGGCCGTGAGAAGCTCCCCCACCAGCCGTCTTATATGAGGGTCATCGTCGGCCACCAAGACCCTCTTGCTTCCGGGCTTGAGGGCCATGTCTCCTCGTCCTCCTCGCCGGGAATAGGGACGCCTTTTCGATTCACGTTCATCCCGCTGGCCGTGACGATCTTCCGAGCCCGTTTTAGAGGGGCCGGGAGTTCGGGCCAATAACTTTTTCGACCGGATCAGGTCACACTTGAGGGACTGGCTGTGCCTCAGACGGATTTTATCGGAGGGTTAATCGAAGGTCGCCGTTGCATCGGAGACAGAAGAACGCGCTCGCCGCGGAAGTCGTCTCATCTCGACATGTGGTAGAAACCTCCCTAAGAGAGCACACACACCTTTGGGATCCCTGCCTTTTCTCTATCCTCCGCTCCAGTCCGTGGCCTCAGCGCGCCAGGGTTAACCGGCGCACCGCTGGGGAAGTGGGGAGCTCCACCTTCACCCCCGCCTCGGCCAGTGCCTCCTGCACGGCCAAGTAATGCATGAAACCGCCCATGTGCAAGATGGTCTCCCCCAATTCCCGGTCCATCTCCATGGAGGCCACGCAGGGAAAGCTGTGCCAGTACTTGGCCACCACCTCCGCCACCCGGGCGTCCAGGGGCGCGCCACGGAGGTTGAAGGCCACGTAATAGGTGTTGCCGCAGGGGGCGCTCCGCAGGACCCTGGCCTCCCGTATGTAGCCCTCCCCCACCTCCAGGCGCAGTCGAGGCATGCCTATGCGGAAGTATTCCATGAACTCGTCCACCGCGGGGTGGATCCCCGGAGGCAGGGCGCAGAAAGGCTTGGGAAAGGCGCAGCCCATGTCCAACTCCCTGCATTTTCTCTTCAGCTGATCGCGGAGCCATCCGTTGGTCCAGTGGGGCTGTTCTGCCGGGACAATGAACACCCGGGAACCCGCCGAACGGGCCAGGGCGGGCAACTCCAAGAGGATCTCCTGATGCACGTTGATGGCCACGGTGGCCTCGTGGGGGGCGAGTTCCTCACCCACGATCTCCGTGGGATCGTCCACGTAGTAGGGGAGCACGGGTGGGAGCTGCACGATGTCGGCGATATCGGCAGTGAAGTCAATGCCGTAGGTGTCCCGGCAGTGGTCGCAGAGGGCGCCGCAGCCGTCACAGTAGCCCTCCTCGTTGGTAAGGTGCCGGAGGAAGCGCTGGGCGAAGGTGTCGTCGAAGGTGACGCTGAAAGGATCTACTGGGCGGGGTATGGGGCCGCCGCTGTATATGACCAGAAGCCTCAACAGCCCTCCTTTCCCATCAGGCCTCGAGAGCGGGGCGGCACGCCCTTCGCGGGCATTTCCGTAAAGCCTGCGCCGATCTGCAGATTTTCGTTCCTTGACCTTTCAGGTCCGACTTAACTGTACGCATAAGATTAACGGCTGTGGGATTCATCGGGGATGACCACGGGCACCGAGGATCCCAGGCGAATACCTTCCTCTTCCCAAAGGGTGGTGAAGGCGTGGAACTCCACCCCCGCTTCCCTGGCCAGACGGGCCTCTCGGGCGAAATCGGGGTCCATCTCCCCGTGGGGGAGGACCCGAACAGCACCTGGCCTCTGGATCACGAACACCACGCTGGTCCGGAAGCCCTTTCCCGCCGCCTCCCGCAGATCGGCCAGGTGTCGGGCGCCTCTCTTGGTGGGGGCGTCGGGAAACAGGGCGGTGCCCTCTCGGACCAGGGTGCACCCCTTCACTTCCACCAGACATGGTGGGCGCGCCCCACCTTCCAACAGGAAGTCCACCCTACCCCCGGCGAAGGGGAACTCGGACCTTATCCTCTCGTACCCCAGGAAAGCCTTCAAGCGGCCTTCCTCCAGCGCTTCCCGGAAGAGGAGGTTGGGGAGGCGGGAGTCGATGGTGGCCCAGCCTTCTGGGACCTCCACCGCGAAGGCCGCGTAACGGGTCTTGCGAGGAGAGGAGGACCTACCCCCATGGGGGACCAGCAGGAGTCGCGTGCCGGGCACCAGCAACTCAGCGAGCCTCCCGGGGTTGGGCAGGTGAACCCCATGCCTTTGGCCATCCACCTCGGCGACGAGCAGGAATCGGTTCTCCCTGCTCACCAACCTCCCCTCCACCAGAGTTTCCGGCAGTCTCACCTCTTCACCTGTGGGTAGAACCCTTGGTCAGCGCCGGGGATTGGGCAACCACCGGACCTCCCGAGACCTTCACCCCGGCCCTTCGAAAAGTTCCCTTTAAGCGGCCACCGACTCCGGGACCGATCCACGCAGTTCCCCACCGGTGGCGCCCATGACGTTCAACCGGGGATTCACGCGGACCCTTAAGGAAGTCCCCGGCCTCTCCAAGGCGACGGGAACTCGGTTTTCCCGGCTTTGGGCATCCGGTGAATGGGGCATCCCGTCTCCTGACGGTTTGTCCTCGCCCGTCGGCTCGCCGTCCACCTCGGCCTATCCCCTCGGAAGACCCTCAGAAGAAACAGAGGGGAGTGGGGCATCCGCCCGCGTACTCCGATTCCGCCATGGTGTACTCCGGTCTTTCCATGAGCCTCATCATGGAGTCGCTCCCCAGATAGAGCACCTGCTCCCGGCGGCTTCCGTAGCGGTAAACGGTTATCCCCTTGCAGCCTAGCCGGTAGGCCAGCAGGTAGGCTTTCTCCACGTCCTCTATGGAGGCGTCGGAGGGGAAGTTTATGGTCTTGGAGACGGCGTTGTCGCAGAACCTCTGAAAGGTGGCCTGCATGCGCACGTGCCATTCCGGCGAGATGTCGAAGGCGGTGACGAAGACCCGGCGCACGTCCTCCGGGATCTCCCGCATGTGCTGGATGGATCCGCTGCGGGCGATGTCCAACATGAGGTCGTTGGAGAAAAATCCCCTTTCCCGGGCCACCTTCTCGAAAACGGGGTTTATCTCCATGAGCTTGGTTCCCTCGATCACGTTTCGCACGAAGGAGATGGCGAAGATGGGCTCGATGCCGCTGGAGCAGCCGGCGATGATGCTGATGGTCCCGGTGGGGGCGATGGTGGTGGTGGTGGCGTTGCGCAAGGGAACGCCCTTCTTCTCCCAGACCGATCCGGGATAGTTGGGAAACACCCCGCGGCTGGCCGCCAGTTCCGCGCTGGCCCGGTGGGACTCTTCCTGCAGGTGAGAGGCGATGCGGGCCGCCATCTCCAGGCCCTCCTCCGAGTCGTAGGGGATGCCCATCGAAAGGAGGGCGTCGGCGAAGCCCATGAGCCCCAGGCCTATCTTGCGGTTTCCCAGGCTCACCCTCTCGATCTCCTCCAGCGGCCAGCGGTTCACGTCGATCACGTTGTCCAAGAAGTGGACGGCGGAGCGGATGACCCGGGTGAACCTTTCCCAGTCCATCTCCCCATCCCTCACCATGGCTGCCAGATTGATTGATCCCAGGTTACAGCTCTCGTAGGGGAGAAGCGGCTGTTCGCCGCAGGGGTTGGTGGCCTCTATCTCCCCCAGGTGGGGAGTGGGGTTGGCGCGGTTGATGGTGTCCAGGAAGAGCAGCCCCGGGTCCCCGGTGCGCCAGGCCTGGGTCACGATGAGGTTGAACACGTCCCGGGCGTGTAAACTTCCAGTCACCGCTCCGTTGCGGGGGTTGCGCAGCAGGTAGACGTCGTCCCTCTCCAGCGCCTGCATGAAGTCCTCCGTCACCCCCACCGACAGGTTGAAGTTGGAGAAGACCCCCTCCCGGTCCTTGGCGGTGATGAAATCGATGATGTCCGGGTGGTCGCAGCGCAGCACCCCCATGTTGGCCCCTCTCCTCCTGCCCCCTTGCTTGATGACCTCGGTAGTGACGTCGAAGATGCGCATGAAGGAAACGGGACCCGAGGCTATGCCCATGGTGGTGCGCACCACGTCTCCCTTGGGGCGAAGGCGGGAGAAGGAGAACCCGGTCCCCCCGCCCGACTTGTGGACCAGGGCCATGTGCTTCACCGCGTCGAAGATGCCGGGGATGGAGTCCTCCACGGGGATGACGAAGCAGGCGGATAACTGGCCCACCTCCGTCCCGGCGTTCATCAGGGTGGGAGAGTTAGGAAGGAATTCCAGGTTGACCATCATGCGGTAGAACTCCTCCTCCACCGCCGCCACGTTCGCCCCGGGGTCGTACTTACGGTCGGCCTCGGCCACCGCCCTGGCCACCCGGCGGAACATCTGGTCCGGTGTCTCTACCACCCGGCCCGCCTCATCCCGCAGCAGGTACCTCTTTTTCAGAACGTTCACCGCGTTGACGGTGAGTTTCAGCTCGTCTTTGACCCCGAGCAGGTCCTTGGCTTTCCGGATCTCGGCCCGCTGCTGACGGTAGAGTATGTAGGCCTTGGCGGTGCGGGGAAGGCCGCTCTCGATAAGGGTCTCTTCCACCAAGTCCTGGACCTCCTCCACCGTGGGAAGCCTGCCTCCCAAGGACCTTTCCAGCTTTTCCACCACCCTCTCTGCCAGCCCAGGGGCCAGTCCAGGGTTTCCCTCGCCCACCGCCTCCAGGGCTTTGCGCACCGCGGCCTCTATCTTCTCCACTTGGAAGGGGACCACGCTCCCGTCCCTTTTGCGGATCATCTCCGGTGCCATATTGCGACCTCCTTTCCACCGCTACCGGCGCATTGCGCCTGACGAGAATGGCATAATCTGGGCCGGGGATGCATTTCACCGCCGTCGCTTGCCCACCAAAATTCTAAGAGCATATGAACCCGGGGCGCGATCGCCGCGATAGGCACTCTTGCTCGATCTTGGTATCGTGAAGCCGGGATCGAGTAACCCGGCGGCCGCCTTGATCCTCCTTCTGATTTGGACACTGGACCACGACGGCGTCCCAGACGTCGGCTCACCTCTCCAAGAGCGCATTCCCGTGAATCGGGCGACCCCCCATTGGACCCCTATGGAAATGGAGTCTATCCCGGCGTGGCGTATCGTTCCACCCCCGGCACTCGCTTCTTGCGATGTCCGGTGAATCAGGAACACCTCAGGATGGCCCTAAGGTCGTTGAAGGCAATGGTATGTCACGCAGGAGGGAATGGTTGGCCGCGCGGGAAGGTAAAAATGCGTGAACGCCCCTTTAGGGGCGTTTGCCCGAAGAGAAGGGGAACGCCTCTCTTTTGGACATGGCTTTTGACGGTTCTGCGGCAAGAAAACGATATACCGTGATGCAGGGTTCATCCCCATCGATCCCACGGGTCTTTAGGCTGTTTTCTCAGTTTTTCCGCTACCTCCTTCAACCTCAGGAATGCTTTTTCCACCGTCGAGGTGAGGTCGGGGTTGATCAGGCAGCAAGTGGCCGGGGTGAGCAATGACCTGCCTGACACGAATCCGGGACAAAGACCCACATCTTCCACCTGGGACCACAGGCCCCGGAGCATCCTTGCCAAGGATTCGGCGTCGTAGAGGGGAAGGGTCTCGGCGTGGGTGGGGACAATCCCCCAGGCCACCAATCCCCGTTGGAGGAACCTCGCCAAGCCTTTCTTGTAACCCGCCAGGACTCCGGCGTTGCGAAAGGCGTCCAAGGAGAGCAGGTCAAGGCCGGAGCAGAGGAGGAAGTCTCAATCGGGGTTTCCGCACAAGTGAACCCCTTTTAACCCCAGTAATCGGGAAAGAAAGGCCTCGAGATCGGAGCGGGCCCTTTCCGCCGCGTAACCCGTGATACCGGCGAAGAGGAACTCCAAGCCCGGTTCGTCCACCCATACGAAGGCGTTGGGATGGAGTTCTTGCAGCTCCTGCAAGTGACGGTTGACCTTGCGGGCCACGTGGAGGATCACCACTTCCCTCACCGCGTCGTTGTAGATGACCGGTTTTCCCTCCTGATCCCTGATCATGAGAGAAAGGGAGATGGGACCCATGAACTGACCTCGCAGCGCGGGATGGCGCTTTCCCTCCTTTATGGCCCGCTCCCGGAAAAGAGGCCAGGTGAGGGATTGGTCTTCCGCGAGGGAGAACCGAGGATGGTCCTCCTCGAGGGAGAGGTAGTCCCCGATCTGTTCGGCGAAGGAACTCTCGGCCAATAGGAGGCGCTTGGCATCGTGGTCCACTCTCAGACCGGGTAGGCCCGAGGCGGTCTGAACGTAGGTGTCCTCGGAGTAGGAAACCAGTGGTAGCTGGGGCCAGAAAGGTATGTCAAGGCTGAAGGCCAGGTCCATGGCCTTTTCGGGGTCCCGGTGGGGCATGGTCCCCATGGCGGTGGTGAGGGGAAACCGTGACTCGGAAGTTGCCTTGGTCAGAAAAAAGGCCGTTTCTGTGGTAGGGGCGGGATGAGCTGGCGCATGCCCATCTGGCGACCCCTCATCGTCCTGAAAACGGGAGGCGCCATCTCCGGTTGATCCGGGCGGTAAGCGCAGACTTCCTCTCGGGCCCTGGGACGGGATAGGGGTGATCAATTTCCATCGGAGGCGGATTAAGTTTTGAGGAGGCCAGCTTGTTCCAAAGCCTTGCGATAGGCATTGCGGTCGAATCCTACTATTATGGTTTCTCCCACCTCCAGCACTGGTACTCCCATCTGACCGCTCTTGTCCACCATTTCCATGGCTGCCTTCTCGTCTTGAGACACGTCAGCCACCTCGAATTGCACCCCTACTTCCTCCAAGTAACTCTTGGCGATGCGACAGTAGGGACAGGTGGGAGTGGAATAGAGCCTCACCTTTGCCATATCGGCACCTCCTTCTTACATCCCGGCCGGATCTCGAATTGGAAATCCGCTCGCCCGATTTTTCCTACAGGATAACGTTACGGGTTAGGGTGGACATGATGTCGCTCACGGGCGCTTCGCCGACCCCTTTGCCCGGTGACGGTAGGGGTTAGTCGCTGTTTGCGGCGAGAAAGGGCCATTTCTTGATCGGAGGTTACTGCCAAGGGAAATCAGCAAGCCGAATATCCGAAGCCCCTTTTTCAAAATCCGTGCCAAAACACCGTAGCGCGCGTCGTCCGCGATGGACGCGGGCCGTTGGGTGGGCCAGATTACGGTCATTTCGTGGCGCTCTCACCGTCAGGGTGGGCGATGAGGTTTGGCTCTTTCGTTAGGGCGGGCTTGAGTGGTCATGGCTGACCGGAGCAACCTTCCTTCACCATGCTCTCCAACCGCTCCCTGTCCTTGAGCAGGATCTTGCCCTCTACGGTGTCCACTAAGCCCATCTTCTTGAAGTTGCTGAGTACCCGGATGGTGGTCTCCACTGTGGTGGCGGCCATGTCCGCTATGTCCTGGCGGGTGAGGGGAAGCTCGATGCTCACACCCCCATCCACTTTGGTCCCTGCCCTTCTGGCCAGGAGCAGCAGGACCCGGGCGATCCTCCACTCTACCCGCTCCATGGCCAACGCGCGGATGGTGTTCTGGGCTTCCCTCAGCCGTGCCGCCAGGTCGGCGATGATCTCCAGGGCCAAGTCGGGATTGTCCCGCAGGAAGGCGAAGAAGTCCACTCGGGAGATGGATAGCAGCTCCACGTCGTCCAGGGCCTGCGCGGTCATGGGATAGGGTTGTCCGTCGAATACCGCCTCCTCGCCGAATACGTCACCGGGGTATGCCATCTCCAGTATCATCTCGCGGCCGTCTTCCGACTGCTTGAGTAGCTTTACCTGGCCGCTGAGTACCACGTAAAGCTTGCGGGGCTGGTCGCACTCAAGGAATATGTACTCGCCCTTGGCGAAGTTCTCCCTCTCGCACAGGGAATAAAGGCGGTCCAGCTCCTTCTCGTCCAGGTATTCGAACATGGGGATCTTCCAAAAGATGTTCACCTTGGGGGATTCTTTCTTTTCCATATCCTCCTCCTGCGCTGTAGATCGGTCTTTACGCCCATAAGATTAAATATCCTCGCCCTTTGGGAATTAAACTCGCCATGGGTTATATGTCGGGGTGTCGGGGCCTAGGTCGGCTGTCCAGGCCACCAAGGGGCAGGAAATGTATGGAGATCCTCCCGTCATGCCTTCTCGGCTTTCTTGAAGGTCGTAAAGATGGGGGAGGTAAGGTTAAGGCGGAAGAGTTCCATGCCCCATGGGCACCTTCACCCATTGTCCCCTAGGTGTGCCTTTGGTAGGGGTGGGCCGGAAGGGGTTTTGCCGGGATCGGGGAGTCGGAAAATTGAAGGGAGGAGCCGCAGCCCCTCCCCACGCAGGTCTATATTCCGACAGCTCATTCCATGGTTATGGCCTCGGAGGGACACTCCTCGGCGCAGGTGCCACACCCATCGCAGTCCTCCGGCCTGGCCAAGAAGGCCACGTCATCGTCGTTGAGTTCGATGCAGTCGTTGGGGCATTCATCCACACAAAGGCCGCACCCGGTGCACTCATCGGCGTCAATGACAGGTCTCTTGTCGCTGGGCTCTCCCATGGCTTCCTCCTTCTTTACTCCATAACGCCTGTGGTTCGAGAAAAATCCGTATAATCTATAACACAGGATGGGGGCACTGACAACGCCGAAAAACCCTGATCGAGGCCGCCCGCGATATCGGCGTCTGGTGGGTCAGCGGGATAGCGAGAAAAACGCTTTTCCCATCCACTTCTTGCTACTGCCCGTTACGTTCAATCCAATCCCAGTTCCCTGATCAGGGTCCTGGCATCGAAGTCCTCACGGGCCAGCTTGTCCGCGAACCCACCCACCTCCACCTGCCTGCGGACGAGCGTCTCCAGGGCATGGGCGTCGGCGGTGTGCCCCACCAGGTTAGCACCCACCAGAACCCCGTCCTTGATGAGGAATTTTCGGTATATCCTCCTCTCGGGCTGATGGACTCGGATCACCTCCGCCTCGGGGGACGAAGCCTCATCGGCTCCTATACTGGCCACTGGCAGCCCGTATATCACGATGACGTTGAAGGGGACCACCCCTCCCAAAGCGAAATCCTCGCCGGCCATGTTGCGGGCCGCCGCTTCCCCCTGCCTCAAGGCGTTGAGCCAGGAGGTGACCACCCGATGCTCCCCCAGCACTGGGTCAAAAGCCTGGGCCACGTCCCCCGCGGCGTAGATTCCTTCCACGTTGGTCCGGAGTTGGTCGTTCACCATGACGCCCTGGCGTACCTCCAACCCGCTGCCTTCCAAGAACTCCACGTTACAGACCACTCCTATGGCCACCCCCACCATGTCTGCCTGGAGGTGCTCCCCCGAGGTGGTGAGCACGGAAGTGACCTTCCCTTCTTTGCCCAAGATCTCCTGGATCCCCTCTTCCTTGCGCAGAAGGATGCCCTTCTCCTTTAGGACTTCCTCAACCAGGGCGGAGCCCGTTACGTCCAACATCTGGGGCCAGAACCTGTCCTCCCGGATGAGGTAATGAGTCTTCAGGCCCAACTCGTTGAAGCAGCGGGCCAGCTCCACCCCCAAGAGCCCCCCTCCCAGCACCACTCCCGCTGAGGAAACTCGGCCCCGGCGGATGATGTCCTCAGCCTGGTCCAGGGTTCGAAGGTAGACCACCCCGTCCAGTTGGGAACCGGGAACCGGCAGATCACGGGGTCGGGCCCCTGAGCTTATGAGAAGGCGATCATAGCCGAGGACCTCGCCGTCTTCCAGTTCCACCTGCCGGTTTTGCGGGCGCAACCTGGCCACCTTGCGCCCCCCGAGGAAGTGGATTTTTTTCTCCCGATAGAATTCCTCGCGGACATAGAAGACGGAATCCCTGTCCTTCCACCCGCATATGTAATCCGGTAGCCTCATGCGGTAATAACAGGGATGTTCCTCCTCGTCCACAAGGGTGATGATCGCCCCGGGATCCATGGTCCTGAGGGTGAGGGCGGCGGCGAGCCCAGCCCCCCCGTTGCCGATGATCAGATATTCCATGTTCGATGACCTCCTTCATCCGCTTGCCTGCAGACTGCGCTGGATTTATCATACCCGCTTGCCCTGAGGCGATGATCGCTGTCGTATCATCCATCAATCCCCTGCGCGATCCAGAGCTCCAATTAATGGCCGCGAGATGGAAAACCGGATGCGGGAACTTCGACTTACCGGAACGGAGCTTGCCGAGGAGAAAAGCGGCAGACCGCGTCGTCCGCCAAAGGCGGCCCCCACGCGGGCTAAGGGCCTTGTCAGAGGTCCAAAAGAAGGGATCCCTTAACCGCGCAGGAAGGTGGTGATGCGGGCTCCCAGGCTTCCTTCGGCCTGGGTCCTTTTCAGGGCCGCTTCGTGGGCCTTCCACTCCAGCTCGTCATCCAGGGGGTCTAGGCCCTCCACCTTGTAGCGGTGGCACAGGCCGTGTAGGATGAGCCAGTCGGCCAGATGGGGGTTCTTGGGAAGAAGGGAACCGTGCAAGTAGGTGCCCAGAGCAGCCTTGTACACACACCCTTCCGTGCCGTCTTCGCCGTTGTTGCCGTAACCCCAAATGACCTTCCCCAAGGGCTTGGCCCCAGGACCCAGCCAAGTCCTCCCGGAGTGGTTCTCGAATCCCACCAAGGTTCCACTCACGCCGTCCAGCCGGCTGCGCACCGCTACATTGCCGATGAACCGCTTCTCTCCGCCTTCGGTACGCATGTCGAAGAGGGCTATTCCCGGGAGCACCTCCCCCTTCCAGGTGACGAATTCCCTGCCCAAGAGCTGATAGCCACCGCAGACGGAGAGCAGGGCGGCTCCCTGTTCCACCGCCCTTCGGAGCTCCTCACCCCTTTGACGGAGGTCCTCGCAGACCAGCGTCTGTTCCCTGTCCTGACCGCCCCCGATGAAGAAAAGGTCATACGATGAGAGGTCCACCTCATCTCCCAGATTGAGCTCGTTTACCAGAACCGGGATGTTCCGCCATTGACATCGCCTGACCAGGGCTATTACGTTGCCCCTGTCCCCGTATATGTTCATCAAATCCGGGTAGAGGTGCAGTATTCGCAAAGTGGGTCGGACCTCTTCTTTGTCCGTCATGTCGGATTTCATCTTCTCAGGCCCCTTTTCTCCTCGCGTTTTCCCAGATTTGCTCCGCCACTCCCATGCGGGACAGCATTCTCCTGATATCTAAAGTGGCGGTGTAGGTGGTGAGGGCGTACACGGTTTCCCCCTCCCCGGCCCGATCCACCGCTTGGAGCAATGCCTTCCTCAGGTCCCTCTCCACCGTTATGGCCTCTCGTTTCAAGCCCGCATATTTCATGCGCAGGGCCATGTCCTCGGCCCGAGTGCCCGTGGCCACCACGAAGCGAGCCGCGGACGCCAGTTCTTCGAAGTCCACGTCCCAGATCCAAGAGACGTCCCGACCGTCAGCGATCCGGTCATTCAGGGCCAGCAACAGCGGAAGGGATGTGCCCTCCCTTTTCACGGTCCTGATCACCTCGTTGAAACCAGTGGGGTTCTTGGAAAGCACCAGGAACAACCTCCTTCCCCGCAGGCTGAAGCTCTCCCCCCTTCCGAAGACGGTGCGATAGCTCTCTACGCCTTGGGCAATCACCTCAGGTTCGATCCCCAGTAGGTAGGCGGCCCCAGCCGAGGCAAGCAGGTTATGTACGTTGTAAAGTCCGGGCAAGGGATAATCGACCTCGAGTTCCCGACCCATCAAGGATAGGCGCACCCGGCTTCCCCGGGCCCCCTCTAACTCCACCTCCAGGGCTGCTATCTCTGGGGAAGGCCTTTCCGCCCCGCAAGCGGGACAGCGGTACTTGCCCATGTGGCTGAAATGGACTTGCAGAAACTCAAGGTGCGCACCGCATTGTCGGCAGTACTTGGAGTCTGCGGCATGCCTAATACCTTCACCCTGACGCCTTGGATCCTCGATGCCGAAGTAAACCACCTGGGCCTGGCTGTCCTCTCCCAGCGTGGACACCAAAGGATCGTCGGCGTTTAGCAGAAGCACCGCCTCCCGATCCAACGTGGCCAAGGCACCGCGCATCCGTGAGGCAAGAGTCTCCAGCTCCCCGTACCGGTCCAGTTGGTCCCGGTAAAGGTTGGTGATCGTCACCAATCGAGGCTTAAGTAGCTCCACGGCCTTGGGCAGGGTCGCCTCGTCCACTTCGAACAGTCCCCGTCTGCCCCTGGGTCTGCCCCTGAGGTCACAGTCCTCCACCATGGCGGCGGTGATGCCGGTGACAAGGTTAGCTCCCACCCGGTTGTGTATGGGTCTTTCCCCGAGTAAGGAGAAAAAATGGGCCAGGAGATTGGCGGTGGTGGTCTTCCCGTTGGTGCCGCTTATAAGCGCGCATCCTTCCGGTAGGCGGGAGGCGATGCGTCGGGGAAGGTCGGGTAGGAGGTGAAGCGCCACTTTGCCCGGCAGGTTTGAACCCGCTCCCAGCCCCGCCCGCCGGGATGCCCACATCGCTGCCTTTCCGGCGCAGACGGCCAGCGTTTCCCGCGTCGCCATGAGAAACATTTTAACCTTCCCGCAGGACCTGCGGGCCGCATGGGCGCTTCCCCGAACAGTGGGCCGGTTGAGCCGCGCGTTGCGCATCAATTGGCAGTGAAGAGATCTTCCTCCGCGGTCTTCTCGGCGAAGTTTCGGGGGTGGTGAAGGTACTGGGATCGACGAGTTTGTCATGGAATTTCACCTTTTGGCGGGAATCAAGCCTCAGTTGGCGTTTTGTGAGGAGACCTCTCTGGGAAGCTGCTACAATTCCTGTGGAGGTGAACTAGAGGAATTGAGAATAAGGGCCGTTTTCTTCGACGCCGGCAACACATTGCTCAAACCCCATCCCTCTGTGGAGGAGGTGTGCGCGGAGCTCCTCAGGGAAAGGGGCTACGATCTGCCTTTGGAAGAGATTTCCAGAGCATTGGACTTGTCCGACCAGTATTACGAGGACGTCTATTGGAAGGACGACACCTTCTGGGCCTCAGAGGAGAGGACCGCTCAGGTCTGGACGGAGATGTACTCCTTGGCCATGCGCCATCTCGGTCTTCCGGACGCTGAGAGACTGGGGCGAATCCTTTACGAGGAGTTTGGGAGGGGAGACAGGTGGGCCCTTTATCCCGACGTCATGCCCACCGTGGAGCTTTTGCATTCCCAGGGTATACTGATGGGAATAATTTCCAATTGGGATGTCCGCCTGCCTGGGCTCATCCATCACCTGGGCCTTTCCCGCTACCTGGAGTTCGTGATGAGTTCCGCCAACCTGGGCAGGATAAAGCCGGAACATTCCATTTTCCACATGGCCCTGGAGAGGGTGGGCGTTCGCCCGGAAGAGGCCATGCACGTGGGAGACCACTATTACGCCGACGTCATGGGGGCAAGAGGAGCAGGGCTGCACCCGGTGCTGATCGACCGCTTCGGCAGGGCGGGTGAGGCCCACGATGCCATCGACTTCCCGGTGATCAGGAGCCTGGAGGAGCTCCCCCCCTTGGTTTTCGGGACTGGAAGACCCGGAGCACCACCGGGCTTTTCCGGGTCATGACGATCGTTCAATCGCGTTTGAGGTAGCCCTTCCCCTGAAAGGGTCTTGCTATGCCTGTTTCAGCATTGGTGCCAAGCTTTGACGGGTTTTTGACCGATGGCGGAGAAGGTGATATTTCCTTGGGCGGGCAAAGGTATGTCGTGGCAGGCGCAGATGGCGTTCGCCGTCCCGTCACCGGGTTTTCCCGCTCTCGATTGAATGGGCGAGTTCCATCGGCCGCCACCTTCGCCCTGGGGGTGGGTTGGCAGCGTCAGCGGTAGTCCACTCGAAAGTCCTCTCCCACCAGGTGTACCCAGGTCTGCCCCGGGCGTAAAAGTATAGGTCTACCCTGTTCGTCTGCGTACACGGTGGGTGAGTTACGGTTGTTCTTCTTCCACTGGCAGACGAAGATTTTACCTCCCGAGAAAATGAGGCACCTTCCCGATCCCACTACTTGGAGAACGGGAACCGGCGATCCGGCGGCGTCTTTGAGGGAGCTGTTCTGCGCCTTGATAAACTGGATCACCACGTTCGTGGGGGCCAGTTGCCTGCCGGTTCTCATGTCGGTGTGGGGTTTCCCCCCCACGCTCCGCAGATAGCGACCCGAAGAAGTGTCGTAGTTGTAGGAGGCGGTGCAAGTGCGGTCGGGATAGTGGACGGTGATGGACGCGGCGCTACCAGAGGGTGGAGCCCCTTCCTCCCCGGTTTGTCCCCCACTTTCCGACAGGAAGGAGAGGCCGGAGTAAATCGGGCCCCGGAACCCGTCGTTCTTCTCCGCCAAATACCTTCGCAGGAGTTCGGTGGAGGTGTAGAGGTTGTGGGGTCTTCTTCGAGTGCGGTCCCTCCAGAAAAAGGAGGAGTCCTCGGTGACGTACATGATTCCCGATGATTCCACCATCCTCATGATCTGGGCCGAGCCGCCGCTGCAGGTGAGGAGGGGTTTGAGGAAGTAGACCATGTCGATGTCGGAGGGCCTGACGCTCCGCACGGGCCCCACCGCCGGACAGTCATGGGCCAGATATATGCAAATGAAACGGGTGGCACCTCCCTCCACCAACTCCTCGTATATCAATTCCGCCTCGAGAAGACCGCTCTGAGGCCTTGCGGGGAGCTCGTTCTCCACTTTAATGGCCAATGGCCTCCTGCTGACCGAGTCCCAGTTATCCAGCCTCTCTCCGGTGAGGGGGTTCACCGGAAATGGCTTCTCTTCTGGTCCCACCTCTTCCCCTCCAGGCGTTTTTGCCCTTCCCTTCCCGCAACCAAAAAGGGTGAAAGGGAGAAGCGAGAAGAGGATCAAAGCCGTGAGCATGCCCCTCATCGCCCCACTTTTGGCGTTTCTGTGGTATGACATGGCCTTGTTTGTTCGTTCCCTCCTTTTACCGTTTTGAATCAATGCCGAATAACGCGAATCCGTCCTTCGTTGGCGTTTGCCTTCTTTCCTTTGTCTTTCCCCACACATCCATTAAACGCATTTGGGATCTGAGTCGGATATGATGGGTATCCCGGTTTCCCATCGGCATCATCGCTGGGGGCCTTGAATCGATGTCGCCTGCAACCAACATCTGTCCGGGGAAAGTATAAGCGAGAAGAGGGACAAGGAGGGAGTGATAGGAAAGGGTGTAAGCGAGGCCGGAAGGTGCCAATGGCCAAAAACGAGTTGGGATGGGCAAACTAAACCGGATGTGATCATGGCCTAGGCACGCATCCGAAGGGCTCAAGGAAAACGACGAGGGTAAAAGCGGGATGTTTCGCGTTTGAGCGGCATGGCGACACGCTCTCGGTGATGTTCGAGGTTAGTTAGGGAGATGCGGGAAGGGGATCGATGGGGAAATTTTGTTGTACGATAGACCTTCCGCTTTCGAAACCCGGGGTCGTCCTACACATCAAGGAGGCCCAAAGAGACGGACGGCGTTTTCGCCGAGAACTTTATGGCGCGTTTCCCCATCCAGTTTTGACGTGACCTCTTCCATGCAGCGAAGAAAGGGAAGCAGGGGATAATCGGTGGCGAAAAGTATCTTATCCGCACCGCATATCTTCACGACCAAATCGTATATCTCAGGTCGGTATAGGAAAGGCGAGGCAGAGGTGTCGTAAAAGACGTTGGCACATTCACGGGATACCTCCGGCATGAGCTCGTAGAAGGGAAGCCCACCCCCCCAGTGGGCCAGCACCAATTTGACCTCGGGAAAAGACTTGATCAGGGGGTAGATTACTTGGGGCGTCACCGGCCCCTTCCCCGGGTAGATGTGCCCCACTGGTTCGTTGACGTGGATCAACAGAGGCACCTCGTATTCCAAGGCCAACCTCATCAAGGGCTTCATGGTGTCCACGTCGCCCGGGTCGAACCCTTGAGGTTGACCATGCAGTTCCCCCAGGCCCCGCGCTCCCGCATCCAAGCAGCGGCGGGCCTCCTTCACCGCTGCTTTGCCCCAGCGGGGGTTGGTCACCGCCAAGGGTATGAAGCGGCCTGGATAGGTGCGGGCTACCTCCAAGAGGTAGTCGTTGTTCTCGGCGCATCTTTGCAGGGTGATCCAGGGAAACGGGCAGAGGACCGCCGCATCCACTCCCGCCTCCCTCATCTCCCCGAGCATTGCCTCTGGATCGGCCATCCGGGCCTTGCCACGGCCGAACATGAGCTCAAACACCGGCTCTTTCTCGCCCATTAGCCGGGGATCAGAACGGGCCTTTGGGTCGAATAAATGAGTGTGGGCGTCCACGATCATCCGTTCTCGCCTTCCTCTCTCGACGCTCTCCTTTATCTCGCGGGATTCACCGCCTTCATGATGGGACCTCGCCTCCGAGGTAAATCTGGCCTTTGTGCCCAGAGGCCTGCCCAAAAGGCCAATAGAAAGCATTTGAACGGTGCGCTCCGAATGGCCGCTAGTCCGGGGAAAGCTCGCCAGGAATCCAATAAGATCGTCGGGAATATAATAAACCTTGGGACGATCCCCTGGATGGATTTTCAGATCATCGGGTTTGGGTTTCTGGTGTTCAATGGCCTTATTGTTCAGTGGTTTGTCGATCAGGCCGTAATTGGGCACTTCCCGTGGGAATCGAGGGGGATAATTTGACCGAGATCCTGTTGACCCTTTTGTTTTTGGCCGTCTTTCTGTGTTGCGTCGTCGCTACCTATTTGTTGGTGCGGATACTCAAATTGTATATACGTGCCCGGGACCTGGAGACCATGCGCGGGTACGAGACCATTCTCAGGTCGGCGCTGCCTCGTTCCAAGCCGGAGGACGTGGTGAGGGAACTGCTCCCTCGGGTCAGAACCGGCCCCATGCGAAGGGTGCTGTCGCGTCTTTCCAGTGAGGGGGACGAGGAATGGCGAGGAAAGGTGCGCGTGGTGGCTGGATTGCTGGGACTGGACCTTCCATCTGGGAAAAGCCGCCGGAAAAGCTGACCGCCATCTATCGACGTCGGCCCCGAGAGGGAGGCGTCATGGAGACCCAGCCCTAAAAAAGGCTTACTATCATATCTTGCGCTCCGACGAAGGGATGCCAGGGAACGCAATCATATGATCGTTCGGTGGCCACTGAAGCCCCTTGGGTGGAGGGGAAGCCCGTGGGCGAAGGGATGGATGATGAGGCGTCATGAAATCCGACCCACAAATACCGTTTCAGCTCATGGGCCTCGGCGGCGTGTTGGTGAGCGGGTTCCCGCCACCGCAGGTCTGTCAACCCTTTCACCGCTCCTGAAGTCGGATAGGCCTTAACGAATTCTTAACGGTGATTGAATGGTCAATTAAACAAGGCGGGAGATATTCAATATCAGAGGCAGTTGGCCCCTGAAGCGATAAGATGAACGACTGGCATGGACCCGATGGTCTGCGGTAAAGGGATGTATGGCGAGTATAGACGACAAAGGCGAGGTGGTGGAGGATGAGGCATGGCTCGAGAACGGCCTTTCTGATTGGGACAGTCACCGTCTTGACCATCGCTTTTCTGCTGTCGTGTGCGGTGCCTGCTGCGGCGCAGGCTCAATCCGAAAAAGGGCAGGTCCCCCAAGAGCTCAAGGAAAGGCAAAAGCAGCTTAGGGAAGAGATGCGAAACCTCAGGGATGCGTTGCGCCAGAAACATCCCCAGTTGGAGGAGTTGAGGAAGAAAAGGAAGGAATTGGGAAGCGAACTCCGCCGCGAGGCCCGGAGAAAGGTCGAGGAGTTACGGGAAGAAGCCAAGAAATTGAGGGACTCTCTCTCCGCTGACCGGGAGAAGCTGCGGCAAATCAGAGAAAGAGTGAGGGAAGTACGCGAGCTTCTGCGCAAGGCCCGTCAGGCCTGGCGTGACGGAGACGTAGAAGAGGCGAAGAAGTTGTTGGATCAGGCCTTGGAAATGGTGCGCCAACTTACAGAATCCGTCAAGTGATGAAGGATTATGCAAGGAGACGGGAAGCCCGGGCAATCCGGGCTTCCCGTCTTGAGGAGGCCGTTTTCCTGAGGGGCCGACGTTACGGCATATTGGTCAGCGCGACGCCTTATCTATAGTCTTTCTGCCCCGAGGTCGAATAACGATCCATGAGTTAGGGCGCCGAAAAGGTACCCGCGGAGATACCGATCTCGTATGGCGTAGCGGTAAAGTGTATATATTTTCTTAGCCCTCCACGAGTCGGATCGGGACTTTCGGCAATCACGCCTTCCCTGAACGTCTTGTGTTGGATGGTCGTGTTTTCTTGCCTAGTTTCGGGATTTTGATTTACCCGATCTCGTATCCTCTTGAGGTCATGATTCCCTCGGATTCCCTCGGATTCCCACGACCTTACAGCTATCCGTGACCTTACGATGATATCATCTCTGACAGGCGGGACAGAAATGGGTGCTTCGCCCCGAAAGCTTGGTCCTCTCCACCGGTTTCCCGCAGCGGGGACAGGGCTTGCCCGCCCTGCCGTACACGGCGTGATGTTCCTGAAAGGAACCGGCTTCCCCCCGAAGGTCGACGTAATCCCTGATGGTGGAACCGCCTTTGTTCACGGCGTCGGTTAGGACCTCCCGGATCGCGCGGTGCAGCCTCCTTATCTCCGGGAAGGACAAGCTGTTTCCCGGACGGCAGGGGTGGATGCCCGCTCGATGGAGGACCTCGTCGGCGTATATGTTCCCAAGTCCCGCCAGCCTAGACTGATCCATGAGCTGCGACTTCACGGGTCCGCGGCCTCGTAAGGCCTTGGCCAGTTCCCGGGGTCCGAAGGCGGGATCCAAAGGCTCGGGCCCCAGCCTCTTTATCGGAAGATAGAGATCTTTTCTCCCTGGAGGGAGGAATGCGGTCTTGCCAAATGTGCGTGAGTCTACGAAAAGAAGGCGCCTACCATCCTCAAGTCGCAGCGCCACCCGAGTGTGGAGAGGTGCCCCCTCTCTCTCCGAGACCACCACCAGACGTCCGGTCATGCCCAAGTGGAAAAGGAGGACACCTCCCTCTTGCATCCGGAGCAACAAGTATTTGCCGCGGCGCTTCACCTCCCCCACGGTCTTTCCCACCAGGACGCGTTCGTATTCCTCCGGGTTGGGGAAATCCACCACGCGAGCGAGGAGCACTTCTACCTCCCTGATGCGCAATCCCGGAAGCGACTGCTGTAGTTGCCTCCTTATCCTCTCTACCTCGGGAAGCTCGGGCAACCCTACCTCCTGATCTGGGATCAAGATTCCTTTTGGGGATTTTAGTTCTCTCAGGTCGTCGGCGTAATCGATCTAGTCATCAAGGCGCTTTGGGCTCATGCTCAGTACCATCGAGTCTTGGGGGCAGGGTCACGGAGAAGACGGTTCCCTTGCCCTCCCCGCTCCAGAAGGTGATGCTTCCGCCCAGCAGCTGGACC
>JACVJK010000023.1 GCA_015711955.1 Actinomycetota bacterium | reverse complement strand
AAGGGGGTCGCCGGTGGGGGCCAAGAGCACCAGGGTGCCTCCTCGGGGGAAGTACTCCCGGAGGGCTTCCTCCATGGGGTCTTGGAGGTAACCTTCGGGTTTCGGGGCTTCCACCCCGGGCCCTGCCGGGCCCAGGGAGCCTTCCAAGAGGCGGGCGGCCGCCTTCACCGCGGTGGAGATGGATTCCATCTCCTCCATCCTCACTCTCTCCTGCGATTTGTAAGTGAACCCTATCCAGCTGACTCCCAAGGAGAGGACGAGAATAGCCGTGCAGAGGAAGGCTATGCGCCAGCCTATGCTGGAGGTCTCGTGAAAGCCGAACTCGCCCGTTTCCTCGAGGACCATGGAAAGCAGCGGTTTCATCTCCTCCACCGAGGTGAAGTA
This sequence comes from Actinomycetota bacterium, assembly GCA_015711955.1. Taxonomy (GTDB): domain Bacteria; phylum Actinomycetota; class Geothermincolia; order Geothermincolales; family RBG-13-55-18; genus JACVJK01. The sequence continues at coordinate 30,879 of JACVJK010000023.1, read as the reverse complement.
GGTGATGAAGAAGTTGGTGAACGCCACCACCGCTCCCAAGGAAAGGTAGCAGGCAGAGGTGAAGGCGTCGAAGTCCGCCCGGGGACCGAAGAGGAGCACGTTCACGAGCACGGCAAAAAAGATGCCCCCGCTCACCACGAAGCCGTGAAGTACGCTTTGGCGGGAGACCTTCCTCTGGAGCCCCACCGCCGAGACGGCGTCGCGGTTTTCCCTGGGCGTGAGGAGCCACTCCGACACTTTCTCGCCCAAACGCCTTTGGGCGAGAAAGAAGAGGGCGGCGCAAAGGGCCACCAGGGGAAAGACCACCGACAAAGCGGCGGTGAGGAATATGAGGTATTTCCGGGCATCGAAGGAGAAGATGGTGAGGGAGAACACGGCGTAGGCCGCCACTGGCACCGTCACCGCCGTGACCAGGGTCTTTCTGAGCAGGCGCCAGGAGCACCTGTCTAGCACCTCTTTCACCTTCGGTTCCATGGATCTCACCCGACCGCGCCGTTTGCCGCAGGAGCGCCCGAACCGCCCCTCGCAGCCTGACCGCCTCGTCTGCGGCGGCCTCCCTTGAGTTAATCGACTTCGCGGCGGCGGGGCTTGATCGCTTCGTTTCCATGGGAACGTGATGACGCGGGGAAGGGATCCCTCGTCATGATGCCGTGATGGAAGGCCCCCACACTTTCCTCCCATATGGCCGCCTCGTCCGGGGCGGGTCTTCAAGGGGATTTCCTGTCGGGCTTGCGCGTCAAAGGCGCTCATTCGGGGCGCCCCTTTCTCGTTGGCGGCGTTTTCCTGCCGGGGCGACGCCTTTCCCGCCCTGAGGCCGACCTTGGTTCGTCGAGGATCTTCGAGGCTGTTCCCGGGAAAGAGGAGGCTCGGGACAGCTCAAACCCACGAGAGCAGGGACATTGACAGCGGTTAGTTTGTCCTCGGGTTCATGCCGTTTTGCGGTAAGTCGGTAAGTCGATGGGACGGCTGGCTTTTTTGGACGCTCACGACGCGGAAGCGGTCCTGCCCCTTTCGGCCACGGGGGCGGTGAAATGGAACACGGAACCCACCCCGGGGGCGGAGTCCACCCATATCCTGCCACCCCAGGATTCCACGGCGTGTTTCACGGTGGAGAGGCCTATCCCAAGCCCCGTTTCCGGATGCGTGCCCCGACGCCAGAAAGGCAAAAACACCTTGTCCAGGTCCTCGGCCGGTATTCCCCTCCCGTTGTCCCTAACGTGGAAGGTGACCTCTGCCCCGTCCCAGTCCGCGTCCAGCTCCACCACCGGCTCCCTTCCGGGCTCCACGTATTTCACCGCGTTGTCCAGAAGATTGGAGATCACCTGGCGGAGCTTCAGGGCACTCACCCGGATCAGGGGGCTTCGGGCGAAGCGATCGGTGATCTTTATCCTCGCCCCCCTCCGTCCCAGCAGCATCTCCCTTTCCTTCACGGCCTCCTCTGCCACCCTGGCGGCGCTGACCGGTCGGACGTCGCCGTCGGGGGCGCCGGCCCGGGCGTATTCCAGCAGGGAGTCGATGAGCTCTTCCATGCGCCGCACGGCCTGCTGGCAATTCCGCAGGTATTTTTCCATCTCTTCCGGCTCGTTCTTCTCCTTGAGCATCAGTTGAACGTAGCCATCCACCACCGAAAGGGGGGTCTTCAGGTCATGGGCCACGGTCTGAGCGAAAAGGTCGAGTTCCCGGTTACGCCTCCTTAGCTCCTCCTCCATGCGCTTTCTCTCGGTGATGTCCCGGCTGTTGATGACGATGCCCTGCACGTCCGGGTCGTCCAGCAGGTTGGTGATGATGGCTTCATGGTGATGTACGCTGCCATCCTTGTGGACGAAAGGGCCCTCCAGGTGGATGGATGAGCCTGGCTTCTTGAGCACCTCCCGCAGGGCTTTTTCCGCGTGCTCCCTTGCCTCCTCGGGGATGAAATCGAAAAAACTGCGCCCGTATATGTCGGCCGGAGTGTAGCCGGTTATCTTCCTGCCCGAGAGGCTGCCCCATTTGTAGCGCAGCTCGCGGTCAAGAACGCTTATCATGTCGCCCGCCTGGGCGATGAGGGATCGGTAGTACCTCTCGCTGCGGCGCAGGGCCTGCTCCATGAGGGCCCTCTCGGTGACGTCCCTCCCGTTGAGTACGAAACCCTCCACCAGGGGCTCGTGGCAGAGGTTGAGCACGGAATACTCTATTTGCCGGAGGTTTCCCTTTCCGTCGAATATGTCCAAGGTGCCGCTGAAGGACGCCAGCGGCTCTCCGTGTTTTTCCAAGAGGTCGGCGAACCCCTCCACCTGCAGGGGGTCGATCAGGGAGAAGATGTCTTGGTCTTCGAGGGATCCGGGGGAAAAGGAGAGCACCCTTTCGCAGGCGGGATTGGCGTAAAGGATGCGTCCCCCGGGGTTGAATATTACGAAGATGTCCACGGAGTTCTCCAGGAACCTGGAGACGATGGTGACCCACGTGTGCACGGGGCCGGGGAATTCCCGCTCCCGCTGGAGGCGCTCCTGCAGGTCCTCCAGGCGCCTCTCGAGGTAGCTCTTCTCCTCCCTTTCCTCTCGGTCTGCCATGTTCGCCTAACCTCTCCGCGAGATGCCGAGGGCTTAGTTCACCTTCTGCTCACCTCGTGAGGTACGGTCCGGATTCGTCAATATCTCGAAACCCCGAGGATATAAAGGACACCACTCCCACTGCCTCCTCACAGCGCCCGGGCTTGACAAGGGCGCCCGGGCGCCTCTCCTCAGTCCTCCCCCTCCTGCGTTGGGCGGCAATTCGGCTTACCTCGAACGGATAACGCAAAAAACCCTATTCAGGGAACCCGAAACAGGGCGTAAGCCGGTCTTGAGCCGCCTTTTTGAGACCGTTTTCGCGCCGCCGTCCACAATATCGAACAACCCGTAAGATCCTTTAAGTTTAGCAGAACGGGGCGACCTCACGCATATTCCCCCATTCGAGGGCTGAAGGGCATCGCCCAGCAGGCCAAAAAGCGGAAAGAACTGCCTAGCCAAGGTGCCGAGACAACTCGGCGAGATCCGAGGATCCCGTGGGGCCCGGGGGCGGTATCCCATTCCGACAGATCGCTCACGCTGAGCTTTGGTGCCTGTACGCAGGAGGTTCCATGAGGGGTCCCGCGAGGAGGAAATGTCTCACCCGACCATCCCGAGAGGTCCGCAGGCAAATGGCGCGCATCCATGTACCTGCAGTTGCGGATAACAAGGCGTACTCATGGGGGTCTTCCTTTCGTGGGCCTCGGGATCGACGCCCAGGGCGATCGTGGATTTCAAGGGGCCGAGACCTCGACCTCGCTGCCCTCGAAAGCGCATTTTTCGAGGCCATTCGTGAAGGGCCCTCGCACGTCCCAGAGTTTCCCCGTAAGTGGAGCGAAGGCGTCGAGGACCCCGCGACGGGGCCGGCGGGGAGACGTCAAGGCCGCAGGGTCAAGCTTCTGAGCTTTTCGTTGACCGTCCCCACTCAAGCCCCATATTTGCTGAGCCTCAGCGACGAGGCGAGCATCAAGGCCATGAGGTTTTGGGCGGGAAATGTGCCCAGGCCTCCCCCCGCGCAGGCCGTCTCACCAAAGGAGTTAACCTCGTCCCTCCTCTCCCAGCGGGAGTGGAATATCAGAGGAGAGGGATGCCAGCTGTGGGCTTTGAGCAGGGAGGGGGTAGAGTGGTCTCCCGTGACCACCAGAACGTCGGGGCGCAAGGCCAGAATGCGGGGGACGTAGGCGTCCACCTCCTCGATGCACCGCACCTTGGCCTGGAAATCCCCGTCCTCCCCCCGGCTGTCGGTGTACTTGTAGTGGATGAAGAAATAGTCGTGTCTTTCCCAGTTCTTCTCCAGACACTCCACCTGGTCGGATATGGTGGGCCCCGTCTCCAACACCTCCATCCCCACCAGTTTGGCCAGGGCCCGGTACATGGGATAGGTGGCGATGGCAGCCGCCCTCAGCCCGTAGAGGCGATCCAGGGTGGGAAGGTCGGGCATCTTGGAGAAACCCCGGGTGATGATCATGTTGGCGGGGTACTCGTCGGCCAGTACCTCCGCTGCCTGGCGGAGATACTCGTTGACCAGTTCCGCCGTGTGCACCGCGTCCTCGCCGCCGTCGGGCAGGGGCTGACACTGCAGGGGGGGAAGGCCGGCGCGCTGGGGGTCGGTGTCGGTGATGTGAGGAGAGAGCCTGGGGCCTCGGAACACCAGGGCCGCCCGGTGTTCTTTTTCCGGCCGTATCTCCACCTCAACCCCATCTATGTGGATGGCGGAGAGCTTGCGGCAGAGTCTCGCGTTTTCCTCGGTGGAGATCCTTCCGGCCCTACGGTCGGTGATGACCCCGTTCTCCACGGTGCAGAAGTTCACCCGGGCCGCTAAGTCGTCGGGGGTAAGTTCCATGCCCACCCCCACGGCGGAGAGCACCCCTCTTCCCACATCCCATTCCAGGGGATTATATCCGAAGAGGGCCAGGTGGCCAGGTCCGGAGCCCGGCGTGATCCCCGGGCCCACGGCGTGGATAAGCCCGCAGATGGAATCTTTGGCGAGCTGGTCGAGGTGAGGGGTGGAAGCGGTCTCCAGCTCGGTGAGGCCGGTCTCGGGATGGGGGAGACCGCCCAGGCCGTCCAGCACCAAAAGAACCATCTTGGCGTCGCTTCCCACGCTCAGACGGGATATGACGTCCATTCTCTTGCCGTCTTTCATCTCAAAAACCTCCCGACGCGCTCGTCAGCCTCGTCTACCTCCTCTTCCTGCCCGAAGGGCACGAACGGCACATACGACTCGAATCTTAGCCACCTCGATGGTCCATCCGCGGGCCGCGCCTGACCGGAAAACCCTCGCCGCAAGTCAAGGTCGGACCCATCGGACTGGCTTTCGCCTTCCGCTACTGCCTCAAACCTTCAGACATCGAGTGAATGCCCCAAGCCGCGACCTCGGGGCTCATCTCCACAGCTCACGCTCTCGGCCCTTTTGTCGGCCACAGGCGTGCTAGACGGGCGTTCCCTCGCAAAACGCCGCTTGCCCCACTACTGACTCTGACACGGTTTCCGAAGGTCGCCGCCCAAAAACTTCCACCCCATAAGAGGGCCGGTTCATGCCTTTGCCTGGGCCGCGGCGGCCCGGTGGAGACCGCCCTTCCACCATACGGGAGACCTCGAGTCCGGCGCGGCCTCGCCCGGTGGGCTTTCCGAAGCTCTCAGCCCTCACGCCCTCGCAAAAACCGCCTCAACCGCCGACCAGCTGGCCCAGGATGTTCCGAGGTTTCCTCAGGCAAGGTCACCCCGGGTCTTTCCGCCCGCGGCGGGTCCCCGAGCCTTCCCGGCTTTGCCGCTGAGCGATTCTCGCACAAACGCGCTGTCCGCGCCTTGTCGACGGTGCCTCCCGATGACCGGAACCACTGCTAAGGGTTTGTTACCTAAACAGGATAAAACAACGCGGGCGGGTTCTCCACTTCTTCAGGCGATTTTTGGCAAGGATGGCGAAAGCCCGTGGCGGCAGAGGCGGGTCGGTCTCCGGCAGAGGAGCTAAGGGCTCGAATTGCGGTGATCTGCGGATTCCGAGGGGGACAGACGGCGGGATCCGGCGCGGCATCAGGTGCTGGTCAGGAGGAGAGATGACAACCCCAAGGAGACATCGATCGGAAAAACCAGGTCCGGTCTTTCGCGCGATAGCGCGCGAGGTTAGCTCTTCAGATGCGGGATCGCGTTTTGCCGAAACCCTCGCAACGCCCGGTGTTGGTTATATCATGGAATATTATGGATATCGATCTCGCCATGCTGGAATGGAGCCAAAACGAACCATGACCCCTTTGAACCTTGCAAGGCCTAATTCAGTTCGTTTTCTCCTCGACCCCTCTCTTTTCGGCCATCTCCAGCGCCTTTTTCTCCAGAAAGCGAGTATACTCCTCCCAATCCGAGGCGCTTTCCTTGGAGGCGCGGTACAGCTCGAACCTGCAGGTGGGAGCGCCGGCAGGTATGGTGCTGGTGAAGCGGACTTGCCAGTCGCCGAGAAGCCCCCTTTCCCTCAATGCCTCGAGCATGCCCTGGACCAGGTACCTCTGTACCCGGCAGTCGAAGGCGGAGTAGACGTCCTGATGCGGACACCAAAGGATCTCGAAACTGACCCTGTCATCCCCGTCGATGCGGGGTTTTTCCAGGGAAGCATAGGCGATGCAGTTGATGACCGTGGCGCAGAAACTGGCCAACTCCGCCTCGGACAGGCCTTCTGGGACTTCTACCCCTTCCATCATCTGCCGCGCCATCTCCTTTCCCACCTCGATCAGGGCTCTGGCCACCACGGCCTGTCCCCTCTCGCCCAACTCCCTCTCGCACTCCTCGAGAATCCGCACCACCGCTCGCGCTTGCATGGTTCCCCATATCCAAAGCACCGAGGGGTCGTAATCTTCCCTGGCAAGGATTTCCTCCCTCAACCTGCGCAGGCCCTCGGGATAAGGCCAGCGAAAACGAAATCTTTTCCAGCCCGGTTCGCCTCTCTGGTAGTGGACCATCTTCACCTCCTTGGGTTTCCCGCGCGCCGCGGTCACTACCGTATTCCCTGACGCCGTTGGCACGTCTTGGGCATTCCTCGCATGCCTCTAAGACTGTATGATGGTTTTCGCCCGGGTCGCCACTGAGTGAGGCGGTAAGGTCTTCCAGCCGGCTCGGGATAGATAACCATCTTGACGGTATTCGCCAGCTCGTCAAATTCCGTTGGCGTACCCTCGGTCATGGCGACGTTTTCCGTGGCCCGAGAAGCGATCGATCACGTGCGCGCCTTCTCGTCCCAGTGGGCATGTTCGTTTACCCAACCTTCCCGAAGACGCCCCCAATCGCGGGCGATTTGGAGCGCAGATCTTACGCGTAGATTATAACCCATGATTTACCAGGTACCGTTGGCCCTGCCGCACTGGCAAGTTGATGGAGCTGGATCGCGGCAGGTCCTCGCCGAGTGGTTTGAGGTGAGATGGACAGCCGTCGAGCTCCGAAGCGATTTCGGCTCTGGGGCTGGCAGGGGATGGAAGACTTCAGATTCCGGAAAGAAGGCGAAGGCTGGGGGGTCGAGGGAACGCGCGCGGGCGTCATTTTCGCGACCAGCGACCCTTGAAGTGACTCGCCCAAGTACGTGAGGGGAAAAGGCGGGCAAAACGCGGGAAGGATCTGGGGAGGGAGTCGGTCGTGAGAAGGCGGTTATCCGGGACGGGCGCAGCTGACGCGCTTTAAAGGTCTTCATGTTTTGCACGATAATCGTTTACGAGGGGTAGCTCTTAGCGAGCGCCCAAGGAAAGGCGGCGTAGGAGGCTGAGCCTCGGTGCGGCGGGGAGCGGAGGAACTATCTTGCGGGCGCCTTCAACCGCGGGCGGCCTTGAGGGACGGGGACGAGGCGGCGGATGGAGGTGCGGGACAGGTCATCCTTTTCGGGTGAGGTAAAGCGCTCTTCTGAAAAGGGACGCTCGATCATGCAGAGGACGAGGCCCAAGGCCCTTTGTTGGGCGGTGGCGATCTTTCTGATCACCGTGCCGCTGCAGCTACTCGTGCAGTGGGAGGTGGTGACCGGGCTTCCTCCGGGAGGGGCCCATACCCACGCCCACGAACACGGTGTGGGAGACCACGTTCACGGACACGGTTGTTGCGAGGACGAGGGACACGATGAAGAGGCTCTGCGAGGGAACCTCATCCCAAACTACGGCTTCGAGGTGGGAAGCAAGGAGCAGGCGTGGGGATGGCATGTCAAGGTGAGGGGCAGCTCGGAAGTGTACCGGGACGAGCAGGTGAGAAGGAGGGGTACGGCCAGCGGGGCTGTGGTGGGACAGGCCCTTTCCTCAGGTCCCTCGGGATGGGCCTTCTACCCGGATAGGTTCCCCCGGGGGGAGGACGTCTCCCTCACCGGCCATTTACTTGCCGAGGTGGAGAGGGGAGGCGCGTACCTCTCGCTCAGAGCCTTCCGCCGCGGGGAGGAGGGGGTTAACCGACCGCTTATGGAGGTTTCCCGGGTAAAGGACGTTTCCGTATCCCAGTGGGAGGAAGTGTCGCTGAAGGCTCACGTTCCCCCCGAGGCGGAGATCTTGGAGGTGGAGGTGGGGTTTTTTGGCAAGGGGAGAGCGTGGTTTGACGACTTGAACCTGGAGGTGTCGGATGCACCAGAGCTGAACCCGGGCAAAAACCTCTTATCTAACCCCTCGTTCAGGGAAGGCCTTGGGGATTGGCTCACCTTTGGCGACCGGGGAGAGGGAGACGACTTGAAGATGAAGGGCCCTAAAAGCCCTGCCAGGATGGTGCTGACCTCGGACGGGGGAGAGCCGTGGGGGGTTTGCCAAGGGTTGACCGGCTTCCCGTCGGGCGGGACCCTCAGGGTGGATGGAAAGCTCGGCTCGCGGCTCGAGGAGGGCCGCGCCTATCTGGACCTCTTTCTTTTCCTTCCCGAGGGCGTTCGGAGGGTGAGGGTGGCAGAACTTGCGGGCGTCGTGCCCGTGAGGGAGTTTCGGGCGGAGGTATCCTGGGAAGGTGACCTTCCGGGGGCCTGGTTGGGAGTGGTGGTGGACGGGAAGGGATCCGTGGAAGTTTGGGAGGCCGGGCTCTGGATCGTGTCGGGTCATTGAGCGGCGCCCCCACCCATGTCCGCCCCAGGCCATGAGTTCGTTCAGGAACCGCTCGCCAGTTCCTCCAGCAAAGTCAGGTCCCTCTCCTTTCCCAGAGCTATGAGAAGGTCACCCGCCTCCAGCCTGGTGTTGCGGTCGGGGTTGGTCTCGAAGCTTCCGTCAGCGGCCTTGCGCACCGCCACGATGAGCGCTCCGGTCCTCGCCTTGATCTCCATCTCGCCGATACTCTTTACCGCCAAGACCGATCCCTCCTCCACCACCAACTCCTCCATGCGGTAGCCTGTCTCCCCGCCGTGGGCGACCAGGTCGAGGTAGTCGCACACGACCGGTTTCAGGAGGAAGTTGGCCATCCTCTTCCCGCTCAGGGTGTAGGGGGATATGATCTTGTCGGCGCCGGCGAAACGCATCTTCTCCACCGACTCGGGACTCACGCAGCGGGCCACTATGACCAGGTCCCGATTCAGGAAGCGGGCGGTGAGGGAGGCGAGCAGGTTGTTGGCGTCACTGTCCAGGGCGCACACCAGTCCGCGAGCCCTTTTGATCCCCGCGTCCTCCAGGGTTTTGGAGAGGGTGGCGTCTCCCTCCACCGCCAGGTAGCCCTTTTCCACGGCGGCAGCGTAGCGCTGGTGGTCCCGTTCCACCAACACGAAGTCCGCTCCCGCCTCCTCCAAGGTCTCGCAGACCACCTCTCCCACCCTGCCATAGCCGCACACCACTATGTGGCCTGACAGCTTCCTGATCCTCAGGTCCATCCTCCTCCCCAAGGTCTCGCCGAGGACTTCAAGGAAAGTGTATTAGATGAGGCTGGAGATGAGCAGGAAAAGGGAACTCACCCCCACCACGATTATGAACAGGGTGAGCAGTTTCCTCCCCAGCCCCATTTCTTTTACCTCTCGGAAACCCATGGTGGTGACGGTGATCACCGTCATGTAGAGGGCGTCAAAAAAGGACATGTCCTCAAGCCACATGTAGCCCAATGGCCCTGACACCAACAAGAGGAAAAGGACGGTGGTCAGCGCCATCAGGGCCCTGCGCTTGACCTTCCTCCTCTCTCCGTCAGCAAACTGGCTACTCATGAGATCCCTTGTCGAGGACCCAACGGGCATTCATCCGCAGCTTGCCGCCGCCGGTTTGCCCGCCATCCCGTGGGGCTTTGGGTTCGTCGCGGCATCATGACCAAAATCGCCGATATAGATCCTGGCGACGAAAGCGCAACCACCATAAAGATGAGGACGGATCCTTTACCCCGGTGCCCCACGGCCCCAGGACGAGCGAAAGGCCGCTACTCACTCATGGGGCCGTTGGCACCCCGCCTGCCACCCCGACCCGCCTCACCTTTTTGGCCCAGGGCGTTCCAGCATGGCCTTTCCAAGACCAGAACCTCGTATCGATGTTCCTTGAGCGCCTGGGGAAAACCTTCGCTCGATCTCGAGCTTCGGCCCGAACGCTTTAGCTTCCCGGCTAGTCGGCAAGGGAGGTTAACGGGCCAAGAAAGGCCATTCACGCACGCGCCTTTCCTGCATCAGATAGGGTGGTCGAGGGGAAAAGAGGAACCCCTATATCCCCAGCAGGAAAGGATTGGTCTTCTTCTCCCATCCCACCACCGTGGAGTCCATATGCCCGGGATAGATCCGGGTGTCGCTGGGGAGGGTGAAGACCTTGTCCTTCACCGACTGTACCAGGGTGCGCATGGAACCTCCGGGGAAGTCGGTGCGGCCCACCGACCCGCGGAAGATGAGGTCGCCCGCGAACAGGGCCCCGTTCACCAAGTAGCACACGCTTCCCTCCGAATGACCGGGGGTGTGGAGGACCTGGAAATCCATCCCCGCGAGCCGCAAGGTCTGGCCCTCCTTCACCTCCTCTATATCCTCGGGGATCTCCAGGCTCTCCAGGCCCAGCATGCGGAGGAAGAGGGACGGTATGTTCCTGATCAAGGCTATGTCCGCCGGATGCATGTAGGCCCGGGCTCCGGTGGCCTGCACTATGTCCTTGAGGCTCAACAAGTGATCGGGATGTCCGTGGGTGAGGAGCACCGCCTCCAGTTCCAGGCCGTTTCGGTCAAGGTATTCCAGGATCTGGGAGGCGGGGACTCCCGCGTCCACCAGCACAGCCTTCCCCTCCTCCTCGTTGACCACCAAGTACGTGTTGCTGCCGAAAGAGTAATCGGTGAAAGTCACGATCTGCAAATTCCTCACCCCTTCGGATTGGGCACCTTCGGCTTTCTGGGGAAACTCTCTTTCCCACCGCGCTATCCGTTCGCCCTGCGTCGGGACGGGCCTTGGGCCACCGAGCGGGGTTAAGCCCGAAGCCGCGTCCCGGTAAATTATATTGCATGGCCGCTGGGTAGGGGATGAGCGAAAGGGGGACGAAAAGGGGTTTGACAGGCCTTCTGGGTTTTGAGGCTCGGGGACTCAACTCGGGCTGCCTCGAGCCTTGTCCCGAAAGGGTCCGACCCGGATAAAAATCCACCTTCAAGGACCGGAAATTTTTACCGAAAAAAAACTGAGGACCATGTCACGGGAGGAATCATGAAAAGGATAAAAGTGCTCTACATAGACGACAGCGAGACCGCCCGCAGGGTGATCACCGACATATTGGAGGGCGAGGATATGGAGGTCATCGCCACCGGGGACCCCGAGGAGGGCCTGAGGTTGGCCCGGGAGAGGGCGCCGGACTTGGTGGTGGTGGATCTCCGGTTGGAGGAGAGGGACGGGTGCGAGGTGGTGGGACGCCTGCGCTCCACGGAGGAGCTCGAGGGCGTCCCGGTGGTGGCCTTCTCCGCCACCATAGGGGAGGAGGATCGCCGGCGGTGCGAGCCCTTGGTGGACGCCTTTCTGGACAAGGTGAGGGACGCCTCGGATTTGGGAAGAAAGATCAAGGAGATGGTCGCCTCCCGCGCTCTTGATAAGGGTTCAAAAGAAGTCGAGTCAGGAAGCGGAGGAGAAGCTGCCGAGCCGAGGGACGCCCTCGCCGCTCTAGAGGCTCTGGAAAAGATTAGGGCCGCCATGTCCCACGACCTGCGCACTCCCCTGACGGTGATGATCAGCTACGCCCATACGGTGGCGGCGGGCAAGGTGGGTCCGTTGAACGAGAGGCAGAGGGAGATGCTCCAGACTGTGGTGGATCACGGTTTCCAGATGGACGCCCTGATCGAGGAGATCGTGAGGATAGCCAGGAGGACCCTGGAAAGATACGGGTATGAAAAGAAGGGCTGAGAAGGCAGACCATCGATATCCCGGAGAAAGAGGGGACTCAGGAGCCCGGGGCAGAGGAAATCGCGCCCAAAGGTCATGTTGGGCACGGCCTTGAATTTTTGGGGCTGGCCTTGACCTGGGAAAGCCCGGCGGCCGCTCGAAGAGAGCGGCCGCCGTTTCGCCTTTCGAGATCTTTCGCGGATAGACCTCTCGCAGACATGAGACCTCCACCGCGGTCAGATCTCAATCCCTATCTCGTATCCCTCCCGGATGGCGTCGATGGCCTTGCGAGCTTCTTTGGCGTCACCGATCAGGTGTACCTCCACCCTCGCCTTCTTCAACTCCTCGTACAGGCGCTGCTCCGGGCACGAGCCCACGGCGATGATCACCGTGTCGGCGGGTATGGATTCCTCGCGCCCCTCCACCTCCACCACCACCCGGTCGTCCTCGATGCGCTTGGCCTTGGCGTTCCTCATCATCTCGATCCCCAAGGTGCGCATGTCCTGCAGGATGCTCCAGCGGGTGGAGAGGCCCACGTCGCGGCACACCTTGTCCATCATCTCCACCACGGTCACCTTCTTCATGCCCCGGGTGCAGAGCTCCTTGAGGGTCTCCATGTCCTCGCCCCGGTTCATGAGCAAGAAGTGAAGGGTCTCGGGGGAGATGGTGCCGATGCTGGCCACGTACATGGCGGTCTCCGCCCCCACGGCTCCCCCTCCGATGATCACCACGTCCTTGCCCTCGGGGTCCGACTCTCCGCTCAACACGTCCCAGGCCATGAGGACGTGAGGCTTGTCGACCCCGGGTATGTTGGGGACCAGTTGGTTGGCGCCGGTGGCGACCACCACCGCGTCATACCCCTCGGAGAGCAGAGCATCGGCGGTGACCTCGGTCTCCAGGATCACCTCCACTCCCGCCGCGTCCAGCTGGCTGTCCAGGTCGTCCACGGCGGTCCAGAACTCCTCCCTCCCGGGAGGCACCGCCGCCAAGTTCAGCTGCCCTCCCAGGAGGGGCATGCGCTCGTATAGGGTGACCTGGTGCCCACGCCTGGCGGCGGTTACGGCCGCCTTCATGCCGCCGGGCCCTCCCCCCACCACGGCTATCCGACGGGGTATCTCCACCGGCCTCTCCTCCAGCTCCAGCTCCCTTCCCGCCCGGGGGTTCATGGTGCAAGTGACCGGCTTCAGATAGAAGACGTGGTCGAAGCAGCCCTGGTTGCAGGCGATGCAGTGGGTGATCTCCTCCAACCTGCCCTCCATGGACTTTTGGGGCAGGTACGGGTCGGCTATGAGGGCGCGGGCCATTCCCACCATGTCGGCAAGCCCCAGGCGGAGCACCTCGTCGGCCACCAAGGGGTCGTTGATCCGGTTGCAGGCCATGACGGGGGCATCAGTGAGTCTCTTCACCCCTGCGGCAAGGTACACCAACCCGGCTCGGGGCACGGACATGGGCAGCTGAGGGACCCGGGTCTCGTGCCACCCGCCGGTGACGTTGACCAGATCCACCCCGTGCTTCACCGCCTCGGCGGCGAAGCGGGCATTCTCCTTGTTGGTGTTGCCCCCCTCCATGTAGTCGTGGCCGGAGACCCTCATCATTATGGGGTAGTCAGGCCCCACCGCCTTCCTCACCGCCTCCACGACCTCCAGGCCGAAGCGCATGCGGTTCTCGAACGAGCCGCCGTATTCGTCGTCCCTCAGGTTGGTGATGGGCGATAGGAATTGGTTTATGAGGTAGCCGGCGCTGGCGAGGATCTCCACCAGGTCGTAGCCGGCCCGCTTGGCCCGGAGGGCCGCCTGGGCGTAATTCTCGATGGTCTCCCGTATCTCCTCCAGGGTCATGGCGTGGGGTTCCTCGCCGGTGAATCGGCTGCGCACCGCGGAGGGGGCCCTGGCCTGCCGCCCCCCGATGGAGATGGAATGAGCGTAGCGACCGGCGTGATAGAGCTGGCAAGCCACGGCGGCGCCCTGCTCCTTGATGGCTCTCACCAGCTCGGAATGCCCCTCGATCAGGGAATCGTCCCTGATGTCGATCATCCAGGTGGCGCCCGCGTAGTCGTCGATGATGCAACCCCCCACGATTATGAGGCCGGCGCCTCCCGCCGCTCTCTCGCGGTAGAAGGCTATAAGCCGCTCGTTGACCTTACCGTCGGGAGTGTAGTTTAGGTGCATGGCGGTCATCGCTATGCGGTTGCGGATCTCCAGGTCGCGGATCCTAATGGGTTGAAAGAGCTTCTTGAACATTTCCTCCCTCCTGCAGGTCCAAAGGGCCGTGACGACATGTGCTATAGTATATCAGAATCCAGCTCAGGAGCCTTTTTATCCATTATTTGGCAAGATTCATAGCTCGTTCGAGGCCGGACGAAGATCGCGGGGAGGGATGAGATGTACGGAAATATATGGGAAAGGGCTCTGGACAAGGAGGCGGTCTCCACCAGGGAGCCGGACGAGGACAAGGTCATGGACCTACCGTCGGCGGTGGAAAGGCTGATCCGTCCCGGGATGCATCTCCACGTGGCCCACGCATACCTCAGGCCTAACGCGGCCCTCTACGAGATATGCCGCCGCTTCTGGAGGAAGAACCCAGGATTTACCATATCATCATTGGGATTCACGGCCAACATGGTACTCTTGGTGTATGGCGGCCTTGCCAGGAGATTGGTGACCGCGTTCTGCGGAGATTCCTATCCTTTCCCCGGTCCCAACCGCGTTTATCAGGAGGCTTATCGGGACGGTAAGGTAGAGATCGAGAACTGGACGGTTCTCACGCTGCCCCTGAGGCTCATGGCGGGCGCTTTGGGAATAGATGTCATTCCCACATTTTCCCTGGAAGGAAGTACCATGGCGGAGGAGAACGCAGATTCCTACTTCACGGTGGACGTCCCGGGGCATGGTAAGACGGGGATGCTCAGGGCATTGAGGCCGGACCTCGTGCTGCTCCACGCCCCAGCGGCGGACAGGGCGGGGAACGTGATGCTGACCCCGCCCTATGCGGAGAACGCCTACTCGGCTTTCGCGGCCCGAGAAGGGGTGCTGGTCACCGTGGAGAGGGTGGTGCCGTCCTCTTACGTGAGGAGGCAAAGTCATCTGGTGAGGATCCCCGGGTACTTGGTGAGGGCGGTGTGCGAGGCCCCACTGGGGGCTCATCCCTCCGGCCTGTCCTGTCGGGACCTGGAGGGCGTGGAGCCCTACGCCGAGGATGAGGACTTCATGGAAGCCCTCCGCAGGGCTTGCCGCAACGACGCGGAACTCGAGAAATGGGTGGATGAATGGCTCTTCGGGGTGAGGGACCATCGAGAATACCTTGCCAAGCTGGGCCATGAACGAATCTGGTTCCTAAAGGGAAGGGCGGCGGAGGACTCCTGGTGGTACGAGCTCCTATCCCGCATGGAACAGATGGAACGTGGCCCCGTTTACACACCCACCGAGCTCATGGTGGTGGAGGCGGCGCGTTTGCTGCGCAAGAAAGTGCGGGAAAACGGGTATCGGACCATACTGGCGGGCATAGGCGCCTCCAACTTGGCGGCTTGGAAGGCTTGGTATGACCTGAGGAGGGAAGGAAACCCGGCGGAGCTGGTGGCGGAGGTGGGCTTCTACGGCTACACGCCCAGGCCGGCCGACCCCTTCATATTCAACCTGCGCAACATACCCACCTGCCTGATGCTCGCCGATATCCCCACTATCCTGGGTTCCGTGGTGGGCGCCAACGGGAGCCGCTCCATCGGGTCCCTGGGGGCCGGCCAGGTGGACCGTTTCGGGAACATAAATTCCACCGCCGTGCCGGAGTTCAGGCTCTTCCTGGTGGGCTCGGGCGGGGCCTGCGACGTGGCCCTGGGGGCGGCGGAGAGCGTGGTGACGGTGGCCCAGGACCGGTTGAGGACGCCGGAGAAGGTGTCTTACGTGACGGCTCCGGGAAAGAGGGTTCGCACGGTGGTCACCACCATGGGGGTATGGGAGAAGCCGCCCGGCGAGGAGGGCCTGGTGCTCACCGCCTACTTCCCTCATTTAGGCGGGGAAAAGGAGGCGGTGGAAAAGATCAGGGAATCCTGCGGTTGGGAGTTCCGCGCGGCGCCCCGGTTGAGGAGGGTCGACGAACCCACCCAGGAAGAGCTCGCGGACGTGAGGATTTTCGACCCCAGGAGGTTCTTCTTGGGGGAGGGATGAGATTGAATCGTTGATCTAAAGACAGGATACACCCGCAACCCGAACCGCGTTTACCGCGGTTCGACCTGGGACGGGCCCCATGGGCGCGGACTCCACTCCGCGAAATCGCCAGCGCCTTTTCCCCCAGGGGTAAAGGGCGAGCTTACCCTCCCCCAATGGGGGTCAAGTTCACGCTGATGTTGTGCAGCAGTTCCTCCACGGTCATCTTGGTGGGGTCCAAGCCGTAAGCCCTGATGTAGCGCTGGAGGAGGTACTGAAGGAACTCCACCTCAGGAGCCTCCATGTGATTCACCCCCTTCATCCCCATTGTTCAAGAACAATTATCTCCACCGCGGGAGCGAATGAAACCCATCCTCCGCGGCATCCCCAGAAAGCAGAGCCACTCATGGATGGGGCTTTGGGTTTTTCCTCAGGACTCCATAGAAGACGTCCCCAACAAAGCAGAGGAAAGTCCGACACAAAGGGCGGGAGCTCCAGAAGATGGGAAATCCGTCCAAGGGACGAGAATTTCGGCCTTGCCCTGAACGGGGACCGATTGCTGGGCGCTATCGGAAAGGACGCCCACTTGAGCTGCCGTTTCCTGACAACATTTGGGCTTCAGCATGGCGACAGGAGGAGCCTGCAGCTTGTCTGAAACTTGAGCTGCCGTTTCCTGACAACATTTGGGCTTCAGCGCCGTCGGCCCCCGGTTTTGAGAGAGAAGATGCCCTCGGCCAGCTCGAGGATCTCGTCGGCCGCCTCCACCTGCGCGCGCCACCGCTCGGGGATGGCCTCCAGGCCGTTGAAGGCGCCGCTTATGGCGCCCGCCACCGCCCCCGTGGTGTCAGCGTCGACCCCCCCTTCAACCGCCCTTACCACCGTCTCCTCGAAGTCGTGCGGGGAACGCAAAAAACAGAAAAAGGCGCTGGCCACCGTCTCCACCACGTAGCCGCTGGTGCCTAAGCGCACCAGGGCCTCCTCAACCTCCATCCCTTTCTGCAGAAAAGCAGAGGCCAGCAGCAGCCTCCTGGACACCTCGCAATCACCTATGAACTCCACCGTCTCCCGCAGTATGGTGGATGGCTCCAAGTCGCCCCTGACGGCTTTGGCCACCGCGAAAGCAACGGCGGTGGCTCCCGCCACCGCCTCCGGGTGGTCGTGGGTTATGATCCCCACCTTACGGCAGTCCTCTTTGAGGGAAGCGAGGTCGTCGCAGTCGGCCAGGGCCACCGGGGCGATGCGCATGGCCACCCCGTTGCCGGCGGCCAGCTCGCCCCGCTCACCGCTTTTTTCCGGCGGTACCCCGGCTCGCAGGCGCTTTATGGATTCGTAGGTGGCGTTTCCCATTCCCCTCCAATCGCCCGACTCGAACCAGCGGACGAACTCGCGGGCGGTGTCCTCGGGATCCACCCCGCCCGTCCTGACAATGCTCCGGGCATGACAGAGCATCATCTTGGTGTCGTCGGTCCACTGTCCCGCTTTGAGGCACCGCCAGGGAGCGTCCATGAATTCCCGGATCCTGCCGAAGGTCCTGCGGATCTGTGAGGCCCGCATCCCTTCCACCGGCATGCCCAGAGCGTCGCCCACCGCCAGCCCCAAGAGGGCCCCAAGGAAATGACTTCTTCTGCCCGGAAGGTCCACGTCTCCTCGCATCATGCGCGAAAGCTCCTGTGTTTGATACTGACAGCGCGAGCCCGGGCGGCCTTCTCGGTCTTGGAGTGACCGCCCCCATTGAATTAGATTATAGAGGGCGTTGCCGCCAAGAGGGTTGAGCGAGAAGGAGCGACGAGGGCTGGGGTTGCCATCGCCTCCACTTTCAAGAACGGAGGTTCCGATGGATGCGGGAGATAAAAGCAGGGTAGATCCCGACCTGGGGACCACCCTGGGACGCGATCCTTATCTGGGGCGGAGACAGGTCAAGCTCTTCGAGTTCGAGGGGGATCACTACGAGCTGGGCTATCAGCAGGGACTGCAGCTTCGGGAAGCGATTCACCACCTTTTTCACCACCTAAGGGATTTCGACTGGGTGTGGGCCAGAAAGCCCCCACTGATCCCCTTCGGCCTTTACGTGTACTTGGCCGCCCGCTGGGCTGAGGGACAGGTGAGGGAGGACTTGGCGAGGTTGGCCCCGGATCAATTGCTGCGTTTGGAGGGGATAGCCAAAGGTGCCGCCGTCTCGGAGAGCCACCTTTACTTCGCCTTGGCTGGCGAGATGAACATAAACCAGGTGAGCTACCGCTTGGGAGCCTGCACGGCCATCGTGGTCTCGGAGGAAAAGAGCAACAGAGGCGAGCCCATCCTCGTAAAGAACCTGGACTTTCCCCTGTATCTCAGACCCTATTACGTGACCAGGCTCAGCAGGCCCAAGGAAATGCACACCAACTTGGTCGTCACCCTGGCGCCCTGGCCGGGATGTTTCGACGGCCTAAACAGCGAGGGACTGTGCATTTCTTACAACCAGGCGTACGCCACGGACATGCCCAAGGCAAACCTTCCGGTGAGCGTGTTGGTGCAGGAAGCACTGGAAAGATGTTCCACGGTCAGGGAGGCGGTGGACTACCTGTCCGGAAGGCCCCGGGGATCAGGAGCCCAGCTGCTTTTGGTCGACGCCCTCGGAGACATGGCGGTCCTAGAGTTGTCCCCTAACTTCTGCGGGGTGAGGGAAGCGGAGGTCGGCTGGTTGATCGCCACCAATCATTACCAGTCTCGGGAGATGACCTCTTATGACCTTCCCCACACCGCGTATTACGACGCCAGGAACGTGGAGCCCCTCAGGGGGATCAGGGTCCACGAGTCGAGCGAGCTGCGTTTGAAGCGGGCGGAACAACTCCTATCGGAGGCGGAGACAGTGGGTATTCGGGAACTGGTGAACATAATGAGCGATCACGGGGAAAGCGGCAGGGGCGACGACAACACCATCTGCCGCCACGGTCCCTTTTACCACACCACGTGTTCCCTGGTGATGCTTCCCAGGAGCCGACGTCTGCTGGTGGCCTACGGCCACCCCTGCGAGTCGGTCTTCACCGATTTCCGGGGACTTCTCGAGGAAAAAGGGGAGGGGGAGCCGGGGAGCTGAGATCCGATATGCGCGCCCTTCCCAACCAGCCCTTCCCCGGCGGTGCTTCCCAGGAGCCGACGTCTGCTGGTGGCCTACGGCCACCCCTGCGAGTCGTTCTTCACCGATTTCCGGGGACTTCTCGAGGAAAAAGGGGATGAGGTTGTGAGAAACCCGGAGCGTGGACCGCAGACACCCTATCATCGCAGCGACCGGCTGTCATCTGAAAGGCGCGAGGCCAATCCCGGGAACTCCTTCCCAGTTTGCCCGTTGGTCACGGGCGACCTCGACGCGAGGGAGAAATCGAGAATGGAGTTGAGAATGGAGTTTCGGAAGTTGGGGAGAACAGGGCTCGAGGTTTCCGTCCTGGGTTTCGGTGGCATCTCGATCCAGTCCATCTCCCCGCAGGAGGCGGAGAACCTCATTTTGAGAGCGGTGGAGCTGGGCGTTAATTTCTTCGACACCGCCAGGTCCTACACCGACTCGGAGCGGAAGATGAGATGCCTATCCGGCAAATCGGGACTGATCCTGGCTTCCAAGACGTTGGCCAGGGACGCCGACGGCTTGAGGAGGGACTTGGAGACCAGCCTCAGCGAGTTAGGCAGGGAAAGAATAGACGTGTACCAGCTGCACAACGTTAGCAGGAGGGAAGAACTGGAAAAAGTCCTCTCCCGGAACGGTGCCCTGGAGGGTGCCCGCAAGGCGCAGGAGGAGGGGTTGGTGGGTTTCGTGGGAGTTTCCTCCCACAACGCCCAGGTCGCTGCAGATGCCCTGCGCACCGGGGAGTTCGATACCCTCCAGATACCGGTCAACGCGGTGGAAAGCCATTACGAGGAATCCGGGGTTCTGGAGATGGCCTCGAGGTTGGGGGTGGGGGTCATTGCCATGAAACCCTTGGGCGGAGGGGTGATACTGCCGGCGCCGCTCTCTCTCCGCTATGCTTTGTCCCGGCAGGTGGCGACGGTCATCCCGGGGATGCGATCCCTGAGGGAACTGGAGGAGAACGCGGAGACTGCCCGGGGATGGAGACCATTGGATCAAGGGGGAAAAGAGGAACTCGGGCGATTGGTCGAGTCATTGGGTGGCCGTTTCTGCCGCCGCTGCCAATATTGCCTGCCCTGCCCGGAGGGAATATACATACCCCAGGCCTTGATATGCCTGGGCACCTGGAAGTGGAGAGGGGAGCCCGAGAGGGCGGTGCTTCTTTACAGGAGAACGGTTCCCGTCCCCGCCTCCGCCTGCAGCGAGTGCGGGGCGTGCGAGGAGAGGTGCCCTTACGGGCTTCCGGTGAGGGAGATGCTGAAGGAAGCGGCCTTTTTGCTGGAAAGAGGATAAAATCTGGTCTATCGAGCCTACGGGCGGCAGATAGGGATCTCGAGGTGCAGGTCCGGGGTTCGCGCGAGGCAGCCCGGGAGGGACGAGGGACGGTTGAGTCGATGTCAGGGGAGGGAGTCTTGGGAAGAAAAGTCGAGGCAAGCGAGGTCATCATCAGGGAAGGCCACGAGGAAGTTTCCAACGGGGAAAGGGGAGGAGGTCCCTCTGCCGTAAAGCCCGGATGGTTCGGCCTGGGCCGAAACGTTTTCTTCTTGGGGGTCACCAGCTTCTTCAACGACCTTTCCAGTGAGATGGTGTACCCCCTCCTCCCCCTTTTCCTCACCGAGGTCTTGGGGGCGAGCGCCGTCATCCTGGGCCTTTTGGAGGGACTGGCTGAGCTCGCGTCCTCTCTGTTGAAGCTGGTTTCGGGCTGGTGGTCGGATCGAGTCCGCCGGAGAAAGGGGATGGTCTTTTCCGGCTACGCCTTGAGCGCTGGGGCCCGGACCTCGCTGGCCGTAGCGGTGGCGCCGTGGCAGGCGGTGGGGGCCTGGGTGCTGAACCGGGTCGGCAAGGGGGTAAGGACCAGCCCCAGGGACGCCCTCATCGCCGGCTCCTGCCACTCGGACTCCCGGGGCAGGGCTTTCGGGTTCCACCGGGCCATGGATCATCTGGGAGCCCTTTCGGGGGCGGCCGCCTCATCCATCCTTTTAGCCTTGGTCTTGGACATCAGGGCGGTCTTCGCCTGGGCGGCGGTACCGGCCTGCCTGGCCCTGTTGGCCTTGGGGCTGGGGGTGCGAGAGGCCAAGAACGGGAGAAAAGGTCGTTCCCAAAAGCTCCCCGCTGACAGGCACGGTGAAGATTCGGGGAAAGGGCGCTTGTTTGACCGTGATTTCAAGTTCCTGTTGGCGGCGGTCTTCTTTTTCACCCTGGGAAATTCCAGCGATGCCTTCTTGCTTCTTCGAGCCCGGCACGCTGGGCTGAGCCCGGTTCTTCTGCCGGCCATCTGGGGGGTGCTCCACGTGGTGAAGGCTTCGGTCTCCGTGCCGGGGGGGACCCTGTCGGATCGCTGGGGAAGGAAGAGGACCATACTTTTAGGCTGGTCGATATACGTGCTGGCCTACGGGGGTTTCGCTTTCATGGGCAGCCCCGGATGGGTGTGGCTCCTTTTCCCCCTCTACGGCCTGTATTATCTGGTGGAACCGGTGGAGAGGGCGATGGTGGCGGACCTGTGCTCCCTGGAGGCGAGGGGTAGGGCCTACGGGCTTTATAACTTCGCGGTGAGCTTCACCGTGCTTCCCGCCAGCTTGCTCATGGGCTGGTGGTGGGAGGTATTGGGTCCGAACCTGGCTTTCCTTCCCGGGGCCGGGCTGGCTCTGGTGGCCTCGTTGTTGCTTTTGGGGGTCAAAGGGGCGTCAAGGAAGGGATGTGACGGATGACGGCGCGGCTTGGGAAAGGCCCCTAAGATGTCGGCCTCCTGGGGATAAAATCTACTCTTGAGGGAAATGTAAATTTCACCGCACCTGTGAATAAGGGCGTTTTTGGGATGGCGAGGGGCTTTTCATGGATGTGACAGGGCTCCGGAAGAGTCTGGTGGACTCCTTTCTGGAGGCCATGAATTCCGCCGGGGTGGACTGCGTTCACTACCCGTACCCTTCCTTCGAGATAGAGCGGTCGGTGAGGCTGGCTCACCGTCGGCTTCTCCCCGTGCTCGAATTCTACGGATTTGTCACGTTGCTACGGTCAGGAGGTGGGGAGGCGCTGCTGGCACTTCCCACCGTCCCGGTGTCGGCGGCTCGTCGTGCGCGGCAAATAGTCTGGAAATATATGGAAGATTGGGGATTGAGTGCCCTTGCGCTGGAAAAGGGCTTGGGTCAAGACGACTTGCGCCGCCTCCTGATGCTTCTCTCTGCCCCCTCCCGGGGCGTGAGGCCGGAGAAGGACTTTCGCGCTTACGTGGCGGGATCGGGGATAAGAGGAGTCAGGGTGGCCGGGGGCATTCTCCCTCCCGAGGGCGTCGAAGATGCCGTGCTTTCCCTCAAGGAGAGGAGGTTGGCAAGGGCGGAGGAGTCTTTGGTGGGAGGCGGGGGCCTTTCTTGCCTGGAGGAGCTGGGGGACCTGGAGGTGGTTGGTCTGGCCCTCTCCCTCCACAAGAAAGGCCAGAAGGAGTTGTTCGAGAGGATAACCCAAGCGTTGAGGCGCAACTCGTCGCGAGAAGGTGCGGTGGCGGAGAGGGCGAGAAGAATGCTCTCCATGATTGAGGGAAAGGTGCGAGAGGGCGCTCGAACCATGATGATGGAGGCAGGCGAGGGGGCCTCGCGGGTGGCACCCGACAGCTTTCCGGTCTCCGAGACAGGAAGCTCGGAACAAACGAGAGGCGAAACGAGGGTAGCCTTCGCCTCTCTTTGCACCAGATCGACCAAGGTTGGCGGCGAGCATGGGGATGCAACCGCCGAAAACGGCTGCGGGGACAAAGGCAGGGAGTTGTCAAATGTGGACCATGCAAACCGGCACCGAAGCCCCGAATGCGTCGAGAGGGCCGAGGGAATGATCGGAGGGGCGCAACCCGCGCGGGGTTTGGGCGAATTGATACCGGCTCGAACCAAAGGTAGCAACTTGGCGCCTGAGAGCGAGGGCGCCTTCCCGTCGGACGGCGAGGAAGACAGGGAACGTCGGGATCTCCGTGCACGAGAAAGGGATCTCCGGTGGGCTTCCCGGGTGTTGGAAGGAAATTACAGGGAAGAGACCTGCGTGGAGGCCCTCAGATTCCTGTTGGAGGTGGGAGGCGGTGAGGCGAAGCTCGTCCTCAAGAGGTGTTTTCGCCACCCGTTGCCGGGGGTGAGGGTGGAGGCCTGCCGAGCGGCCGTAAAGGTACTGGAAGGGGACGAGGCAGGAAAGGCGCTGATTTCGGCCTTGAGGGATCCTGATCCCGAAGTAAGGGAGGCGGCAGCTCGGGCCCTGGGGGAGTTGGGAGGAGAAAGAGCGGAAAAGGAGCTGGTCTCGTTGGCCAGGAACGGGAGGGAGGAGCCAGAGGTGCGGGCGGCGGCGTGCAGCGCACTGGCGGTCAGGGGCGGCAAGAGGGCCATAAAGGCGCTGAGGAAAGTGCTGTCAAGCGGTGGGAGCTGGTGGAGGGGCGAGGTCCCCCTCGCCGTCCTGGCGGCGGCCTGCTCCGCCTTGGGGAGGATCGGGCGGGAGGAGGAAGCGGAGTTGGTGAGGCTGATGTTGGAGCACCAGGAGCCGCTGGTGAGGGAGGAAGCCAGGCGGGCGCTGAAAGAGATGCGATCGAGGGGACTCAAAGTGTGATCCATGCCGAAAGCGACCGTTTGGGAATGCCTGCCTTTGACCGAGGTCATGGCGTCCTTCCCCCAAGTGATGGCAGCCTACCAGCAGGCCCATTCACGCGACCTTCGAGGATAGATGAACGGATGGTGGAGGATGAGGGCTAGGAGAAAATACGACCGAAGGGAATTCCTGAGAAAGACATCGGTTTGGGCGACGACCGCGGTTGCCTCCTATATGTTGAGCGCGTCTGGTTGCGGCGGGAAGGGGGACTTATGTCCTATGCCGGAGGGCGAGGAGGCGGAGGTGAGCCAGCTTCCCGAGCCCGAAGCCAAGATGAGCAGGCCTGGCCTGGTGGTGGCGCGGGGACAGGATCTGGCGGCCGCGCTGCGGGCGGGCATAGACGCGTGGGGCTTCAGCAACCTGGGTTTTTATGGAAAAAGGGTCCTCGTAAAGGTCAACGCTGCTTTTGCCCGCGCTCCCGAGGAAGCCACCACTACCCATCCGGAGCTGCTGGCCGAGGCGGTGAGGGCATTCCGGGAGGCAGGCGCCGCGGAGGTGGTGGTCTACGACCACATCCTCCAGGATTTGGTGGATCCGACCCTGGAAAAAAACGGCATTGGGCCTGCCGCCCGGAAGGCTGGGGCAAAACTGGCCATTTATCCAGTGAGGAGGCCCGGGCCCTTCCGTAACGTCAGAATCCCCGGCGCCAGCGCCCTTGCCACGGTGGGCATCTTGGAGGACGTCTTCAACGCCGACGTGATAGTGAACATGCCCAAGGCAAAGCATCACAGCGGCGCCAGGCTCTCTTTGTCCCTGAAGAACCTCATCGGGTGCACTGCGGACATGGGCAAGATGCACGCCGTCAACCTCCACAGGGCCATCGCCGAGCTCAGCACCGTCATAAGACCCTCTTTGGTGGTCATGGACGCCACCTCTATCTTGTTGGACCGGGGGCCGGGAGGTCCCGGCAACGTGGCAAGACCTGGAAAGGTAATCATAGGAGCGGACCCGGTGGCGGTGGACGCCTACGCGTGCGGTCTTTTCGGAGTGGAGCCGAGCTCCGTGGGATACATCACCATAGCCCAGGAGCTGGGGGTGGGAAGCGCGGACCTATCAAAGCTGGAGATATGGGAGGTGGAGGCCTGATCGCGTTTTTCGAGACGCTACCCGACCGCATGTAGAGGCCCGAAGCGCGGTCGCGTCGAGGGGCACGGGTCATGACAGGAACGGACGGAAGACAACGGAGGCTCGAGAGGTCTCCCGAGGTCCCGGGGAGGATCGGTCGATGAACTGAACGAGGATGGCGTGATGGCGGGGAGGAAGGACCGATGAGAGCGAGAAAGCCGACGCAAAAGCGCGAGGCGAGGAGAACCCTGCACTACACGCGCAGGTCCGTCCAGTTAGCCTTCCTCGCGGCCTTTCTGCTCCTCGCCTGGGCGGCGTCCTATCCCCCCAGCCGTTACCTGAGGGAGAACTTCTTCCTTCGGGTGGATCCCCTGGGCGCCCTGAGCGCGTTCATGCGGGCCAGCGCTCTCCTCCCCCTCTGGCCGGCCATGGCGCTGCTGCTCCTCACCTTCTTGAGCGGGAGGTTCTTCTGCGGATGGATTTGCCCGCTGGGGACGGTGTTGGAGATGATACCCTCACCCCTCCGGCTCAAGAAGAGGAGGATGGAGGGGATCAGGCCCCGGGGGGTGGACGGGGCCGTGCTGCTCCCCGGCGCGCGGAGGCCTCGCGTCAAATACTTGCTCTTGTTGGCCCTTTTGGTCCTCCTCCCCTTTGGGGTCAACCTGCTCTGGCTCTTCGACCCGCTGGTGATAGCCCACCGCTCCGCCGTCCAGGTCTTTACCGGCTCCCTGCCCCTGCTTTTCCTTGGGCTTCTGGTCTTGGCCCTGGCGGCGGGCCCCAGGTTCTGGTGCCAGGAGGTCTGCCCCCTGGGGGCCCTTCTTTCGGCTGCGGGTTGGGCCGGACGAGGCCTGAGGGAGGACAAGGCCCTGCTTTCGCTGGTCAAGGACGAGGCGGCCTGCGTTCACTGCGGAAGGTGCGCCCTGGCGTGTCCCTTCTGGATAACCGAGGTAGCCGACACGGGGAGATCGGGGAGGTTGTTGGCCTTCGATTGTGCCCTCTGCGGGGAATGCTTGGAGGCTTGCCCCGCGGATGGAGCCCTCTCCCTTGTCTCCCTGGGAAGAAGGATCGCGGTGTCGACCGGACCTTGCAAACCCTCCGAATCTGGAGGAAGGCGGCGGGATGATCCGACTTGCCAATGGGAGGGGATGTCCCCCTCATTCGAGGGAGCGGGGGATGGGGAGCAAACCCGGACGAAGGGCCCGGGAAGGGGCGGGTGATGACCATGGCGAAAAGGGAGGGCAACCGGGGCGACGAGCGAGTAGTTCCCGCGGCTGGCAAGACTGGGCCCGGGAAAAGAGGGGAGGGGGGTTCGCTCGGATCAGCCGGACCCCGCCCACTGAAGGTGGGCCGTCGGGACCTACTGGCCTTGGGGGTGGCAGGCCTGCTTTCGGGAGCCGCTTACGCTTTCTTGCGAGAGAACCCCCGCGGCGCCCCATTGCTCCGCCCGCCGGGGGCTCAGGACGAGGGGGAGTTCGCGGATCGCTGCCTGCGATGCCTGGCGTGCGTCAGGGCCTGCATGACCGGGTGCTTGGAGCCGGCGGGCAGGGAGTTCGGGGTGGACCGGTTCCTGACCCCCCGCTTCAACCCGGCCTTGGCCAAGTGCGAGTTCGAGTTATGCGGAAGGGCGTGCGCGAAGGCCTGCCCAGTGGGGGCCATAGGGCTTCCCCCCGACCGGGAGGTTAGGATCGGCGTGGCCTGGGTGGACAGGGACAGATGCATCGCCTGGAGAGACGGGAAAGACTGCCTCGTTTGTCACGAGCGCTGCGCCTACCAGGCCATAGAGCCCGATGGCAGGGGAAGGCCCAGGGTCCTGGAGGAGAGGTGCACGGGCTGCGGGGCTTGTCAGAACACCTGCGTGACCTGCCCCGACCCGGCCATCGTGGTGTATCCCGCCTCCATGGTGCCCCGTTCGGGTGGGGGCGGAAGGAGAAGGGGAAGGCTTTAGCCTGGTTTGCCGCCGAGACCCTCTGACGCCCGAGGTGGTGGGTGGTGTTCTTGAGGTGATGGCCGGCATTTGCGGAGTACGGATCATGGACGCTCAGGCGTGAACTGAACCTCTCATCTCACCTTCTTAGGCGATGATCCCCCGTCGAGGCGAAACCCTCTATTTTGAGGGCCTGCCCGGCTCCTTCCCCCCTTCAGGAGCGGCGGTCTCCCAAGCCGGCTCTACCGCGTCCCCAAAAGGAACCGCTGAAGACCACGGGCGTGGTCCGCTTAGAGCACCCGCGCCCCACATACTCGCTTCAAACCGATTGTTTCGATCGAAAGATTCTCCTGTCCCGGAGGTGGTATCCCTCGCGAATGGCACTCCCGCTGCGAGCCCCTTCGGTCCGTATGCGAACCTACACACGCAAAACTACCAAGGTGGAGACCTTTCTCGCGCGGTGGCCTCACGCGCCCGCCCCCCGATCCTTCGAGATACCGCCACAAAGGATCGATTCCTTGCGGTGACGCCTTACGGCCCTTTCTCCGGACTTCCCTCACCGTTTGCCCCCTTGCCGCGAAGGTTGGGGTTTTGCGGACGCCCCGGTTTTAGCGGCTCTACCTCGACGAGCGGTGACTCCGGCCGGAAGTGCGGCGTCCTTGAAATGCCGGTTTGACACCTCCGGGGATTTTATAGATACTTGAGTATGTATGGTTGGGCTGCGACTCTAAGGAGGTCTGCCGATGGCCGAGAGGAATCCCGCCCTCATCTTTCACCAGCTGGAGACGCGCATGGAGGAGAAGCCGGAGTTCGTTGGGCTCGTTTTCGAGAACGGAGGACTCTACCGGGATGAGCCGCTCACCTACCGTCAGCTGGTATGCAACACCTTCAAGCTGGCCAAGGGCCTCAGGGAGAGTGGCGTGGGCAAGGGGGACGTGGTGGCCCTGGTGATGCGCAACCACCCCGAGGTGGTCTACGCCATGGGTACCGCCAACCTCCTGGGATGCGTGGTGGTGCCCATCGATCCCCGCTACAAAGGGGAGAGGCTTGCCTACATGCTCAAGGACTGCGGCGCCCGCACCGTTATCACCACAGCCGACCTCCTCCCCGAGGTGGAGGCACAGGCGGCCAACCTCCCCCAGATCGAGCGGATATGGCTGGCCCTCAAGCCCGACGCCGACTTCTCCCTGGCCAACAAATATCCCACCACTAACGAACTCATCGATGGCCCGGACATCTACGAGCTGGACGGGAGGGTGGACGACCCCACACTCCCCATGGAGATCATCTACACCTCCGGGGTCACCGGCAACCCCAAGGGGGTGGTGATCAAGTCCACCCGGACGGTCATGTACACCGCCCTGGCCAAGATGGTGTGGGGATACAAGGAGGACTCCATACTTTACACGGGCCTCTCCCTGGCCCACGGGAACGCCCAAGCGGTCACGCTCATGTCGGCCATCGCTCTGGGGATCCGGGCGGTGATCAGCCAGAGGTTCACCAAGAGCCGCATATGGGACATCTGCCGCCGCTACGGTTGCACCACCTTCTCCCTCTTGGGGGGCATGATGTCCGGCATCTACAACGAGCCGCCCCGCCCCGACGACGCCGACAACCCGGTGGAGGTGGTGATCTCGGCGGGCACCCCGGTGGCCATATGGGAGGCGTTCGAGAAGAGATTCAACGTGAAGATCCTGGAGTGGTACGGCGCCCTGGAAGGCGGCTTCGCCTACAAGCCCATCGACAAAGGCCCCATAGGCTCTTTCGGCAAACCCATCGAGGGGCTGATGGAGTACAAGGTCGTCGACGAGAACGACAACGAGGTTCCGCCCTTCGTCACCGGCGAGCTGCTCATGAGAGTGGTGAACCAGAAGCCCGAGGTGGAGTATCACGGGCGCCCCGAGGATTCGGAGAAGAAGACCCGGGGCGGTTGGCTCAGGACCGGGGACATGGTGCACCGGGACGAGGAAGGATGGCTCTTCTTCGATTACCGCAAGGAGGGAGGGGGACTGCGCCGTCAGGGAGAGTTCATCATCCCCTCCTACGTGGAGAAGGTCATCGGGGAGCATCCCGACGTCTCCGAGGTGTGCGTGTACGGTATACCCGCGGCCTCCGGGGCTCCCGGGGAGAGCGACCTGGTGGCGGCTGTGGCGCCCTTCGAGGGAAGGACCATCGATCCCCGCTCCATCTTCGAGAAGTGCTTAAAGGAGCTGGAGCGCAACAGCGTGCCCAGCTACCTGCAGGTGGTGGACGAGATCCCCAAGAGTCCCTCGGAGAAGTATCTGGACAGGTTGCTTAAGGAGCAGTTCTCCCCTGACGCGGAAAACGTCTACCGCCTGGAGGACTTCGTCTCCTGAGGTTCGCTTCCCCCTGCGACGAGGGTTTCGGAGGGGTCCGAAGCCCGAGGGCTGAGGCCCCTCCTTTTTTGCGGGGGCTGGGAAGTCATGGAAGGCACCCTTCACGCCCTTCAAGTCTTGGCAACTGCGCCCTGCGGCAATCGTGTTATCTTTTTCCCGACGATGGAGGCGAACGGAGCAGCACTCAGGTGAGCGGAAGGGAGGGAAGCGGATTGGCAGTACCCGAGGTCTACTTCGCCGACCTTAAATGCAGGCCCCATCGCGGGATGCCGGAAAAGGTGGCCGAGCTGGCGGAAAGGGTGGGAATACCGGAGTGGGTTCGCCCCAGGGATTTGGTGGCGGTGAAGGTCCACTTCGGGGAGCTGGGCAACTCCGCCTTCGTGCCGCCCTTTTTCGTAAGGAAAATAGTGGAAAAGATCAAGGGCGCCGGGGGCAAGCCCTTCGTCACCGACGCAGGCACCTTGTACATAGGCTCCCGCTTCACCGCCTACGACCACATCCTCACCGCGGCCGCCCACGGTTTCACCTTGGAGAGCCTGGGGGCTCCGGTGATCATAGCGGACGGCCTGACGGGACACGACTTCGTGGAGGTGGAAGTGGACGGGGAGGTTTTGAAAAGGGCCAAGATAGCCTCGGCGGCGGTGCACGCCGACGGCTTGGTGGCCGTCTCCCACCTCACCGGACACGAGCTCACCGGGTTCGGCGCGGCCATAAAGAACGTGGGCATGGGGCTGGGGAGCAGAGGGGGGAAGCAGCAGATGCATTCCGACATCAAGCCCCGGGTCAACGAGGCCCGCTGTACCGGCTGCGGCAAGTGTCTGCGCTGGTGCCCCACGGGAGCCATCTCCTTGGGCGACGGGGACGGCAATAAAAAGGCCGTGGTGGACGAAGCGTCCTGCCTGGGGTGCGGCGAGTGCACGGTGATGTGTCTGGAGGGGGCTATCGCCCCGCGATGGGCGGGTGATCCCCGTATATCCCAGAAGAAGATCGCCGAATACGCGGCGGCCGTCCTGCGGGGAAAGGAGGATCGCTGCGCTTTTTTCAATTTCCTCGTGCAGATGACCCCCGCCTGCGACTGCTGGGATTACAGCGACGAGCCGTTCCTCCCCGACATCGGCGTGCTGGCCTCCCGGGACCTGGTGGCGGTGGACCAAGCCAGCGCTGACCTGGTGCTGGAAAGGGCTGGAAGGGACGTCTTCCGCGAGATGTACCCCTCCATCGACTGGTCGGAGCAGTTGGCCCACGCGGAGCGCATGGGGTTGGGAAGTAGGAAGTACCGCATGGTGGAGTTGGGCTGAGGGTCCAGTCGTAAGTCAAAGGGGACAAAACAAAGGCGGTCCGAGGACCGCCTTTTTTGTGTTCTCCCTGCGTCAAGGGCATCGTTCTGCCGATGGGTCTTGGGCGGCTTCCGGCCGGCGAGGCACGAGACCGACGGGCGGTCATCCCGGAAGATCGGCTCCCGTTGGGCTGCAGGGGCCGTGGAAGAAGGCATGCCGTCCACCCCGCGTCTTGAAGAAGTAAGATGGGGCATTGAAATAATGTTAGACTTATCTTAATATCCTAATTAGAGTTGTCAAATATGAAGGAGAGGAGGGGCTGCCGTGATCACCGAGAAGATGGAGGAGTACCTGGAGGCGATCTTCAAGCTGAGCTTGGAGAACCCTCGCATAAACCCCTCGCGTCTGGCGGAGTACATGGGCCTGACCCAGCCCACCGTGCTGGACATGATCCGCAAGCTGGAGGCCGAGGGCTACATCCGGTCTTGCCCTCCGGAGGAGGGAAAGGGAAAGGCCTCCGGCGAAGGCAGGGGTCGGAGGTTCTTCGAGCTCACACCCAAGGGACTCCGGGTGGCCAAGACATTGGTGAGGAGACATCGGCTCTCGGAACGCTTCCTCACCGACATGCTGGGAATGGACTGGGACGCAGCCC
>JACVJK010000022.1 GCA_015711955.1 Actinomycetota bacterium | reverse complement strand
GGCATCCGTCACCCCCGCCGGGGCGGGGACGGTGAGCGTGGCGGGCACCTACGCCCACGGCTCCCAGGTCACCCTCACCGCCTCCCCCAAGGCGGGATACCGCTTCGTGGAGTGGAGGGAAAACGGAAGCCCCGTCTCCACTGCCAACCCCTACGTCTTCACCTGCACCTCATCCCGCAGCCTCACCGCCGTCTTCGAGGAGGAGCAAAAGCCAGGGACCACCTGGTACCTGGCCGAGGGGGCCACGGCGGGAAGCTTCGACTGCTGGGTTTTGGTGATGAACCCCTCCGACCGCACCGCCAAGGTGAGGCTCACCTTCCTCACCGGTGAGGGGGTGGTGCCGGGACCCGAAAGGGAGGTGGGACCCGGCCGCCGGGAGACCTTCCACGTGGACACCTACGTCACCACCTACGACGTCTCCACCCTGGTCACCTCCGACGTGCCGGTGGTGGCCGAGAGGGCCATGTACGACGACGCAAGGACCTGGGCCCACTGCTCGGCGGGGGTGGGGAAGTAAAGGCTAGGCATAAAGCACGCCCGGGGGCTTTGGGCCCCCGGGCGGTTATGAAGATGTTTTCGTTTTCTGACAGAGAGGGAAAAGAAGAAAAACCGGCAAGGGTCGACGCGGAGTACCTGATTTATCTTGAGAAGGAAGGCTGCGATCGGGTAATGGTTTATGGGCACGACAAACGAACTGGGATCGAAAAACGGTTTTGGGGAGGACCGTCGAATGAGTCGGTAGAAAGGGATTGAGACATGTAGGGGTATATGTTGGACATAAAGAGGAAAGGGAGGAAGTGAGCGAAAGGTTTTTGGGCGGGCATGAAGCGCTGAGGACTCTTGTTTGAAGTGAGGACTATTGCTTGAAAGGAAAAAATCTTATCGAATATAATATGCTGGCCTTCGGTAGGCTTCCTCTCCAGGCCCGTGGACGTAGAAGTGGTGGCAGGGACATCAGAGTAAGAGATGGAGCGGGGTAATCATGAGCGCTGAAGAAATCTCCTTCATCGAGAAGTATGACCTCCTCGGTTGTATCCAGTGCGGAAGGTGTACGGGTGGTTGTCCCGTGTCCATGCGGACTCATCTGAACGTGCGACGCTTCATGTACGACACTCAGAACGAGGAGAGGTTGGAAGAACTCTCCGAGCGCCCGGAGATA
This sequence comes from Actinomycetota bacterium, assembly GCA_015711955.1. Lineage (GTDB taxonomy): Bacteria > Actinomycetota > Geothermincolia > Geothermincolales > RBG-13-55-18 > JACVJK01. The sequence goes on along the minus strand of JACVJK010000022.1, from coordinate 30,313 downwards.
TGGGACTGCACCACCTGTTATACCTGCGCCGCCCGCTGTCCCAAAGGCCTCGAGCCCCTGGAGGTCCTGATAGGCTTGCGCAGCTTGCAGATCGAAGAGGGAAGGATTCAGCCCACCGTCAGGGACGCCCTGGAGTCCATCTTCAAAGACGGTAACCCGTGGGGATCGCCCCGGGCCAAGCGCCTGGACTGGGTGGGGGATCTGGACGTGAAGGTCCTCGAGCCGGAGGCAGAGGAGGTCACCGACGTGCTCCTCTTCGTGTGTTGCACCGACGCCTACGACCCCAGGGTCATGAAGGTGGCACAATCCCTGGTGAAGGTGCTCCAGGCCGCAGGCGTGGACTTCGGGATCATAGGAGAGGACGAGAGCTGCTGCGGAAGCGAGGTTAGACGCCTGGGAGAGGAAGGCCTATTCGAGATGTGTGACGAGGAGAACGTGGAACTCCTCAATTCCTTCAACGTGAACCGCATAGTCACCATTAGCCCCCACTGTTACAACACCCTTAAGAAGGAATATCACGGCCTTCGTCATCCGGTACTCCACTACACGGAACTGGTCGCCCAGCTTTTGGAGGACGGGAAGCTTACCCTGAACAAGGAGATCGGTAAGGTGGTCACCTACCACGATCCTTGCTTCCTGGGCAAGCAGAACTCCATCTACGACGAGCCTCGCTACATCATAACCCGTATCCCCGGAGTGGAGTTCCGGGAGTTCGACCGCTGCCGCGAAAGGAGCCTCTGCTGCGAGGGCGGTGGCGGGAAGATGTGGGTGGAGAGCGAGTCCAAGGCGGAGAGGTTAGCCGAGATCAGGGTCACCGACGCCAAGGAGATGGGGGCGGAGGTAATCGCCGTGGCCTGCCCCTTCTGCCTCCTCACCCTGGAGGATGCCACCAAGGTGAGGGGGATCGAGGAGGAGATGAGGGTGGCCGATATCCTCGAATTGCTCGCCGAGGCCCTGTGAACACAGGGCCTTTTCCTTTGAGGAATACCCTCGCAGGTTCTGGAAGGCTGAGGTAGGACTTCAGGAAGAGGTGAAGTGAGTATGAACATGATCGTCTGCGTGAAGAGGGTTCCGGACACGGCGGAATCCGAGGTCCACATCGACGCCTCGGGCCGGGACATCGACAAGAGCAGGCTCTCCTTCGGCATCAACGAGTGCGACAACTACGCGGTGGAGGAGGCCATCCAGATCAAGGAGAAGTTGGGTGGTAAGGTAACCGTCATAAGCCTGGGCGGAAAGGAGAACGACGAGGTAATCCGCATGGCGCTGGCCAAGGGCGGAGACGACGCCATCCGCCTAGACGACCCCGCCTTCGCCGGATCCGATGGCTTCGCGGTGGCAAAGGCCCTGGCAGCGGCCATCAAGGACCTGGAGTACGATATTGTCTTCACTGGCGCCCTGGCTGACGACGACGGTTACGCCGTGGTGCCGGTGGCATTGGCTGAGCTTTTGGGAGTGCCTCACGCCACCTACGTCAAGGACCTGGAGATACTGGAGGACGGCAAGAGGGCCCGGGTGGGCCGGGAGCTCGAGGGGGGTCTGATGGAGTACCTCGAGATAGAACTCCCGTGCGTCCTGGGCATCCAGACTGGCATCAACGAGCCCCGTTACGCGTCCTTCAAGGGCATAAAGCAGGCGGCCAAGAAGGAGATCGTGGTCAAGAGCGCCGCCGATTTGGGGCTCGACCCCTCCGAGGTGGGGGAGGCGGGTTCCTGGGCGATACTCGAGAAGTTCTCCGTCCCCGAGGTCGGGGAAATGGCGGAGATTCTGCAGGGAGATCCGGAGGAGACCGCGGCCAAGCTGGCCCAGATCCTGAAGGAGAAGGGGTTGATCTAGATGAAGGACATCTTCGTTTTGATGGAGCATCGCCGTGGGGAGTTGCGCGACATCTCCCTCGAGATGTTGTGCGGCGCCTCCCAGTTGGGGGGCAACGTGGTCGCAGTGCTACTCGGGAGCGGGGTGGATTCCTTCGCCGAGAAGGCGGCGGGGTACGCAGACAAGGTCCTGTACGTGGACGACCCCATGTTCGAGAACTACAACTCGGAGGCATACCAGAAAGCGCTCTCCGCTCTCATCAAGGAGCACCAGCCGGGGCTGGTACTCATCGGCAACACCGCCCAGGGCGTGGACATGGCCCCCGCTCTCGCAGTGGAGCTGGGAGCCCCTCTGGTGACCGACATCATCGCTCTGGAGATGGAGGGTGACAAACCCAAGCCCACTCGCCAGTTCTACGGGGGAAAGCTCAACGCCCATATGACCCTCAAGGACGCCGGCATGTACATCCTCACCGTGCGGGAGGCCACTTTCCAGGTGGGAGAGCCCACCAAGTCGGGTGAGATCGTGAAGGTGGAGAACCCGGTCAAGGAAGAGATCACCTACCGGAAGTTCGTGGAGTACGTGGAGCCCGAGGTAGGCGAGGTGGACATCACCCAGTCCACCATGCTGGTGGGCGTGGGTCGCGGCATCCGCGAGGACAAGAACCTCCCCATCGTGGAGGAGTTGGCCAAGGTCCTGGGCGCCGATCTGGCAGCCAGTCGGGCCGTGGTAGACGCCGGATGGCTACCGCCCGACCGCCAGGTGGGCATCTCCGGAAAGACGGTGAAACCCAAGCTGTATTTGGCGGTGGGGATCTCCGGAGCCTTCCAGCACGTCACCGGCATGAAGGGATCGGAGCTCATCGTGGCCATCAACAAGGATCCCGATGCGCCCATCTTCTCCATCGCCGATTACGGTATCGTGGACGACCTGTTCAAGGTGGTGCCCAAGCTCACGGAAAAGATCAAGGAGTTGAAGGGAGCTTAATGACGGTCATTGAGCCCCTACTCCTCCTATGCCAAGAATCGAATGCAGGAAGAAGAGATTCGGAGCCACCGGAGAAACAGGCAGGAGGAGGAATCGAGATCCATGAACGGTAAGCCGAAGATAGGAGTGTACGTGTGTCACTGCGGCACCAACATCGCCGGGACGGTGAACGTTGAGGAGGTGCGGGATTTCGCCGCCTCCCTTCCCGACGTGGTGGTGGCTCGCAACTACAGCTACATGTGCTCAGATCCAGGCCAAGCCCTCATCACCGAGGACATAAAGAACTATGGCCTCAATCGAGTGGTGGTGGCCTCTTGCAGCCCGCGGATGCACGAGCCCACTTTCCGCAAGACCTTGGAAAGTGGAGGCCTGAATCCCTTCTATCTGGAGATGGCCAACATCCGCGAACAGTGCTCCTGGGTGCACGAGGATCCCATCGCCGCCACCGAGAAGGCCAAGCGTCTGTTGGAGGCAGCGGTGGTGAAGGCTCGCAACTTGGAGGCACTGGAGCAGAAGGAAGTGGATGTGGAACCGTCCTGTCTCATCATCGGCGGGGGCATTGCCGGGATCCAGGCGGCTCTTGACATCGCAGATGCTGGGTTCAAGGTCTACCTGGTGGAGAAGTCACCCACCATTGGCGGTCACATGGCCCAGTTGGACAAGACCTTCCCCACCTTGGACTGTTCCGCCTGTATCCTGACCCCCAAGATGGTGGACGTGGCCAACCATCCCAACATAGAGCTCATGACCTACTCCCAAGTGGAGGAAATCACGGGTTACATCGGAAACTTCAACGTGAAAGTGCGCAAGAAGGCCCGGTTCGTGGACATGGACAAGTGCACCGGGTGCGGCGATTGCGCTGAGGCATGCCGCCTGGCTGGCAGGATCCCCAACGAGTTCGACGAGGGGATTGGGATGAGGGGTGCCATCTATTTGCCTTTCCCCCAGGCGGTGCCCGCTAAATACACCATCGACAAGGAGAACTGCCTGTTCCTCGCCAAGGGTAAGTGTGGCGAAACCCCCAAGTGCCAGGAGGTCTGCCAGGCGGGGGCCATCAACTTCGAGCAGCAGGACGAGATCGTGGAGTTCAAGGTGGGCACCATCATCGTGGCCACCGGCTACGACGTGTTCGACGCCCGTAAGAAGCCGGAATACGGCTACGGAATATACGACAACGTGCTCACCGCCCTGGAGTTCGAACGGCTGGTGAACGCCTCGGGGCCCACGGGGGGCAAGATAGTGATGCTGGAGCGGGGCAAGAAAAAGAAGAAGAAGGAAGAGGAAGCCGAAGCCCCCAAGGTGCCCAAGAGCATCACCTTCATCCAGTGCGTGGGCTCTCGGGACAAGAGCGTGGGCAACGAGTACTGCTCTCGCGTGTGTTGCATGTACACCGCCAAGCTGGCCCATCTGGTCAAGGACAAGATCCCGGACTGCGAGGTCACCATCTTCTACATGGACGTGCGCGCCTTCGGCAAGGGGTTCGAGGAGTTCTACGACCGGGTGCGCCGGGAGGGCGTACGGTATATAAGGGGCAATCCCTCCGAGATCTTCCGGAGGGGCGACAAGCTGGTGGTGAAAGCGGAGGACACTCTCACCGCCACCCCACTGGAGCACGAGACGGACATGGTGGTGCTCTCGGTGGGATTGGTTCCCAGGAGCGACAACCGGGAGATCATAGACATACTGAAACTCTCCCAGTCATCGGATCTTTTCTACCTGGAAGCGCATCCCAAACTACGTCCCGTGGACACGGCCTCCGACGGCATTTTCCTCGCCGGCGTTTGTCAGGGCCCCAAGGACATCCCCGACGCCGTGGCCCAAGCCAAGGGGGCGGCTTCGGCGGCCATGATCCCCATGGCCAAGGGCAAGGTGAAGGTGGAGGCCCAGACGTCGGTGGTGAACGAGGAGACCTGCCGCGGCTGCGGGTTCTGCGTGGAGCTTTGCCCCTTCACCGCCATCGAGCTGGTGGAGGTCAACCGCCAGGGTTGGCCGGTGAAGGTGGCAAGGGTGAACGAAGCCCTCTGCAAGGGCTGCGGCGCCTGCGTTGCGGCTTGCCTTTCAGGTTCCATCCAGCAGCGATCCTTCAAGGACAACCAGCTGCTGCCCCAGATCAAGGTATTGGGGGTGAAGTAGTACCATGGCCGAAGCAACCCAGACCGATTTTCAGCCCAACATCGTGGCCTTCCTGTGCAACTGGTGTTCCTATGCCGGGGCTGACCTGGCGGGTACCAGCCGTACCCAGTACCCGTCCAACGTACGGGTGATCAGGGTGATGTGCTCGGGACGGGTCAACCCCATGTTCGTGGTAAACGCCCTCCAGGAAGGAGCCGACGGCGTGCTCGTCTCCGGTTGTCATCCCGGGGATTGCCATTACATGCAAGGCAACTATTACGCCCGTCGGCGGTTCAAGCTCATGCGCAACTTCCTTGAGTACCTGGGCATAGAACCCGAGCGGGTGCGCATGAGCTGGGTCTCGGCCTCCGAGGGAGCCAAGTGGAAGGAGGTCATCGAGGAGGTCGTGGAGGGCGTCAAGGCGGTAGGACCCATGAACAAGTTCCAACGGAGGCAGTTAAATTGGTAGACGTGAGCAAGCTCAGAGAGACAGCCAGGGAGATCATCTCCAGGGAGGACGTCAGGGAGCTCATAGGGTACCGAGCCGGCACCTATGGGTTCAGGGCCAGGCCTGCCTTCGTCTACGACCCCGGGGAGGTGGATCAGCTCATCTTCAACCCCGCCTGCGTCAACAACCTGGCCACCTACATCACGCTGGAGGAGAAGTTGCCCGTGCCCAGGGGCCAGGAACCGGACCTGCGCAAGGTGGCGGTGATGGTAAAGGGTTGCGATTCCCGAGCCCTAGTACAGCAGATGGCGGAGAACGCCTACGAGCGGGACCGCATTTTGGTGATCGGGATACCTTGCACCGGGGTGGTGGACATGGACAAGGTGCAGGCTCGATTCCCGGACGTGCTGGGTCCTGGCGAGATCTCGCTGGAGGGGGACAAGTTCGTGCTCATCTTCGACGGCAGGAGGGAAGAGATACCCAAGGAGGAGCTACTGGCGGACAAATGTAAGCGCTGTCGCTTCCCCACCCCGTTGGTGTACGACGTGCTCTTGGACGAGGAAGTAGCTCCCTTCGCCACCGACGACTACTCGGACGTGGAGGCGTTGGAGTCCCGTAGCCAGGACGAGAAGTGGGCTTATTGGGAGGAGAAGTTCTCCCGTTGTATCCGCTGTTACTCCTGTCGCAACGTGTGTCCCATGTGCTACTGCAACGACTGCATCCTTGACCGCTTGCGTCCCCAGTGGATACGGAGGAGCGTGGACATCAGCGAGAACACCGCGTTCCACATCGCCAGGGCTTACCACCTGGCCGGTCGTTGCATCCAGTGTGGAGAGTGTCAGCGGGTATGTCCGGTGGAGATACCCTTGATGGAACTCAATCGGAAGCTGTACAAGGACGTGGAGGAACTCTACGACTTCGAGCCTGGCGTGAAGGTTGATGCTCCTCCGCTCCTTTCCAGCTACCGACCGGACGACCCCGAGGATTTCATACTCTAAAGGGTGGTAGACATGGCAGCCAAGAAGTTGAGCAAGGAGAAAGTGGGGGAGGTCCTTCAGGAGCTCTCCAAATTTAGGCTGATAACACCGGTGAAGTCCGATGACGTGGTGCTTTTCCGTGAGATCGCCGATCCCAAGGAGGCTTTCCTGGAATACGGGAACTCCACTGTACCTCCCAAAAAGGTGGTTTTCCCCCAGACGGAGACCCTGTTCCGCTTCACCATCGGCAATCCCGAGTTGCGCGAGAAGAACGTAGAGGAAGAGGGCACCACGGTGATCTTCGGCCTGCGCCCCTGTGACGCCCGGGCCATGAGCATCGTGGACAAGCTTTTTTCCTGGGACTACGAGGATCCCTATTATCTCAAGCGCCGGGAGTTGACCACGTTGGTGGGGATGACCTGCGTGCAGCCGCCTTCCATAAACTGTTTCTGCACTTCCCTGCAGGGAAGTCCCTTCGGTAAGGACGGGCTTGACGTGCTCCTGGTTGACATGGGCGATCACTTCCTCTTCCAACCTCTCACCGAGAAGGGCGCTCGCATGGAGGAGACGCTCGCTTCGTACTTGGAGGATGCGTCTCCGGGGGATGTGGAGAGGGCGTCTTCCATGGAGGAGGAGGCAAAGGGCAAGATTGTCCGTTCCATCGACCCACAAGGGATAGCGGAGAAGCTTCCTTCTCTGTGGGAGGATCCCCTTTGGAAGAGGGTCTCCGATGCCTGCCTGGGATGCGGAATATGCACCTTCCTCTGCCCCACCTGTCACTGCTTCGACATGCAGGACGAGGTGGAAAGGGGAGAGGGGAGAAGGGCACGAATGTGGGATTCCTGCATGTTCTGCGAGTACACACTGCACGCGTCAGGTCACAATCCCAGGCCCACCCGGAAGGAGAGGACGCGGAACCGCATCAGCCACAAGTACAGCTACTATCCCAAGAGGTTCGACGTCATCGCCTGCGTGGGTTGCGGCCGTTGTATCAGCCTCTGTCCGGTGAACATCGACATCCTGGAGATCCTGGAACAGGTGGTGGAAGCCTAATGAAGAACCCATACATTCCCTACGAGGCAAAGATCCTGGAAGCCTGGTACGAAACGCCAGGGGATCGTTGCATCAAAACATTCAAGGTCACCTTCGCCGACGACAAGGTGTGGGAGACCTGGAGCCACCGCCCCGGCCAGTGCGCCATGGTGGGGATTCCCGGTGTCGGGGAGTCCATGTTTTGCATCTCATCATCTCCCACGGAGAAAGGATACTTGCGCTTCAGCATCATGAAGGTGGGAAAGAACACCACCGCCATTCACGAGCTGGAGGCGGGAGACACCATCTACGTAAGGGGTCCCTTGGGCAATTGGTTCCCCATGGATGAATGGAAAGGCAAGAACGTAGTGACCATAGGTGGTGGCATCGGGCAAGCGCCTCTTCGCCCGGTGATCCAATACATCCGGGACAATCGAGACGATTATGGGGAGCTCACAGTTATATACGGCGCTCGCACTTCCGCTGACCACTGCTTCAAGGACGAGTTCCAGGACATGATGGCTTGCGGCGATTGCTGCTGCCATCTGGCGGTGGACGTGGAGGAGGAGAACTGGCCCCATTTCGTCGGCTTCGTGCCACAACTGCTGATGGAGGTCTCGCCTTCACCGGAGAACACCATTGCCGTCACTTGTGGCCCACCCATCATGATAAAGTTCGTGCTCAAGAACCTGGAGAAGTTGGGTTTCACCCCTGACCAGATCTACACCACATTGGAGAATAGGATGAAGTGTGGTATAGGCAAGTGCGGGAGGTGTAACGTCGGCCACATCTACATATGTAAGGACGGTCCGGTGTTTTCCTATGAGCAAATCAAAGACATTCCCGAGGCCTTCGCTTGACGAGGGGAAGAGGCAAATATGGGGTGGGGCTCGTTGCCCCACCCCCCCCCGTTTTTTTTTTTTTTTTTTTTTGAAACCGTTCAAGGGAACCGCCTCCCCAGTGTCTTCTGGGGATTTGAGCGAGCCTGACTTCATGGCCAGCGCGATCATGGGGGGAAGGAGAGCCGAGGTTTATCATTAAATTCAAGGTTAAAGTTTTTGATTTGAAATAGATACGGGTTTAGGCTTAGGGTCTCATCGCGATTTGACCAAAGCAGGAGAGAAGAGAACGGGTGCGTTACCTGAGATGTGGGTGTCCATAAGAAGGTCATGCCTGGTCCGCTACAGCATCCTTTATGCCGGCTATGTTCTTGTCTTCATAGTGGTATTGCTTTCCCTGTCCTTCCTCGGGCTGGACATGGCTTATGCCAGCAGGGTCTTTCGGGGCGTGAGCGTTTTGGGCGTGGACATTGGGGGGTTGACCAGGGAGGATGCGCTGAATAGGCTCCGCGCTGAGATTGACCTGCAAGGATTGGATGATGAGGTAATCCTCAAATTTGGTCAGGAGAGTTGGGTGCTTCGCCCCGAGCAGATCGACTTCTGGGTGGACCTTGAGGCCACGGTGGAAAAGGGCATGGGCCTCTCCAGGGAAGTTGTTTTCATAAAGAGGTGGCTGAAGAGGGCGACCTATTCTGGCTTGGGCAGGGACATGGGATTAGTGATCAGATACGACGAGCGGAAACTGGAAAGCCTCCTAACGGCTTTGAGGTCATCGCTCAATCGAGAGCCGGTGGACGCCAAAATTGGTTTGGATGAAAACAAACTGATCTACCGTAGGTCCAGGGAAGGATGGAAGCTGGACGAGGATGAGACCTACAAGCGGGTCCTGGCAGCGTTATCCTCCAATGAAAGGACCGTGGAATTGCCCGTGGAGGTAACCCCACCACAGGTCAGGGACGATCAGGTGGGAAAGGTAATAGTGATAGACAAAGCCCGTTTCACCCTCACGCTCTATAACAACATGGAGGTGGTCAAAAGGTATCCCGTGGCAGTGGGAAAGCCTTCATGGCCCACGCCCTCGGGAGAATTCAAGGTCATCTCCAAACAGAAGAACCCTGCCTGGATAAATCCGGGATCCGCGTGGGCGGCGAACATGCCGAAGTACATACCCCCAGGTCCCGGCAATCCCCTGGGCACCAGAGCCCTGGCCTTAAATTCGCCAGGTGTCCTTATCCATGGTACCAGCAACGCTGGCTCCATAGGCACTCGGGCTTCCCACGGATGTATCCGCATGCACATGAGAGACGTGGAAGACCTCTTTGAGCGGGTGGAAGTGGGAACTCCGGTAATCATATTTTGATTTTTTCATCAGTCGTTTAAGGGAATGGGTATGAGAATAGGAGGAACTTAAGGTGAGGAAGCCCCTTTTTCATCTCGTGATGTCCGTGACCTTCCTTTTCAACGCCATTTTCTTATCGGGTGCATCGATAGCCTATTCAACGGAGGCCAAAGGGGGCCTAAACCCACCGGAGGACCTGAGCTTCAGGGAACAAGATTCTCTCAGTATTGGCTATGTTGTCCTCACCTGGTCGCCCGTGGAGGGTGCGGAAGCGTATTTGGTCTATCGGGCGGAGGACCCAGCAGGTCCTTGGCGCGAGGTGGGTGGGCGATCCCAGGAATCCATGAGGGTCCACCCGGTTTTCGTGGATTACGGCGCGCTACAGGGCACGACCTATTTTTACCGAGTTTTTACCGTGGATACCCAAGGTCGGGAAAGTGAACCGTCCTCGGTGGTGTGTGCCAGGGTGCCGGAAACAGTGAGGTCTTCCTCCGGGCCTAAGAGAATGGTCTGTTCCCTTTTCGACCAGAGGATATATTTCTATGAAGGCGATCAGCTGGTTAACGTCATGCGGTGCTCCACCGGTCTCAACAACTCCACCCCTACGGGTAATTTCCGTATCTTGGCCCATTACAGGACTCACTTAGGAGTCGGCGGGGCGGTTTGTGACTATTGGATGTCCTTCACCTCCCGCCATGGAATGCACTCCTGGCCTCGAGGGAGCCGGGGCAACTACGAGACAGGGCTTGGATCTCCCGCCTCCCACGGTTGCATAAGGCTTCATCCCATGGAGGCTTACTGGCCTTACCATTGGGCGCCTGTGGGCACCCCCTTGACCATCACTCGTGCCTCTTTGGCCCGAAGGATAATTTCGGGCTGCCATGTTTCGGTAGGAGCATCCACCGCGTCAAAGGAATGGTACTTCGCTGAAGGATACACCGCCGGCGGTTTCGACACCTACCTGCTCCTCTCCAACCCAGGATCCCGAGAGGCCCAGGTTGAGGTCTCTTTTTTCCGCAGCGATGGGTCGGTGGTCAGAAGGGAATATGCGGTGCCGGCAGGATGTAGTTTTACCCTCTCTGTGGACCGCGTGGAAGGGATGGAGGGGGTGGAGTTCGGGATGAAGGTCTCGGCCTCCACGGAGGTAGTGGCGGAAAGGGCGATCTACTTCACCATGGGGAAAAGGGACGACGGTACGGTTTCCATAGGATCACCCGAACTGTCGAAGACCTGGTACTTTGCCGAAGGCTATACTGGCGGGAGCTTCGAGACCTATTTGTTGATCCTAAATCCTCACGGCAAAGCGGGTAGGGCAAAATTGACCTTTTATCTCGAAGGTGGATCGAGCCGCTCCTTCGAAGTGGACCTTTCCCCCAGTGCTCGTCGGACGGTCAAAGTGGATGATTTACCGGGGATGGACGGACAGGCCTTCGCTATTGAACTGGATTCCAGTTTGCCCGTGGCGGCGGAGAGGGCGGAATACTTCGACAAGGGGTATGTAAGGGGAGGACATGCCTCAGTGGGGTCGACTGGACTTTCCAGGGAATGGCATTTTGCGGAGGGCTGTACACGGCAGTTCTTTGAGGAATATGTTCTCGTCGGCAATCCGAGAGGCGAACCAGCCAGGGTACAGCTGCATTATCGTCTCCCAGAGGGCAGTCAAGGGGTGGAGATCCTAGTGCCACCCGGGTCTCGAGTCACTGTTCCTGTCCACTCCCAACCCGGTCTTTCAGGAAAAGATTTGGGATTGTCAATATATGCTGACGCGCCCCTGGTGGCGGAAAGGGCAATGTACTACGACCGAGACAGCCGTCGGGGAGGTCACGCCAGCATAGGGACCCCTCGTCCTTCCAGGAACTGGCATTTCGCCGAGGGATACACTGATGGTGCCTTCGATTGCTATCTGTTGGTGTCCAACGTTAATCCCGAGCCGGCAGCCCTGTTATTTAACTTCTTCCGTGAAGACGGGAGAAAATTCACCTACCAATTCACAGTGGCGGGCGGTACTCGGTTCACCTTACACGTGGATTCCTTGCCCGGCCTGGATAGGACCGCCTTCTCCCTGGCCTTGGACTCCGACCGGCCGGTGGTGGCTGAGAGGGCCACCTATTTCGTTATGACCCTTGGGCATTGAGTCGGCTGGCCGAGGGTACAGTGAGGGTACGCGCGGTAGTCCGATGGTTTAGTATCCCGGCTTTTCCTTAGGCCCGCGTGCGTAGAAAGGACGCGTCGGCCTTCTTTACCGTGAAGAGGGCCGGCCTACTACCCATGAGGGGTTGGGCGATCAAGCGTCTTCACCCTCGACTAGATGCCATGACTCGAACTTCTTCGGGGACAAAAATGCTCTTAACGCTCCCGAGGCGACCCTTTGTTGTAAGCGAACTGAATGCCCTTCATTTGTATGAAAACGATGAGAAAGGTGATAAACTCGGGTTAACGGTCGAATCTTTGCTCGACGGGGGATGGCTTATGGGGGCGGATTGGATGAATGAATATGGAGCGAACACACGAGGGGCCAAGCGTCCTTTCCGTTGGCGCAGGGCTACCATCCACGGTCTTTTACTGTGGGTTTCCCTGGTTTTTGCTCTCATAACCCCGTCCGCGGGGAAGGCTGCTGACCGTGGACCTGCGGTCAGGACGGCTTCCATGACCCTTGAAGGCTCTAGCTCACCTCTGAGGGAAAGGGTGGGCGTTGCTTCCAGTCACCTAAAGAACTATCCCCCGGAACTCGTGGAAAGAGAACTGGACGCGGTCGCAGATGCCGGTTTCGGTTGGATCAGATGCGACTTCGCTTGGTATGACTTGGAGCCCCGAAGTGGGGCTTGGGACCTCGGGAGAACGGACCATCTGGTGGACCAAGCCGGAAGGCGGGGTATAAGAGTCTTGGGCATTTTGGGCTCCTCCCCGCCCTGGGCCAACGGGGGGAGGCCCTGGAATTACCCGCCCACCGACCTACAGGCCTGGAGGAATTACGTGAGGGCGATAGCCTCCCGTTATCGAGGGAAGGTGGCCGCCTGGGAGATATGGAACGAACAGAACATCCACGCTTTCTGGCAGCCGGAACCCGATCCGCTCTCCTACGTGAGGTTGTTGGCCGCCGCCTCCGAGGAGATCAGGAAAAGCGATCCTGGCGCTAAGGTGGTGATGGGTGGTGTGGCCGGACTAGACCCTGATTATCTCAATGCCTGCCTCTCTTTGGGGGCCCCGGAGTATGTTGATGCCGTCGCCTATCACCCCTACGCCGAGACCATCGGGGAAGAAGGGCAGCCGGAAGCGGACCGTCTGCGGCCCAAAGAGAGGTTATGTCGAGAAATAGTGGGTTTCCTGCGGGGCCTCATCAGCACTTATACCCAGAAGAAGTTGGAGATATGGGTGACCGAGGTGGGTTGGACCACCTGGGAAGGTGAGTTAGGCGTGGACGAGGCTACGCAGGCCGACTATCTCGCCCGGACCCTCGTCAATTACGCGAGTTCCGAGGTGAGCAAGGTATTCGTCTACAACCTCCGGGACACAATGCTTAACGAAGTAGATAAGTATGGGCTGCTGCGGGCGGATTTCACCCCGCGAGAGTCCTTCCTCGTCATGAAGACCTTGCTCCGCGAGGCGTCCGAAGCCGTGTCGTTCCCCCTTTCCTCCTTTGTCTTGCGGTGCACGAAGCCCGAGACCTTGGAAGCCCATGCCTTTCTCGTGAGGGGAGGGGACATCCTCCTGTTCCTATGGAAAAGGGATGACGCCAAAGATGCTCTCCTTGCGAGAATGTTGGATGCATCCACTTTTCGTCTACCCCAGCCAATCGACTTGGTCAGTGGAAATCGCTGGTCGGCGACGGGAATGAGAAGGGAGCCTTCCGGGGAGATTTGGGTCGAGGGGTTGAGTCTGGGGAAAAGGCCAGTGGCGCTTCGTTTCACCCGGGTCGAACTGCTGAACTTGAACCCTTCCCGCGGCTACCAGTTCGCACCGGTATTTAGCTTAGAGAGAGTCGAGGGAAGAGGTTTCGAACCCGGCGCCTCGCTGGAGCTGGTACGGGGCAACGTAAGGCTGGCTTGTTATGACGTGAGGGTCGTTTCGGAGAGCGAGGCCCGCTGTCGGGTAGGGCTTTGGGGCGCCGAGCCGGGGCGTTATGACCTTGTCCTCGTAAACCCCGACGGCAGCCGTGCCGTGCTCCCCTCCGCCTTCGAGGTGGTTCAGGTGTGCGGATGGGGTGGTGGGGCGATACTTTTCCTGGGGGCACCGTTGTTGCTGGCCGTTTGTTGGAAGGGGATGAGAAAGAGGGCGTTTTTGAGGTATCGCCTGGGAGGTGTTCGGGCCGATAATCATCAGAAGGCAGAGTTCAAGAATGGAAATGAGGTTTGAAAAGTATCCCAGCAAGAAATCGCCCGTTTATCCCTTTGATCTCGGCTTGGGACCTCAGTTCTTGAAGTGCGTGCTGGTGTAACGAAAGACGGGTAGGCGTTTCGAGGGATGGGGTTGTGCCAAGATAGATGCTTATGAAAAAGCGCTGGATTAGTCCGAGAAGGCTATAGGTGCCGTCGGTCATCGGTTTTTGCGTTCCCGGTTCAAGGAATCTAGCCACTTACGGTGGAGTGATTCCACCTTTCTCAAGTATGCGTCCACGTCGAATTTCCTCTTGAGTCCCGATTCCGCCATGTACCTAACTGTCCCGAAAACCTCCCTTTCCTGGAAAGGTCGGTCGTGTTTGCCAAGACACCACAGCGCACCGGCGTAGCCGTTGGGGTCGCGCCCATCCAGCTCGTATTTGTCGTTGAGATACAGGATCCTGCGGAGCGCCTCCTCCGGGTCGGGTGACCACTCCAATATCTTCTTGCCCCAGTACATGCGCATGTAGTTGTGCATGTAGCCGGTGGCCACCATTTCCTTCTGGGCGGCGTTCCAGAAAGGATCGTGGGTGAGGGCGCCTTCCAGCTCCTCCAGGCTGTAGAGGAAAGGCCGTCGGTCCCTTAGGTGTAGGTCCAGGGTCCTCCTGGCCCATGAGGGAAGCGCTTGGAGAGAGTCGTAATGGGGGTTGTAGGTCACCAGGTTTAGGCTGAGCTCCCTGCGCACCACCAATTGCTCCAAGAAGGCCTCGGCGCCCGGGCTTCCCGTTTTCCGCACCCGTAGCGCCACGTATACTGAGGAGATCTGGCCAAAATGGAGGTAAGGGCTTAAACGGGAGGTGAACTCCAAATCGGGGCGTCGAGAAAGCGAGGGGTATAAGTCCAACTTTTCTTGGAGGAAGCGTTCGAGGACCTTTTTGGCCTCAGAGGTCCCTCCTGCTGGACCGTTGACTGGAGGCGATAGCTGGGGTATCTCGAGATGGCGCAAAAGCCGCGAGGGGTCGGTGAGGTCAAGGCTCTCGAGGTCTGGCGCGAATCCCTTAACCTTGACGGACACCTCGGGGGTTTTTCGCAGAAAACGGTTCATGGATTGTTTGATTCGACGGCGAAGAGGTGCAGCAGAATAGGCCTCCCGAGGGTAAGCTGTTTCCACCGGTACCACGGCTTCCCCCTCCACCTGGACGATTGGACAAGGGGAAAGGGATGCCAGGGATCTTCTCCAGGCCACCTGATGACGCAGGTAGCCCCGGTCCACTACCACGACACAGGCCCTTTTGGCCAGGCGAAGGGCCCCCTCGGGCGGGTTGTCTTTCCAGCACACCAGGGGGATATCCCTCTCCTCGAGGAGGGAGCGGGTCTCAGCCAATCCCTCCAGCATGAAAGCGAAGTGGCGCGAGTTAGCCCCAGGATACCTCTCGTTTATGCCGAAAAAGACCAAGAGTGGTTTGCGGAGCTGTCGAGCGAGCCAAGCTGCGTGTTCCAGGGCGGGATTGAACTCCGCTCGCTGGGACGCTTGCATCCAATACAGAACGTAATCCCCTGGCGCCGGGTTCCCCGCCCGGAGGACTTTGATCCTCTCCCGTTCCACCGCGGATTCCATTTTCTGGTTACCCTTGTATCGGTCAGAAATCCCTTCCTTTTCCCGAGTCGTCCAAGACCATGAGGCCTTCCGGATAGGGGTGGAAGTAGTGTTGGGATTGCAAGTACTCCTGACCGAAGCGGACGATCCAAGAGTTGATCACCGCCAAGGGAGCGCTCAAGGGCAACTTGCCCTCCCGAAAACGTTCCAGAAGGGTGAGAAAGTGGGACTTCTCCCGGGAAGTCAGGTAGCGGGAGAAATAACCCATGGCGTGCATGAGCACGTTCGCGTGGGAGTTTCTCCGGGGTAGGCGGGATACGGCTTTGAGGAGGTGCGCCCTGTAGAGCGTGAAGAGGTCTTTTGTTGGGAGATCGGCGGCTTGAGCGACTAGCCTGCCCATGCTCCTGAGTTCTTGTTGATGGTAAGCCATGAGCATGAGTTTGTGGCGAGTATGGAAATCCACCAAACTCCCCCGAGTTCCCGTGGCTTGGGCCCCGCGGAATCGGGCGAGGAGAAAGATTCTGGTGAGGAAGTGCTCTCTTATTCGGTGGTTCCTCAACCTTCCCTCCGTCTCCACCGGTAGGCCCGGGAACCTCTCCATGACCTCGGCGGCGAATATGCCGATCCCCTTGCCGATGGCCCCCCGGTCGCCGCTTCCCGGTGGAAAGACCTTCACGTCCCGGCTTCCACAGGAGGGCGAGCGAGCCTTGAGGATAAAGCCATCAACTTCCTTCAGGCCGTTGAGGAATTCCCTGCTGAAGGCCCGCATCCGGTCCGTGTGATCGACGCCCTTTTTGAACTGGATCAAGCGTATCCCGTCGCCCCAGTCTTCCAGGTGAACCGGGTCCCGGGGGATTCCCAGGCCCATGTCCACCTCAGGACAGACGGTAACGGCATTGACATAGGGAACCAGCAGTTCCACGAAGGGGTCCTTTACCACCTCCGCGTTCCATCGGCAGGCCTCGAACCCCAAACACCTGCTGATGACGAGGATCGGTCGAGCGAGCTCTTTTTCCAAGCTATCCCCCGATGCTTGGACGTGGTGGGGTCCTCCCCTCGAAAGCCCTCTATGCCCCGCAGCGCCCTTCTTCATTCCTCGGCGTCGTCGAAAGCCCCATTCCAGTATTCGGTGACTGGAGGGAAGCGTTTCGCCCAGGGCCGAGCCTCCTCCAATTGTGCCGCCAGCCTGAAGAGGGTCGCCTCATCACCGAATTTGGCCACGAATTGCACCCCTACAGGAAGTCCCTCCGAGTTCCAGAAAAGGGGAACGCTCATGGCCGGCTGTCCGGTGATGTTGCATATGGGGGTGAAGGGCACGTAGGCCCCCGCCCTGGCCATCCCGTAGAGGGGATTTTCGGGAGGGGAGTCAAAGGAGCCCAGGGGCACAGGAGGCTCGGCGAGGGTGGGCGTAAGATACAAGTCGTAGGGTTCCATCTGGTGGGCCAAAGAGCGACTTATCGCCTGTAGCCCGGTGACCGCCATGAGGTACTGGGGAGCGGTGACCTGACGGCCCATCTGGATCAAGGCCCAGGTGAGGGGTTCGAAGTCCTCCTGGGCGGGGGTCTTGCCGGTGAGCTGGGCCAAAGATTCTGCGTTCCACGCCTGGGCGGCCGTCCAGAGGGTCATGAACATGGAGGTGATGCTGGAGACGTCCAACTCGATGTCCCTTTCCTCCACCTGATGCCCCAGTTCCTCGCAAAGCCGCGCTGCGTCTTTCACCGCTTCCACGCAATCCGGATGCACCGGCGCTCCCCCCACCTTGTAGGTGAAGGCGATGCGAAGGCGACCGGGGTCAGCTCCCACCTCTTGCAGAAATGGCCTGGCCGGTGGGGGTGCCCAGTAGGGATCGCCCAGATCCGGTCCTGAGGTGGCGTCCAGCAGGGCGGCGCTGTCTCTTACCGAACGGGTGACGGCATGTTCCACCACCAGGCCGTTGATAATATCGCCCAACCAAGGGCCCAGCGGATTCCTGGCTCGGGTGGGCTTGAGCCCGAAGACACCGCAACAGGAGGCGGGTATGCGGATAGATCCCCCGCCATCGTTGGCGTGAGCCATGGGAACCATTCCCGAGGCCACCGCCGCTGCCGAGCCTCCGCTGGATCCCCCGGCAGACCGTTCTGGATTCCAGGGATTGCGAGTAGGACCGAACAACTTGGGCTCGGTGGTGGGCAGGATACCGAATTCGGGCACATTCGTCTTTCCCACCACTACAAGGCCCGCCCTTTTATAGCGGATCACCAGCTCGCTGTCGAAGGGGGCCACGTAATCCCTCATGAAAGCTGAGCCGAAAGTGAGGCGAACGCCTTCGTAAAAGGCGATGAGGTCTTTGAGGAGGAAGGGGACCCCCTTGAAGGGCCCTTCCGGAAGGTTACCCTTGGCGGTCTCCATGGCCTCCTCGAACATGGGCGTGACCACGGCGTTCAAGCTCCCATTGAGGTTCTCTATTCGTCGGATGCAGGCCTCAACAAGCTCCACGGGCTTGAGTTCCTTTTTACGCACCAGTTCGGCCTGGGCTAAGGCGTCCAGGAAAGCGAGCTCCTCACTCAAGGACATTTCCCCTCCTTTCGAGAAACCCGAAGCCGATGTTGTCACCACAAGTATAGAACATGTCCGCATATTTGGAGTGAGTTGGCTTCAAATGGTATTACTTGGAAATTTTTACATAAAAGCTTTGAGAAATATTTGCCGAGCTGAAGCCGATTCCCAGATCGAATGGGTCATCGGGGATCGGAAGCCTTGAGGTCTCAGAGGCGCTCCAGGGCTCCGGTGGTAACATGGCCTAAGTTGTTGGCTAGATCCCCCACCCTTTCCAGGTTGCTTAGCGTGTCGAGAAAGATGACGCCCGCTTGCCCGTTGCACTGACCCATGTTCAAGCGCCTTATGTGATTCTTTCGATACTTGCTTGCCAGCTGGTCCACCTCGTGTTCCAACGATTGGTAGCTTCTGGCTTCATCCGGCCTTTCGTTCTCGAAAGCCTGTATGATCCCTTCGTACATTCGCAGCACTGTGTTGGAAATATGTTCCAACTCCTTCTTGGCCTCGTCGCTGAACACGAGGTCGTTCTCTTTTTTGTTTGCTGCTAGGTAAGCGATGTTCTCGGCGTGATCCCCGATCCTTTCCACGTCGTTCACCGCGTGCATGAAGCCGGCCAAGGCCTCCGACTGTTCGCTGGTAAGGGTCTCTTGGGATAGGCGGGTAAGATAATTCGTCACGGAGTGAGCCAGGCCGTCCACGATGTTCTCCTGCTCCAGCGTCGACTTCAAAGCTCCCCGGTCCATCTTCTCCATGAAACCCAAGCTGTTCTTCAGCATTTCCAGGGTGACGCGGGCCATGCGGGAGATCTCCTTCCTTGCCATCTCCAGGGCCACCGAGGGATTGTGGAAGGTCCTGGGATCCAAAAAGAGGGGGTCCCTTCCGGGCATGGTTTCCCTTCCTTTTTTGATCCACTTCACTAGGGAGACGAATTGATTGAGGAAGGGGAGCCAGACCAATGTCATGATGACGTTGAAGATAGTGTGGGCCCAGGCAACTTGTCGGGCCACGTTCTCCGGACCGGCTCCGAGGACCTCGCTCACCGTCACTACCAGTCGCGCGAACCATGGGGTCAGGGGCAAGAACATGACGGTCCCTGACAAATTGAACAGATAGTGAGCCACGGCCACCCGTTTGGCGGGAAGGCTGGCGCCGAGGGAGGCTATCCAGGCCGTGATGCAGGTACCTATGTTGCAACCGAGAATGACAGGGATGGCTATGCGAAGGGAATCCGTGCCCCCAGTGCCGATGAGCCCAGCGGAGGCCATGGCCACCAGCATACCCGTGGTGGCGGAGGAACTCTGGATGATGCTGGTGGTCACCAGTCCCAACATCAATCCGACGAAGGGGTTTGCCCCGTAGCTTCGCATCCAGCTCTCGAAAGCCCCCGAGTGCTTGAATGGAGCCATGGCTCCCTTCATCAACTCAATCCCCAGGAAGAGAACGCCGAACCCAAGAACCGCTTGGCCGGCATATTTTACCTTCCTCTTGTTGCCCAACATGAACATGAGGAAGCCCAGAGCCAGGCAGGGAAAGGAGAGGGTCCTCACGTCGAAGGCCACAATCTGAGCGGTTATGGTGGTCCCTATGTTGGCGCCGAAGATTACCGGAACTGATTGACTGAAGGCCATCAAGCCCGCGTTGACGAAACCTACCAGCATGACGGTGGTGGCGGAGGAGCTCTGGACGAGGGCGGTCACCAAGGCACCCACCGCCGTGCCCCGCAAGCGGTTCTTGGTCAAGGTTTCCAAGATCTTTCGGAGCCTGTCCCCTGAGGCGAGCTGAAGGCCCTCGCTCATCAGGTGCATGCCAAAAAGGAAGAGTCCCAGCCCTCCTACAAGGACGAGAGCGCCGAACCAGGATGAGGTGGCCTCAATTTTCATGTTGAAGATGCCTAAAAACCCGGATCCTTGCAGGGACCGCTCTGGGCGGTCCAGGGGAATTATATTGATCCCCTTTCCGCGTGACAATACGGCGTTCTGGGCCGTTTTCGGCAAGACCGCCAAAGGCCCAACTTTTGGTCAGATGATGAGTTCCAGGGGTCGGAGTGGAAAGATAATGGGTTCCAAGGGTCGGAGCGGGAAACTCTGCAGCAAGGTCGCTTTTTGGGGGTCAAATCGCTCAACCCTGGAAGGCCGTTCGCGGAATGGGTGATAAATCCTTATGATCTTGAGGTTCGCTCCTCCCCGAAATGGATGCCCTTGCCAGGGCGACACCCCCTCATTTCCATGACGACGTGGCGCTCAAATGCAATTCCCTCGAACCGGTAGTTTCGGGGCTCGGTAAGGGTATCACCGGCGATGGTCAAGGTCCCATCAGCGATGGTCACCGTGAGTCGCAAAAAGGGAGGGCCGGCGTAGAGCACCCGTGGACCTCGGTAAAGGGTAGTGTCAACCTCGAGGCTTGAGCCCGTCACATGGGGATTGCGCTTCACCTTTAACCCTCGCGGTTTATTGACGCCCCTCACGTCAGGTGATAATCTTTTCATCGTCGATGAGGCATGTTTGCAGCAGAAATGGTAGAAAGGATGCTTTGCCCTCGAATCGGGTCGAGGAGGTGGATGTCCCTCACGCATGTTCCCCGCGATGATCAAGCGGCTTCAGGCTGTTTTCGAGAAGGAAGGTGAGAGATGGCCTATGATTACGATCTCCTGATAGTGGAGGTTAAAGACGGAGTCGCCACCGTCACCCTCAACCGACCCCCTCTTAACCCCCTGAACTCTGAACTTTTCATGCAGATTGGAGACTGCGCAGAGAAACTCACCGACGACGACGAAGTGAGAGCGGTGGTGATCACGGGAGGGGAGAAGAACTTCGCGGCAGGGGCTGACATAAAGCAGATGGTGGAGGCCAACGCCGTCGAGATCAACAAGTTCATCCGGGTGGCCCAGGAGGCCTTCACCAAGGTGGA
Source organism: Actinomycetota bacterium (assembly GCA_015711955.1). Taxonomy (GTDB): domain Bacteria; phylum Actinomycetota; class Geothermincolia; order Geothermincolales; family RBG-13-55-18; genus JACVJK01. Next base: position 9,409 of record JACVJK010000022.1, on the reverse strand, counting down.
GAACATCCCCAAGCCGGTGATAGCCGCCATAAACGGATATGCTCTGGGAGGGGGATGCGAGCTGGCTCTCTGTTGTGATTTCCGCTTTGCCCACGAGAACGCCCAGATCGGGCAGCCCGAGATCCTGCTGGGCATCATACCGGGAGCTGGCGGCACCCAGAGGCTCCCCCGCCTTATAGGGCCTGCCAAGGCCAAGGAGATGATCTACACCGGCAGGTTCTACTCCGCCCAGGAATGCTACGAGATGGGACTGGTTCAGAAGGTGGTCACCGGCGACGACTCGGTGATCGAGTACGCCTTCAAGGTGGCTTCCAAATATGCTCAGGGTCCGGCAGTGGCGCTGGCCATGGCCAAGAAGGCCATCAACAAGGGGATGGAGTGCTCCATCGAGGAAGGGTTACTCATAGAGGCGCAGGCCTTCAGCATATGCTTCGCCAGCGAGGATCAAAAGATCGGCATGCGTACCTTCTTGGAGCAGGGACCTGGGAAGGCCAAGTTCGTGGGAAGATGACGGAAACAGCCGCCTTAACGGACCCCGAGGCGGATAGAGGCAGTGGTAAAGACAGAGGAGTAAGGAGGTAGCAGCAGATGATCGACTTCGAACTCACCGAGGAGCAAAAGGCAGCGGCGAAAATGGCCCACGAGTTCGCCCTCAACGAGATCAGGCCAATTTGCCTGGAGTGCGACAAGACGGGCGAGATACCGGATGAGCTCATCAAGAAGGCCGCCGCCGCCGGTCTTACCGCCAGCGCCATTCCCGAGGAATACGGCGGGGGCGGTTTGGATCAGCTGAGCGCGGCCATCGTGAACGAGGAGATCTTCTGGGGTTGCGCCGGCATCGGTACCACCTTGGGAGCTAACAACCTGGCCACCACTCCCATGATGATCGCTGCCAGCGAGGAGCTGAAGCACAAGTACTTCCCGCGCCTGACCGATCCCGACAACCCCAAGTTCGCCGCTTTCTGTCTCACCGAGCCTGGGGCCGGTTCCGACGCGGCGAGCATTTCCACCACCATCAAGGACGAGGGCGACCATTACGTGGTGAACGGTCAGAAATGCTTCATAACCAACGGTGGCATCGCCGATTTCTACAGCGTTTTCTGCACCTTCGACAAGGAGAAGAAGTACGGCGGGATCGCGGCGGTGGTGGTGGAGCGCAGTTACGAGGGCGTGTCCATCGGCAAGAAAGAGGACAAGATGGGCATTCGCGCTTCCAACACCACCGAGGTCATCTTCGACAACGTTAAGGTGCCCAAGGAGAACCTCTTCGTGCCCATGGGCCAGGGATTCTATAACGTCATGGTTACCCTGGACATGACCAGGGCCGGAGTGGCGTCGGGCGCCGTGGGGGTGGCCAGGGCCGCCTTCGAGGAGGCCCTGAAGTACGCCAAGGAGAGGGTGCAGTTCGGCCGTCCCATCATCGCCCAGCAGGCCATAGCCTTCATGCTGGCGGACATGGCCATGAACATCGAGGCGGGAAGGAGGCTTTACATGCTGGCCGCCTGGAAGGCCTCCAAGCTCTTGCCTTGCTCCTTGGAGTCCTCCTACGCCAAGGCCTTCTGCGGCGACATGTGCATGAAAGTCACCACCGACGCCGTACAGATTCACGGCGGTTACGGGTACATGAAGGAGTACCTGGTGGAGAAGCTCATGCGCGACGCCAAGATCATGCAGATCTACGAGGGCACCAACCAGATCCAGAGGGTCATCATCGCCGGCAATCTCATGGGGGTCACCGACACCTACCCCTGGGGTTAATAGGCCGAAAAAAGAGAAGATAGCGAGGGGCGCTGAGGGCGCCCCTCGTTTTTATCTACTTTCACGATCGTCGGGAATCTCGCTCTATTGGCCGAGTGCTGAGGACGCGGAGGGATTCAGTGCCGACGGTATCGTCTGCGGTGGTCTTGGGCTCAATGAACGTAAGTTGACCTGTCTCGGGAATATAATCACATTGGATCAGCTCAAGGGAACGCCATGGTGGGGTCCCCAGTATCGAGGCGTTTTGACCATCGGGAGAGAGGTTTTCGTTTGGAGGATGGGGATATGCCCGGCAGACTTATACGGCATGGCATAGGTGTCACGGCGTTTCTCGTGGCGTTCTCGCTTGTGGGTATCCACATTGGTTGTGGTAGTGGCGCTCAAAAGGGGTTTTCCGGGGAAAAGGTAGGGGGATGGCAGAGGACGCTGGGCGGCGAGACCTGCGTGTATGCTCGCGACATAGTCGCCTTGCCGAGCGGCGGCTTCGCCATAGTGGGTGATGGGGGTCAGCGGGATGGCGAGGCTACCGACGTCGTGCTTATTGTGGTGGACGAGCAAGGGGATCCGGTTTGGGAGAGGCGGTACGGGGGAGAAGGTTGGGACCGGGCCTATGGGATCCTTTCCGTTCCCGAAGGAGGTTTCTTTTTGGTGGGCGACACGAACTCCCAAGGGGCGGGGCTGTGTGACGCGTACGTGATCCGTGCCGACGCGGAGGGTGATTTGATGTGGGAGAGAACCGTGGGGGGACCTCGAGATGACTGGGTGTATTCCGCCCAACTCACCTCGGAGATGGGGCTCGTGATGGTAGGGCAGACCGAGTCTTTTTATGGAGTCCCCACTGTCTTTCTTGCCAGGTTGGATGCGGAGGGGAACGTCCTTTGGGCGCGAGGCCTGGAACTCGGAGGGATGGCGCTGGCCAACGAGATAAGGCCGGCGGGCGATGGCTTCGTCTTGGCGGGATGGGTAATGGACGGGAAGGGAGACATGAACGCACTGGCCGTCTATGTGGACCAAGACGGGGAGCCGCTGTGGACGAAGGAGATCGGTGATCCGGGAGAGGACTGGTTTGCCTCGGTGACCGTTCTCGCGGACGGAGGATTACTGTTCGTGGGAGCGACCACCTCCACGGGAAGCGGCATGCACGACGTGTTGCTGGTGAAGACCGACGAGAGGGGGAACGTGGTTTTCAGGAAGACCTGGGGAGAGACGGGCGAGGACTATGCTCATGGGACCTGTTCCTTGCCGGGAGGAAAGGCGGCCGTGGTCGGAAGCACCAGTGCCGGGAGAGGGTTGGTAGAGGCCGCGCTGCTCGTGATCCTTGATGACCAAGGAGAAGTCGTCTTGGAGGAGACTCACGAATCCGTCGGCGCCAGCTGGCTGTACGCCGTGACCTCCACCGAGGACGGCGGACTGGTCGCCACGGGGAGATGTGACCCTCCCTCCGAAGACGGCCCCGATGTCCTGCTGGTGAGACGGGAAGGGGGAGATCCTTGAACGCGACCGCAGCCGCCCGGAAAGTCGGCCTCACCACCACCGTGCCCATAGAAGTAATCTACGCTTCGGGGCGCGTGCCGGTGGACCTGAACAACATCTTCATCTCCAGCGACGACGCCTCGGGGTGTGTGGAAGAGGCGGAGGCGGCGGGCTTTCCTCGCAACTTCTGTGCTTGGATCAAGGGGATCTACGGGGTCTTGAAAAGGCGCGGCGACATAGGGACGGTGGTGGCGGTTACCCAGGGCGATTGTTCCAACACCCATGCCCTCATGGAGGTCTTGCAGATGGAGGGCTACCGGGTCATACCCTTCGCCTACCCTTATGACCGCGACAGGGAGATCTTACGCCTGCAGGTCGAGAGGTTGATGGAGGTCTTCGGGGTGGAGGAGGCGGTGGTGAGGGAGGAGGCAGCTGTCCTGGACCGAGCTAGGTGGACCGCCATCCGCTTGGACGAAATGACCTGGAAGGAAGGCCTGATCACGGGCCGGGAAAACCACCTGGCGCTGGTCAGCTGCAGCGATATGGAAGGAGATCCCACGTCTTTTTCGGTGAAACTCGAGGGATTGATGGAGGAGGCGAGGGAAAGAAAGCCCTGGCGAGGATTGCGGCTGGGGTATGTGGGAGTACCTCCCTTAGTTCCGGAGATATACGACTACCTCGAGGAGTTGGGAGCCAGGGTGGTTTATAACGAAGTCCAAAGGCAGTTCGCTCTTCCGTACGAAGGCGTGGACTGGTGGGAGAAATATCTCTTGTACACGTACCCATACTCTTTTCGTTACCGCTTGCAGGACATCCAAGCTGAGGTGAGGAAAAGAGGTCTGCACGGCGTCGTCCATTACGTTCAGAGCTTCTGTTTCCGTCAGGTGGAGGATATCCTTCTCAGGAGGAGCTTGCGGTTACCGGTGCTCACCGTGGAGATGGACCGCAGCCTGCGGCTGGACGCCCGAACCAGAATGCGTCTGGAGAACTTCGTGAGCATCCTACGAAGGCTTCGAGGGGGCGGTGGATGATGGGCAATGGGGCCGTTTACGGGATCGACGTGGGTAGCAGGTGGGTGAAGATAGCTTGTTGTGAGGGGAATGAGAGGAAGTTCCTGGGAAGATATGACACAGCCGAGTTTTACCGTCTTTTCGTGGCCCCAGGCCCCGATGGCGGCGTTCTCAAGAGGGAGCTGCTGGGCATTCCCGCGGAAGCAAAGGTGGTGGCCACGGGATACGGCAAGGCGAGGGTAGGGGGTAATGTGAGGGTACTTCCCGAGCTGGAGGCCATAACCGAGGGGGTCCGGGCGCTCACGGGTTTGGAGGATGCCCTGATCTTGGATGTGGGAGGGCAGGACTCCAAAATGATATTGATGGAAGGAGGCCGCATGGTGGAGTTCGCCGCCAACGACCGCTGCGCGGCCTCCTCGGGCAGGTTCCTGGAGAACATGGCCAGGGTCCTGGGAATGAGCCTGGAAGAACTTGGAAGATATTGGAAGGGAAACCTGCAACTATCATCCACCTGTGCGGTTTTCGGCGAGACGGAGCTCATAGGATTGATGGCCGAGGGGCATCCCATGGAGGAAATCGCCGCCGGCGTGAATCGGGCCATCGTGCTGAGGCTGTGGCCGTTGGTGGCCCGATTTGCATCGGATCGGAGGAAAGAGTTGGTCCTTACCGGCGGGGTGGCCTACAGTCTGGCCATCCGTACCCTGATCGCGGAGAGGTGGGGCAGGAGCCCGGTGGTTCCCTCGCCTCCCGATTACGTGGCCGCGGTGGGCTGTTGCGCGTCCGGGATGGTCGCCGGCGAGGCGGAAGGGTGAACGTTTTTTCTCCTGGAGGAGAAGAATGGGGAGCTATGAGATCATTGTGAGGTCGCGTTTCAGCGCCGCCCATTTCCTCAGGGATTACCGGGGGCCTTGTGCGAACGTGCACGGGCACGGCTTCGAGGTGGAGGTGGCGGTGGGAGGGGATGAACTTGGGCCCGAACAGCTGTTGATGGACTTTCACGACTTAAAGGGAATGCTGGAGAGGGTCCTGGATGGACTGGATCACCGTTTCCTCAACGAGGTCCCTCCCTTCGACAGCATGTCCCCCACTTCTGAGAACATCGCCCGCTGGGTTTTTGAGAGGATGGAGGAGCTGGTGTGCTCGGCGGGCAGGAGAGTCAGGCTCCTCTGGGTCGGGGTGGCAGAATCCCCCGACACCAAGGTGATCTACCGTGGGTGATGCTGGTGGGCGAGTATGTGGTTCTCCTATCCGGCGGCATGGACAGTTCCCTCAACCTCCTGATGTCCCGAGAGTCAGGGGAGGTGGCTCTGGCTCTGACGGTGGATTACGGGCAAAGGGCGGCCGCCCGGGAGGTGGAGAGGTCTCAGGAACTATGCCGGCGCCTAGGCGTTCCCCACCAGGTGTTGCGCTTCGAATGGTTGAGGGAGATATCCCGGAGCGTTTTGACGCGGGGGTTCACTGACCGCCGTGACCCGCCGATTCATGTTGATGCGGTGGATTCCCTCTGGATCCCCAATCGAAACGGGCTTCTCGCTAACGTAGGTGCCTGCTATGCGGAAGCGCTTGGAGCGCGATATGTGGTCATGGGGCTTAATTCGGAGGAAGCGGAGATATTTCCAGATAATACCAGTTATTTTATGGAAGCTGCGAACCGGCTCTTTTCCCTATCCACCTTGTCCAAGGTTAGGCTGATCTCCCACACTTTGGAATGGGATAAAGTGAGGATCCTCAGGGAGTTGATGAATCGGGGTTTCGATTTCAGGCTGCTTTGGTCGTGTTATAATGGCTGGGAGCGGATGTGCGGAGAATGTCCGTCTTGTCTGCGTCTTCTCAGGGCTGCCGAGAATATTGGCATTCTTTCCCAAGTCGAACCGCTCTTCGCTGAATTGGGAAAAAACGATTGAGCGCTTCTATTGATATGGGCCGCCTGTAAGGAGGTTTCAATGAAGGGGAAATACATAAAAGGGAAGCGGATGACCTATGACGGTTCTCAGCTCCGATCCCTCTGGGCTTTTACCGAGCACAACGTCCAGGGCAATTCCATTATAGCCTTCAGGGGGCCGTGCCTGGTCGAGGGGGAAGCGCTGGTGGACATGAAGGATCGTAGGGAGGGGAGGGGCATCCGCAGTGACGATATGGTCCACTTCATAGTGGAGCTCTTCGACTCGGACCTACGCCGTACCATCGTGGTGCAGAGGCTTCTCATGTGCATCATTAAGGACGTGATCGAGACGATGAAACCGGAGATCATGGTGACCCGCAGGGGTGACGACCTTTACATAGAAGTGGACGAGGAAGGTCTTGAGGACCGCAAGCTGAGCGTCTCCGTCGCCACCGCCAGCCCCGTGTCCACCCTGATACACGCGGGGATTAACGTCCTGTCCAGCAACACGCCCGTTCCTACCCTGGGGCTTCAGGATTTAGAGGTGGAGGTGGACGAGTTCGCCGTGGCCGTCTTGGAGAGGTTCGTGAAGGAGATGAAGGATATGGAGCTTGCCCGATGTCAGGTACGGGCGGTGGAGTGAAACCCCGGCCTTTTACTCTTCTGAGCCAAAATGGCCAAGAGCGGATCGGGTCATGTGAGACAACTAAGAGTGCACTCCATATTTCCTTCCTTTCAAGGTGAAGGCCTTTACCTGGGCGCCTATCAGTTGTTTCTCCGCCTCAGAGGGTGTAATCTCGACTGCCGCTACTGTGATACAAGAGAGGCGAGAATGGAAATGGGTGGATTTTCGCTGGTGGACGGATCGGGAGAGGTGAGATACGGGGAGAACCCCTTGCCCGCAGAGCGCACGGTGGACTTGGTCCTCGGGCTGTGGGAGCCCTGCATGCATTCCTTGGCGTTGACCGGTGGGGAGCCTCTTCTCCAGGCAGATTCCTTGAAGACGTTTCTTTCCGGGATCAAAAAAGCCGGGATTCCGGTGTACCTTGAGACTAACGGCACTTTGCCCGGCGCCTTGTTAGGTTTATTGGATTTTCTGGATTACATTTCCATGGACATCAAACTTCCCTCGGCAGTGGGAGACAAGAACTTGATGCCCTTCCATCTGCATTTTCTCAGTATGGTGCGGGACAAGAAGGTCTTCCTGAAGATGGTGTTAGAGGAAAGCACGCCCTTAAACGAGGTGGAGGAGGCCTGTAAGCGCCTGGGTATGGATTTCCCGGAGATACCCCTCGTGCTTCAACCGGCAAGCCCATCGAAGGGAGGGAAATTCCCCTCCTTTCATCATCTCCTCTCCGCATTTCGTGTCGCATCCAGGCACCTTCGCCAAGTCCTGGTGATCCCCCAGGTTCACCGCCTTATGGGTTGGAGATGAGGCGTCCTCCCCGACCAAGAGGATTTGAAAGACAACAGTCCATTGGCCCTTCCGGTCCCCGAACCCCCTTCTCGAGGCAGGCGTCTTCCACACGAGGAACCACGACTGGGAAAGTGGAGCTCTCGAATACAGAGGTTGCGGTCATGGGATGCGGGTTATCCGAGGCGTTTTGATCGCCAGAGGAGTCGCGTGTCGACGTCCTGGTTAAAATAGGTTTTGCCACGGTTTGCCGGCGGTTGGTGTTGATCCCGATGGCGATAGGATGAAGCGGGAGGAAAGACATGGAACTGGTCAGGGAGGTAGGAGGAGGTATCTACCTTATAGACACCTTCATGGGAGGGGTACAGGCCTTCACCGCCGTTTACCTGGTGGCGGGAAAGAAAGCTTGTATGCTGGTGGATGCGGGCCCTTCCACCGGGGTGGATAACGTTTTGAAGGGTTTGAGGGTCTTAGGGGTGGATCTTGAGGACGTGAAGTACGTCCTCCTCACTCACGTGCACCTCGACCATGCCGGAGGTACAGGCCACCTTCTGGAAAGACTACCGCGAGCGGTGGCACTGGTTCGGGAGGGTATGGAAGCGGTGCTCGTGGACCCCAGCAGGCTGATGGATAGCGCTCGTAGGGCCTTGGGGCCCATCTTCGAGATGTACGGGGAGATGAGGCTCGTGTCCCCGGAACGGGTTACCGGAGTGGGTGAGGCCACTTTGGAGTTGGGAGAGAGGATGATAAGGGTTATTCCTACCCCGGGACATTCCCGAAGCCATCTTTGCGCTTTAGATCTGGTCACCTCGACCTTGTTTTGTGGGGATTCCCTGGGGATCTTCCTGGCCGACGAGGGAAAGGTTTTGCCTGTCACGCCCCCTCCCGATTTCGATCTTGTGGAGCAAAGGGCCACCTTGGAAAAGCTCGCGGCTACCGGATTTCGGCGGGCATGCTTTTCCCATTTCGGGTGGACTGCCCATGGCACGGAGCTGGTGAGTATGTCCTTGAGGGCGTTGGAGAGAATGGTGGAGGAAGTCAGAAGGGGGATGGCCAAGGAGATGGACCCCAGGGAGATCGCGGAAGGGATCATGCGGCTGTTGGGGGTGCATACGCCTTACGGTGAGTTCATGTTCAGGGACATGAGCTTGGTCAGCGTAAAGGGCATAATGAGATATTTAAGCTAAGATGGCACAACAAAGTAGAGGCGGACGAGTTGCGAGGCCCAAGATGGCGTCATTTGGTCCGATTGCCGTGACGGAGGAGGGTGAACCGGAATATGGCGCTGGAACATGGCCCGGATGAGATGAGGCAGGCCTGGGAAAAGGCCGCAGCAACCCTAAAGCTCCTCGACCCCACCTGGATGGCTTCCCGGGCGGAGGTGGTTTACTCTTACCCCGAACGGTCTTTCAAGGTCCCCTTTTTCGACGATGTTTACCAGGTCTTTTACCCCACCGGTGAGGTAATAGGACCCGACGGGAGACCTGCTGATGCCCGGGAAGCGATAATAATTCTTCACTATCTGACCCATGCCGACGGGGCCCGGGTTAGGGGAGATTGGGTGGCCTACCGGGACCTGCCGGGCGCCAGGTATCACGAGCCAGCCTTCGTGGCGGATGTGGAGCGACCACTAAGCCTGGGTCTCTCGGGCAAACTTCAACAGCTTAGAAAATGGGCGTCGAACAAGGAAATAAGGGACGACATACCTGGTGATTTGGCCTTTGTCTGGAAGGTCCTTCCAAGGGTTCCCTTGCTGGTGATCTTCAACGAGAGGGACGAGGAGTTCCCGGCCAGCGCTCGGGTGCTCTTCGATGCCACCGCCCCCAACTACCTTCCCACCGAGGACCTGTCGGTCCTTGCCGAGCTGGCAGT
>JACVJK010000021.1 GCA_015711955.1 Actinomycetota bacterium | reverse complement strand
GGAAAGGGAGACAGGGTAATAGTCCACCGAAGGCCCCGCTACGTGTCTCGAGGGGGGGAGAAACTGGAAGGGGCTCTCGAGGCGTGGAACTTGGACGTCAGGGGGAAGAAAGTCCTAGATGTAGGAGCGTCCACGGGAGGGTTCACTCATTGCCTCTTGGAGAGGGGAGCGGAGACGGTCTTAGCCCTGGACGTGGGCAGGGGACAGCTCCACTATTCCCTGAGAAAGGATCCCCGGGTAATACCGCTTGAGGGGATAAACGCCAGATATCTGGAACCTTGTCAGCTCCCCATGATACCTGACCTGGTGGTGGTGGATCTCTCCTTCATCTCACTTCGCTTGGTGATTCCCGCCCTGGCGCGCGTTCTGCGCCCCGGCGGAGACTTGATCGCCCTCATAAAACCCCAGTTCGAGGCAGGCCGGAAGGAAGTGGGCAAAAAGGGGGTGGTGAGAGATCCGGAGGTGCAGAAGAAGGCCGTTCTCCGGGTGCTGGAGGAGGCGGCGCGCCAAGGCCTGGACCTGCAAGGATTGGTGCCCTCGCCCCTTACCGGGGCAGGTGGAAACCGGGAGTTTTTCGCCTGGTGGACGGTTTCCGCTGAGGGAACGGTCAAAATGGGCAGGGAATTGGCCGAGGAGGCAGAAAAGGTGGTGATGGAGGCCTGTGAAAAGGAAAAGGTGGGAGAGAGTGGAGAGCTTCGCGGTTCAAGTGAGGAGGGCGATGTTTTCAAGCATGATGTTGCTCTCGAGGAAGGGACGGCATTAGGCCCTGACCCCGTGGGGAGTGAAGTGCCTGGGAGGGGAAAGGATTGAGACCCTTGAAGGCGGTGGGCTTAGTTCCCAACGTGGCCAAACCCGGGGCGAGCGAGGCAACGAGGACCTTGCTTCGAATCCTCCAAGAGCAAGGGGTGAGCCCTCGTTTGCTGCTTTCGGACGCGGAAGCCCTGGACATGGAAGGGGAGGGCCTGGGCGAACAGGATTTTATCCGGGGATTGGACTTGGTGATTTCCCTGGGGGGCGACGGCACCATGCTCAGGGCGGCCATGCTCGCCTTCCGTGCGGATGTCCCCGTGGTGGGGGTCAATATGGGAAAAAAGGGGTTCCTCACCGCCATGGACCTTGAGGATCTGCCAGATGGACTGACAGCGGTGTTGGAGGGGAGGTGCCTTCAGCAGGAGAGGATGGTGTTGGAGTGTGAGGTGGGAGAAAAGGTGTTTTACGCTTTCAACGAGGTGGTGGCGGGAAAGCGCGAGTTGCAGCACATGGTGCAGCTGGAGGTCTTTATAAACGGCAGGTTCTTCCACGCCTATTCCGGAGACGGAGTAATATTCTCCACCCCCACGGGCTCCACTGCCTATTCCCTTTCTGCGGGAGGTCCTATAGTGGAGCCCTCTTTGGAATGCATAATCTTGACCCCCATCTGCAGTCACTCCCTCATGGACAGGTCGGTGATTCTCCATCCCGAAACCAGACTGGAGGTCCGGGTCCTCCGGGAGAAGGTGATGCCCTCTTTGTCCTTCGACGGCAGGGAAGAGGTGACCCTTCCCGAGGGTGGCAGTTTCCGGTTGGGAAAGGCGGATCGGAAGCTCAGGATCATCAAGTTGCCGGATTACTCTTTTTACGAGTTGCTGCGGGAAAAATTCGACTTCCCCGCATAGCAAAGAAGGGGCCTTGGTCCTTCTGTATGGGTGGGTCTTTTTGTCTGGACGCGACCCCGATCCCCCAAGGCACGGTACCCACTTCTTTATCAGCTGATTTCCTTTCCCGACAGGAATGGCAGCATACCTGAGGAACTGCTCGGTTTCAGCGAGGAGGGCACCTGACTCATCAATCCCTTTATGGTCCCACCAGGGCTTTTAGGTAGCTCGATTTGAAGGGGGGTCCTCGTTAGTTCTGGGGCCTTCCTCGGGTTCTCCGTTCTATTTGTTCCGTACTTCGTCCTTGGTAGGCGGAGCCGTTTATGGGAGTTCTAGGACCTTCTTCGGGTTCTCCGTTCTGCTTGGGGATGTGTCCTCAGCCTTTAGTTGTCTCGGTACCAGCTCGAGGCAGGGGGAAGCCACGCCGGGATTTCGGGATTACAAATCAACGAGTTTGCTCGTTTTGCAGTGTTCCAGGCCCCAGCGGGTGAGACTTTTGTCGTCACTCCCCTTTAACATTTCGGCTGGGACTCAAAAGCGGTATCGATTTCCCGCTGGAGCTTCGGTGTGGGAGCGATGAGCCGAGCCAGTAGGGGGGTTGACGGTTAGATGTTGAAAGAGTTGCGCGTGAGGAACTTCGCCCTGATCAGGGAGGCGTCATTGGAGTTCTCCCCCGGGCTTAACGTCATCACCGGTGAGACGGGAGCGGGAAAGACGGTGTTGGTTGAGGCTCTGGGCCTTCTGATGGGTGCCCGTGGCGACTCCACTGCAATATTGCCTGGTGCCCAGCGCATGGAGCTGGAAGCGATTTTCGAGACGAATTCCCAGGAAGTGAGGGATAAATTGGAGGAGTTGGGGCTTGGAGGGGAAGAAGACGAAATCATCATCCGGAGGATACTGGGGAATGACGGCAAAGGCAGGTGTTACGTCAACGACAGGACGTGCACCGTGAGGTCCCTGAGCCGCTTGGGGGAACTGCTCGTGGACATCCATGGACAACATGAGCACCAAAGGCTTTTGAAGCCTGCCTGCCATCTCCAATATCTCGATGGTTACGGGGATATCCGTCATCGAACCCTGTTGCAGAGCTATAGGGAACTGTATCATCGGTGGAAGTCGCTCAGGGAGAGACTTCACAGGCTTGCCATGGACGAGGAAGAACGGTTCCGAGAAATGGATCTTTTGAGGTACCAGATCGGAGAGATAGAGGACGTCGACCCCAAGGAAGGGGAACTGGAGGAATTGGCCCGGGAGCGGCGGATGATGCAGGGCAGGGAAGAGCTCTTCTCGGCGGTGAGCGGGGCTTACGGTTTGGTATACGGGGACGAGTCGGCGGGAGTAATGGATGGGCTGGGGGAGGCTGCATCCCTCCTCGAGAAGGTCGCCGGGCTGGACGAGGCACCGGCTCAATGGGGCAGATCCTTGCTGGAGGTGCAGGAGCAGCTGGGAGAGATCTGCCGGGGGATGAGGGATTACCTGGAAGCGCTGGATTTCGAGCCCGACAGGGTGGAGGAGGTGGAGAGAAGGTACCGCCAGCTGAGTGAACTTGCCCGCAAGTATGGACGGGATACTGCCTCCATCTTGGAGTTCCTGGACGGAGCGCGCAGGAGATTGGAGGAGTTGGAGAATTGGGATATGGCCCGGGAGGACATGGAAGGGGAGTTGAAGGAGTTGGAGACCAGCCTGGAAGAGATCTCCCAGCGCCTGAGCGAATCCCGACGGGAACTGGCATCCACCTTGGAGGAGGAGGTGAACCGAGAGCTCTCGGAGCTCCGGATGGGAGGTGTAAGCTTTCGGGTGGATATACGCCCGAGGGAGGAATGGTCCGAAAGCGGGAGAGAAGAGGTGGAGTTCATGATAAGTCCCGGGAAGAACTTGCCCTATCGGCCCGTGGCCCGTATAGCCTCTGGAGGGGAATTGGCCCGCATCACCTTGGCCTTAAAGCTATCCCTGGCGCGGGCAGATAGCGTGCCCACTCTGGTCTTCGACGAGATCGACGCGGGCATTGGAGGAGAGACCGCCGACGTATTGGCCGACAAGCTACACAGGGTGGCGTCCTATCATCAGGTTTTCGTGGTCACTCACCTTCCGCAGGTGGCTGCCATGGCCAACCGTCATTTCATGGCAAGCAAGGACTTCAAAAAAGGCTCTCCCCTGACCAGTGTGAGGGCGCTTGATCGCGAGGAGAGATTAGAGGAATTGTGTCGTATGCTGGGAGGAGAAAGGGAGACGGCTAGGGAGCATGCAACCTCCTTGCTTCGAAGAGGTAATAGGTCGTCCTCAGCGGTTGGAGGGTGAACGTTACAACGCGAATTTGAGGCGAGAATGGATCTCGAGCCTGAAAAGGAGATGCTCTTGAGAGCCATCCATTCCAAAAGCTGTGAAGATAGGGGTTTTGGTTTAAGCCCGCAGGACCTCGACCCATTTGAGGCGCGGGAGATCTGGGCCCTCAGGAGGGGTGAGTTGATCTGCATCGTCTTGGGCCGTCATGCGTTGTCCCTATGTTAATGAGGGACCATTTCAGGCTCGGAGATGGATCCTGTTAACAGGGGCGTCCCCAATGATCGGCGGCGAAGCATGAGGGGATAAGAGGGCCTGAAAGGGAAGAAAATAGATGGTCCCCGAAGGGAGGAGGTGAAAGAGTTTGTCGCAGCACGCATTCGGAAATCCCCAAGGGATCAGGGGCTGGATGGCCCCCGTTATCGTCGTCATTTCCTTGGCCTCGGTAGCCGCCTTGGTTTTGATGGGGGGAGGTTGTGGCGAGGAGAAGACGATGAAGGGCTGGAAGGTGGCGGTGGACATATTGCCCTATGGGGATCTGGTCTCGAGGGTATCAGGGGGTCGGGTAGAGGTCGAGGTCCTGATCCCGGCGGGAGCCTCACCCCATAGCTATGATCTTACCCCGAGGCAATGGGCTTTTTTGGAGGAAGCCGATTTGGTGGTGGTAAACGGCCTGGGTCTGGAGCCTTGGATGGATGATCTCTTGAAAAAGGGGGTGGGGAAGAAGGTCCTCGTGGTAGGGGAATTGATCCCTCCCGAGATGCTCATTTCGGTGGGAGAGGGACGCCCAGACCATCCTTGTGAGGTCCACACCGGTGTGTGCAAAGCCGTGGAGTGCCCCTCCGGGTGTTGTGAATCCGGGCCAGTGGACCCCCACGTGTGGTTGGATCCCCACATTATGTCCTTGGTGGCAGAGGAAATAGCGGCAGTTCTGGCCGAACTGGATCCGGATAGGTCGGGTTTTTACAGGGACAAAGCCAGGGAGTTCCGAGAGGAAGTGGAAAGACTTGACGAGGAGATAAGGAGGGAGCTCTCTTCCCTGAAGCATCGGAGATTTGTGGCTTATCACTCCGCTTGGACCTACTTCTGCCGCCGCTACGGCCTGGTGCAAGTGGGAGTGATAGAGGATAGGCCAGGCGAGGAGCCCGGGGCGGGAAAGTTGGTTCGCTTGGCGGACGAGATGAGAAGTACGGAGACCATGGTGGTTTTTACCGAGCCTCAGCTCGGCTCCCGTGTGGGAGAGATCCTGGCTCGGGAAGTGGGGTCAAGGGTTAAAGTGGTGGAACTGGACCCCCTGGGAAGGGACGATGATCCCGAGAGATCGGATTACATCAGGCTGATGAGATATAACCTCCGGAGGATGGTGTCTGCCCTTGCTGAGATTTGAAAGCGAGCACCGAAGTGCCCCCGGGCCTCATTGCCCGCTGGGTCGGTTAAGGACTCGAGTTTCCATATAGGCGACAGGTGATGGCAACGCCGAGATGAAGAGAAGGACAAGGTGCAGGGTAAGGGATTTTTTTGAATCTCCGGGGCCCCGGGACGTGATCACCTTGCAGGGCGTTTGGGTCAGGTTGGATGGAAGTGTGGTCCTGCAGGACATAACCTTCTCAGTGAGGGAAGGTTCTTTCTTAGGGGTGATAGGGCCCAACGGAGCCGGAAAGTCCACCCTGCTAAGGGTGATTCTGGGACTCGTACGACCCGATCGGGGGAAGGTTAGGGTCCTGGGAATGGATCCCCGTCGACTTCGGGGGGAGCTTCACCACGTGGGCTACATGCCCCAGCAGATTAACTTCGACACTTTCTTTCCCGTTTCCGTCTACGACGTGGTGATGATGGGGAGGGTGTGTTGTATCGGGCCGATGCGCTTTCCCGGCAAGGAGGACCGAAAAGCAGTCCTTGAGAGCATAGAGTTGGTGGGATTGAAGGGGCTTGAGAAGCGCCCCATCGGGGAGCTCAGCGGTGGGCAGCAGAAAAGGGCTTTCCTGGCCCGGGCCCTGTGCCTTGAAACTCGTGTCCTGCTCCTGGACGAGCCCACCGCTGGACTTGATTTGGATGCCCAGGAATCCCTGCTGCGGTTGATCGCAAGACTGAAAGAGGAAAGGGGTCTAACAGTGGTGCTGGTATCCCACGATCTGGGCGTGCTTGCCCGCTACGCCGACGAGTTGGTGTGCATACGAAAGACCATGCACTTGCACGGGAGTCCTTTAGAAGTGCTGGGAAGCGAGAAGATAAAAGAGGTCTATCAGTGCGAGTTCGCCTTCCTCGCTCACCTAAGAGGCGATTGTGGCTCACCGAGGTAGGCGAGGGGGCTGAGGTGGGTGGTCGGCCCAAGAACGAGCACGGCGGGGAGATCGATATGGTTCTGAGCCCGCGTACACAAGGTTGAGCCCCCGAGGTTTCCGCGGGACCTCGACAAAGTCTGAACACGGAGCTGAGCATCGGTGTTGAGTTACTCGTTCATGGTGAGGGCCCTGGTGGCAGGGTCTATTCTAGCCTTGGTTTGCGGCCCAATCTCGTTTTTCGTGGTGACGAAGAAACTCTCCTTCGCGGGCATGGGTATTTCCCACGCTGCCTTTGGAGGTGTGGCAGTGGGGCTGGCTTTGGGGGTGGAGCCCACGATTGCGGCAGTGATTTTCTGCTGCCTGGTGGCCCTGGGGATCTGGGCCACCAGCAGGAAAGGCCGACTTAACGAGGACGCGGTCATAGGCATGCTCTTCGTAACGGCCATGGCCATGGGCCTTGTGGTCGTCCGTTTTGCGCGCCTTTACAACGTGGATCTCATGGCTTACCTCTTCGGAAGCATACTGGCGATCGAGGGGTCGGACCTGCTTATCATTTTTGTTTTGGGGACGTTGTCACTGCTGTATATAGTTCTCTTTTTCAAGGAACTCCTGTTCATTGCTTTCGACGAGGAGACGGCCCGGGCCAGCGGCGTCGCGGTGGATCCCATCTACGCGGGTTTCTTGCTCGTCCTCTCCCTGGTGATCGTCATTTCCATAAAACTGGTGGGCATCATCTTGGTATCTGCCCTTTTGGTCTTTCCCTGCGCCGTGGGTTTACAATGGTCCAGGAATTTCCGGGGCGTGGTGGCCGTGTCTCAAATCATAGGCGTACTATCCGTGGGGGCTGGACTATATTTTTCCTACCGATGGGACGTACCCAGCGGGGCTTCCATAGTCATGGTGCTGTTCGCGTTGTTGTTGCTTTCCTTGCTCATTGCCCCCAGAAGGAAATCTGCCGTTGATCTTCTGCGGGGGAAGGAAGGGAGAGCAGGTGGCTGCGGTGGAAGATAAGGCCTACGTGTGGCGTCGTGAATGGGGGAGTTTTTTCAATAACAAGGTTTGATCATCGTGAGGAGGGTAAGGTCGAAAGGCGGAAAAAGGGATTACCGCATTTCATCAGATTGGTTAACACGCGTTTCAGCACCTCTACCAAAAGCGGAAGGAATGAGGGGGTTTCCGTATTATTTCGAGGAACGGGACGTGTGTCCACGTGAGGGTTGTGGAGAGGGGTCGGAGACCATGGCCCACGTTGATGAAGTAAGCGTGGTTGCCTTATACTTGACCTCGATGGATTGGGAAGAAAAGAGGGCGACGGGCCAGGGGAGGTCCGTCGCCTCGTATGTTTGCGGTGTTGTCCCGAAAGGAAGGGAAAGCGCGGATCGCCGTAGAAGGGAAGGGCAAGGTGGGGGTAGATGCGGGGAGGTACTGACATGCCGGTGAAATACATCTTCGTGACCGGAGGGGTTTCATCGTCCTTGGGAAAGGGCATAACCGCGGCATCCCTGGGCAGGCTGCTCAAAGCCCGGGGTCTAAGGGTTACTCTCCAGAAAATGGATCCCTACATCAACGTGGACCCGGGCACCATGAACCCCTTCCAGCACGGAGAAGTCTTCGTCACCGACGACGGGGCGGAGACCGATCTGGACTTGGGCCACTACGAGCGCTTCGTGGACGAGCACATGGGAAGGGAGAACAACGTCACCACCGGCAGCATTTATTGGTCCATTATATCTCGCGAAAGAAAAGGGGAATTCCTGGGGGGTACCGTTCAGGTGATACCCCACATAACCAACGAGATCAAGGAACGTATCCACCGGCTAACTCGTGCTAGTGAGGTGGACGTGGTGATCACCGAAATCGGGGGGACGGTGGGAGATATCGAGAGCCTGCCTTTCCTGGAGGCCATAAGGCAGTTCAAGAAGGACGTGGGGGAGGAAAACGTCCTTTACGTACATGTCAGCCTAGTGCCGTATCTGGAGACCACTCGGGAGCTCAAGACCAAGCCCACCCAACACAGCGTTAAGGAGTTGCGCTCCATTGGGATCCAGCCCGATGTCATTATCTGCCGTTCCAGCATGGATATACCCATGGATCTCAAGGACAAGATATCGCTCCTCTGCGACGTGGATGTGGAGGGAGTGATATCCGCACCCACCGTGGACTGTATTTACGAGGTGCCCCTGCTTTTACAGAAAGAGGGTTTAGGAGAGTACGTGGCCAAGCGCTTGGGATTGGAGGGCCAGAAGGAGGATCTGTCCGAATGGGAGGAGATGGTGAGGCGCATCAAGGCCGCCGACCAGGAGGTGACCGTGGCGATAGTGGGCAAATACGTGGACCTGCCCGACGCCTATATCTCCATAATAGAGAGCCTAAGGCACGGTGGTTTCGCCCACTCTGCCCGAGTCAGGATCAGGTGGGTGGCCTCTGACGACCTCCACCCAGGAAATGTGGAGGAGATCCTGAGGGATGTGGACGGTATCCTGGTGCCGGGCGGTTTCGGGGTTCGAGGCGTGGACGGCAAGCTAGAGGCGGTGAGATTCGCCCGGGAGAAGGGGGTGCCTTTTTTCGGGATCTGCTTGGGGCTTCAGTGCGCCGTGATCGAGGCGGCCAGGAACCTCTGTGGCCTGGAGAAGGCCAACAGCTCCGAGTTCGATCCCACCACTCCCGACCCGGTGATCGACCTTTTACCGGGTCAGCGAGACGTGGACGAGATGGGGGGAACCATGCGCCTTGGCCTCTATCCATGCCGTTTGATGGAGGGCTCTTTGGCGCATCGTTGTTACGGGGAAGAAGTGGTGTACGAAAGACACCGTCATAGGTATGAGGTGAACAATCACTATCGGTCCATCCTCCAAAAGGCAGGGGTTGTTTTTTCCGGCTTTTCCCCCGATGGCAAACTGGTGGAGATCGTGGAGCGGCACGATCATCCCTGGTTTTTGGCCAGCCAATTCCATCCCGAGTTCAAATCCAGGCCCAATCGCCCCCATCCTCTCTTCCGGGAATTCGTGGGTGCCGCCCTGAGGTACAGGATGTCACGAAGGGAGCCTATCGAGGGCGGGAAGCCCGAGTTGAAAGTGGTGGGCGAGGAGGTTTGAGGAGGGCTCTCGTACATCGGTGTGACACAGAGGAGGCGCATACCCCCGTTGTCTAATCGACGGATTTCCTTTCGACAGGTTG
This sequence comes from Actinomycetota bacterium, assembly GCA_015711955.1. GTDB lineage: Bacteria > Actinomycetota > Geothermincolia > Geothermincolales > RBG-13-55-18 > JACVJK01. The sequence goes on along the minus strand of JACVJK010000021.1, from coordinate 22,160 downwards.
TCGCGAGCGGGAACGACCTTGCCCCGGCACTTGATTGGGAGATCTCGTGAGAACTGGGAAGATTTCTTGAGTGGACCTCTTCCTGTTCCGGCGAGCGAGGGCCATTTCCCTTCAAGCAAGGTGGGTGGTTAGCAGATAGGCGGATAACGGCACGGTTGGGGAAACACACAAGGCTGGAGGTGATGGCAGTGGACGACCGGCTGCTGGATTACTTGCTGAGCCTTATCGCTGTGGACAGTGAGAGCTTGCACGAGGGAGAGTTGGCCAGGAAGATCATGGAGGACATCAGGGGATTTTGGGTGGAACCCTATATGGATGGGGCTGGCGAGATGATCGGAGGGGAAGCCGGCAATGTATACGCCAGCCTTCCCCCCTCCGGCCTCGACGCACCACCTTTGCTTCTTTGCGCTCATCTTGACACCGTAAGCCCCGGGAAAGGGGTGAAGGCGAAAGTCGTGGAAGGTAGGGTGGTCTCGGAAGGGGATACGATACTGGGCGCCGATTGCAAAGTGGGAGTGGCAGTACTCATGGACCTGTTGAGGGGAGCGGCGGAGGGCGAGTTTCCCCACGGTCCTTTGGAGTTCCTGTTCACCGTGGCTGAGGAGCAAGGCTTGAAGGGAGTCAGGCACATGGAACGGGAGCGTATACGAGCCCGTCATGCCCTGGTGGTGGACGGGGCAGGCAGGGTGGGGAAGGTGATAACTGCCTCCCCCACCCAGGATAACGTGAGGATGGTATTCAAAGGCCGTGCGGCCCATGCGGGAGTGGAGCCGGAGAAAGGCATAAACGCGATTTACGGTGCGGCTTGGGCAATTAGCCTGGTCCGCTGGGGCAGGATAGATTCCCATACCACCGCCAACGTGGGGATCATCAGGGGAGGGAAAGCGGTGAACATAGTGCCTGACGAGGTAGAGGTGCTGGGCGAGATCAGGTCCTTTGTTCCGGAAAAACTGGAAGCCCACAAGAAGGCCATCATAAAGGCGGCGGTGGAGACGGAGAACTCCACTGGTGTGGGAGTGAAGGTGGAGTTCGAGCGGGCCTATGAGGGATTCTCCATCTCCGATGACGATCCCCTGGTCAAGGTGGCGGTGGAGGGAGGAAAGGCCATGGGGATGAAAGTCGTCACCGATTCCTCTGGAGGAGGGAGCGATGCCAATTTCCTCAACGCCGCGGGCATAAAGGCGGTGGTGCTCTCCATGGGCGTAATGGAGTCCCACAGCACCAGGGAATACATCGAGGTGGGGGAGCTTACGCGGCTCGCCCGCTGGCTTCGGGAGATAGTTCAGTTGGCGGGAAACATTGCCTGATCAACGCCGGGCTCATTGGGATCAGCAGATCGGCCATTTTACTCACGGTCTTTGCTGGTCACGGGCATGGGAGATGGGTGGCCCCTGAACGGTTTAGGAAGGGTGATGGCATGAGCGGTGCCCACAGCCTCATTGAAAGAAAGACCATTTTCGAGGGTAAAGTGGTGCGGCTTTATTTAGACCGCGTTCTCCTTCCCAACGGAGTGGAAGCCGAGAGGGAACTGGTTAGGCATTGGGGAGCGGTGGGTATGGTTCCCCTGGACCGGGATGGCTACGTGTTCCTGGTGAGACAGTATAGACATCCAGCGGGGAAGGAGCTACTGGAAATCCCGGCGGGAAAACTGAGGGAAGGGGAGGACCCCCTGGAGTGCGCCCGTCGCGAACTGGAAGAGGAGATAGGTTACCGGGCTTCCAGTTGGACCAAACTCACCTCCTTTTTCACCTCACCGGGCTTCAGCGACGAGGTACTCCACCTCTATCTCGCGGAGGCTCTCGAGCCCACCCAGGCCTCACCAGAGGAGGATGAGTTCCTGGAGGTTTTGAAAATTCCCTTGGAAAGGGCCATGGACCTGGTGGCCGCGGGGGAGATACAGGATTCCAAGAGCATTGTGGGCATAGCATTAGCCTGTCTCTACCGGCAAGGCGTTTATCGACCCTCGTGAAGGGGCGGAGTCGGCCCCTGAGCTCTGGGGAAAAGGGTCTTATTGCAAGTCGGTAGGGTTATTGGCTGTTGCCTTTGATTGGCATGAGGCTGGGAGTCGCGAGCGTGACGAAGAAACGGGAAGAAGCTGCGGGAGGGGGTTCCGATAGAGAAGACGCATGGGACGGACTGGTGCGGGAATTCCTGCTCTTCTTAAGGGTGGAAAAGGGCCTTTCTCCTCGCACCCTGGAAGCTTATGGAAGGGACCTGCAGAGATTCGCCGATTTCGCTCGCCGCACGGGGGCGAAAGGTCCGGAAGATATTAAGAGGGATGAACTAACAGCCTTTCTTGGGTTCTTGGCCGAGGAGGGCCTATCTCCCCGCTCAGTGGCCAGGGCCACCGCTGCCGTCAGGCGTTTTCACCGTTTCCTCTTGGAGGAGGGAGGGAAAGGGGATTATGCCGCCCTTGACCTTCGCTATCCCCGCTACGTACGGAAGCTGCCCCGGGTCATAAGCATCCCGGAAGTGGAAAGGCTGCTGGAGCAACCTTTCAGCCGGCATCCCTTGGAGCTTCGTGACAGGGCTATCTTGGAGACTTTGTACGCCACGGGAATGAGGGTTTCCGAGCTGGTGGGGTTGGATGTGGAGGATTTGGACATCACGGAGGCCGAAGTGCGAGTCATGGGAAAGGGAAGCAGGGAGAGGGTGGTGCCCTTGGGGAGCAAGTCCCTGGAGGCCCTCCGGGATTACCTAAAGGAGGGAAGGCCCCTTTTGGCGAGGTCTCCAGGGCAGAGGGCCCTTTTCCTCAACTCTCGGGGGAGAAGGATCACCCGCCAGGGTGTGTGGGAGATCTTGAAATCCAGGGCCGAGAAAGTGGGGTTGAGGGGGAAAGTTACGCCGCACACCCTGCGGCACAGTTGTGCCACCCATTTGCTGGAGCGGGGGGCCGATCTTCGCTACATCCAGGAACTGCTGGGACATGCCAGCATCGGCACCACTCAAGTCTACACCCACGTGAGCAGGGAGAGGATCCGCGAAGTTTACCAACGGTCCCACCCACGAGCCTGATGGACGACTGCGCACTTTGGACCTCAGGTTTCCTCGACTAATGAGATGCGAAGTGAAGATTAGGTTAGTAGGTTAGGTCGTGCCATGAAAAGTCCCTACCTCGGGTGCCGTCCTCGCTGCCTCAAGGGGATGGTGGGGCAGATTGGGGTAAAGGGTGTCGTCGGAAGGGGAGGAAATGGGGAAAGCGACAGTGGGAAGTAAGCCATCGGTGCCATATCGAGGTCGAGAACCCCAATTGGCCAGATCGAGATGGGATTGTCGTCCCCACCTGGCCATGGGAAAAGGGAAAATATTTCACACGATCCTTCCGAGAACCCGTTTGTCGGGAATGTGCGAGGTATTAATCTATATGCCTTGGCTTTTATGAGGTGTGCTTCTGGCGGTGGCATGATATGGGGAGTCCCAGTGGGGATTGGTCATTCGAGGCGTGATCCATTTAGGTTTGATGGGGGCTTTTTTTGTATAGAATATGTATCAAAGCAAAGCATCCGGGGGAAAACGCGAGGGGAGAGAGGAATCGACCTCACGCCATCACTCGATCCATAGGAGGTGGGTGTAGTGGCGGTTTCTGGTAACATCAGGGATTTCTGGGTTCGGAAAACGGTCAGCGGTTTGGTGTACGTTTTGCCCAACATACCCGACGAGAAGCTTCTCTCCTTCGCTGAACGCTTCGTGAAGGACATCAAGTGGCCTGACGGTCAGGAATTCGTGCGCACCTTGATCCTCCAAGTCAAGAACAGGCTACCCCACATGCACAGAAACGTCCGTCGCGGAGCCATCAACTTCTTGGTTGACGCCCTGTTCTACAAGGCTCGCCAGAGGGAGGCCTTCGAAAGAGAAAACGGCTTCAGCCCCCCCATGCTCTTGGTCATCAGCCCGACCATGCGCTGCAACCTGCGGTGCGTGGGGTGCTATGCAGGGATGTACTCCAAAAAGGATGACCTACCAGTAGAAGTATTGGACCGGGTAATTCGTGAGGCCAAAGAGATGGGCATCTACTTCATAGTCATATCTGGAGGGGAGCCCTTCTACTACGAGCCCCTGATGGACATTTTCCGGCGTCACGACGACATCACCTTCCAGGTGTACACCAACGGTACCCTCATTGACCGGGAAATGGCCCACCAGATAGCGGATCTGGGCAACGTGATCCCTTGCATCTCGGTGGAGGGTTACGAAGGAGAGACCGATGCCCGTCGAGGGAGAGGGGTGTATTCCCGGGTTCTTCGAGCCATGGATCACCTCAAGGAGGCGGGAGCCCTTTACGGATTCTCCGCCACCGTTACCCGCTTCAACTCGGATCTACTCACCAGCGACGAGTTCGTGGAGTTTTACATGAATGAAAAAGGGTGTTTCGTAGGCTGGTACTTCCAATACATGCCCGTGGGCACCCGGCCCTCCCTGGATCTTATGACCACTCCCGAACAGCGCATACAGAGATGGGAGCGCATCAACCGGCTGCGCCGGGAGAAGAAGCTGCTGGTCTCTGACTTCTGGTGCGATGGTCCGTTGGTGGGGGGCTGCATGGCTGCCGGACACAACTACCTGCACATCACCTGTACCGGGGATGTGGAACCTTGCGTTTTCGCCCACTTCGCCGTGGACAACATAAAAGAGAAAACCTTGCGCGAGGTTCTTCACAGCGGTTTCTTCACCGAGATAAGAAGCAGGCGGCCCTATCATCCGAACCTGCTGCGTCCCTGTATGATCATAGACCATCCCCACGTTCTCAGGGAGTGCGTGGCCAAGTGCGGGGCCAGGCCCACTCACCCGGAGGCGGAGGGCATCCTCACCGACCTGGCGCCCGACCTGGATCGTTACGGGGAGGAGTACGGACGACTGGCCGACGAGATATGGATGGAGCACTATCAGGAACTCCCTTGGAAAAAAGCAGGGGAGCAGAGCGCTTGATTATGAGGAAAGGCCGTACTGAAGGGGCGTTAGCCCCTTTTATTTTTATGCCTCAAGTGCTTTCGATAAATAACCCATTGAAGACCGGTGGTTGATGGGTTGGGGAAGAGCCGAGGCACCTAATTTAGGAGTGAGCTTTGTCGGAAGGGGTCAGGGGTTGTGGGCTTCGCTCGAGAGGTGGGCGGTGATGGCCGGTGAGAAGGCTGGCCCAGCGAGTGATTTGGATTGTTCTGGACGGAGTGGGAGCGGGAGCCCTACCCGATGCCGCTCTTTATGGGGACGAGGGCGCGGACACCTTGCGGCACCTGGCAGAGGCGGTGGGAGGACTTCATTTGCCCCGATTGGAGTCGCTGGGGCTGGGCTATCTGGACTACATAGTGGGGGTACCTCCCTGTCCCCATCCCCAAGCTGCGTACGGAACCATGTTGGAGCGGTCACCCGGCAAGGACAGCACCAGCGGTCACTGGGAACTGGCCGGGGTGATCTTGGAAAAGCCTTTCCCCACCTTCCCGGAGGGATTCCCCACTGAGCTCGTGGAGGAATTCGAGAGGAGCATCGGAAGAAAGGTTTTGGGCAACAAGCCCGCCTCGGGCACAGAGATCATCCAGGAGCTGGGAGAGGAACACCTGCGCACCGGCTTTCCCATCCTTTATACTTCTGCGGACAGCGTGTTCCAGCTGGCCGCCCACAAGGAAGTGGTCTCCTTGGAGGAGCTGTACCGTATGTGTCGGGTCGCCCGAGATCTGCTTCAGGGGGAATGGGCGGTGAGCCGAGTGATAGCCCGGCCCTTCGTGGGAAGGCCCGGGGATTTCCGGAGGGTGAGCGAGGAAAGGCTGGATCTCTCGCTGCCCCCTCCCCGCCCCACCGTTTTGGAGAGGGCTCAGGAGGCAGGGTTGCCGGTTAAGGGGGTAGGGAAGGTGGGCGATCTCTACGCTGGCAGAGGGTTCGACGAGTCGCCCCACACCTCCGGGAACCGGGAGAGCATGGAAAGGCTCTTGGAGGAGGTGCGCAGGGGGGGCGAGGGGATCCTGATGACCAACTTGGTGGATTTCGACACCTTGTACGGTCACCGCCGGGACCCTCATGGTTTCGCCCGGGCACTGCGGGAGTTCGACGAATTCTTGGGGGAGCTGAGGGGGATGCTGCAGGAGGGGGACGTGGTCTTCGTGGTCTCGGATCACGGCTGTGACCCCACTCATCGGGGATCCGACCACACCCGGGAGAAGGCAATCATTTTGGTTTTCGGGTGTCCGGTGCTGCCAGGGGTGGATCTGGGCCTAAGGGACACCTTCGCTGACTGCGGCAGGACGGTGGCCGACCTGCTGGGGATCCCTCCTGAGGGCCTCGCGGGCGTCAGTTTCGCCCTGGATATCATCCCTTGATGGGGTTCTCGGGATCGAAGAGGTGGCGGGTACTGAAGTAAGCTGAAGACGGCAGGTCCTTTCGGCGCCTTGACCCGATGCCGAGGTGGCCTTTAGCCTCAGCGGGCACGGCCTACAGATTCCGGCGGTGAGAAAGGCCGTAAGGGACCTCTGCTTTGGCCGCGGTTTCCGGAGGGCCAGTCGACATGAAAGAAGGGGTTAAGCGATGAACTCGATGAAGTGCGTCTCGGCCCCCGACGGGAGTCCCGCTGGCAAGGGGACCTTGCACGACCTGCGGGACCTAATCGAAAGGAAGAAAAAGGGGGAGAGACTTTCGCCCGGTGACTGGAAGAGGCTGGTCCATGAGCTTATGATTGGGCGGGCGGACCAAAGGCAGGTGAGTGCCCTCTTGATGGCCGCTTGCCTCCGGGGCTTGGACGAAGAGGAGGCATTTCAGCTCACGTTGGCCATGGCGGAATCCGGAAGGAGACTGGACCTCTCCGGCCTCCCCGATCCCCATCTGGACAAGCACAGCACCGGCGGGATCGGCGACGCCGTGAGTTTGGTGCTGGTGCCGTGGTTGGCTGCCTGCGGGGCGACGGTGGTCAAACTCTCTGGAGCGTCCTTGGGTTTCACCGGGGGTACCCTGGACAAGTTGAGGGCCATACCCGGGCTGCGCACCGAGTTGAGCGAGGAAGAGGTTTTGCGAGTGGCCCTCGAGGTGGGGGCGGTGATAGCTGCGCAAGGATCGGATTTGGTGCCAGCAGACAAGATACTCTACTCCTTGCGGGACATCACCGCCACGGTGGACAGTCCTGCTCTCATAGCCTCATCGGTGATGTGCAAAAAGATAGCGGCGGGGGCCGATGCCATAGCCTTGGACGTGAAGGTGGGCTCGGGGGCCTTCGTCTCGAAGATCGAGGAAGCCAAAGAGATGGCCCGTCTCATGGTGGAAATAGGGAGGAGGGCAGGCAGAAAGGTCCTGGCGTTCCTGTCCTCCATGGATCAGCCTTTGGCCAGCAGGGTGGGTTACGCTTTGGAAGTGGAAGAGGCCATAGAGGTCTTGAGAGGAGAGAGGAGGCAACGCCTCTTTCACCACTGCCTGGAGTTGGGATCGGGGCTTCTGGTTTTGGGGGGAATCTGCCAAGAGGCCCAGGAGGGCCGTCAACTGATGATGAAACGGTTGGAAGGGGGACAGGCACTGGAGAAGATGGCCTGGATGATACAGGCCCAAGGTGGGAACCCCAAAGTGTTGGAAGACCCCACCATTATGGGAAGGGCTGAGCGGGAGCATCCGGTGCGCAGCGTCTTTCAGGGATGGCTGCAGTCCTTCGATGGACGCCGTTTCGGATGGATGATAAGGCGTCTAGCGGGGTCTGGGAGGGACGGCAGGCCTTTGGACCTCACGGCAGGGGCGGTGATGGAGGTCGGCCTGGGGGAGAGGGTAAAAAAGGGTCAAGTGCTCTGCCTGCTCCGGGGAAGGGATCCGGAAAGGGAGGAGAAAGAGGCCTTGGCCTGCTTCCGAATAGGGGAGGAGCCAGTGGAGCCCCCACCATTGATCCTGGATCGAATCCCGTGAGGGGCATGGCCTTCGCCCGAGCGCGAGGTGTATCCAAGGAGATGGATCTCATAATAGGACACGTGAACGCGGACTTCGATTCCTTGGCTTCCATGGTGGCGGCGGAGAAGCTTTACCCGGGGGCAGTCAAGACATTCGCCGGGTCCATCAACCGCAACGTGCGCGAGTTCCTGGCCCTCCACGGGGACGTGTTGGAGTTCGTTGACGCCCGAACTTTGGATAAGGAGGCGGTAGATCGACTCATCGTGGTGGACACCCGAATTCCCTCCCGGCTGGGAGATCTGGAGGAGGTGGCAAGGCGGCCGGGGGTGGAGGTCTTCCTGTACGACCATCATCCGTCCACCCCTTCCGACCTGCGAGGGGAAAGGGTAGTGGATTACAGTGAGGAAGTAGGGGCTACGGTGACCATACTCCTGAAGCTCATCCGAGGGAGGGGAATCCCCATCTCGCCCTTTGAAGCCACCCTTTTCGCCTTAGGTATCCACGAGGACACCGGATCCCTCACTTTCGCGGGCACCACCCCCGACGACGCGGAAGCCTTGGCCTACGTCATGAGGGCGGGGGCCAACGTGAACGTGGTGGCCCGCTTTCTGGGAAAACCGCTCACTCCTGACCAGCACGGCCTCATGCTAAAGCTCCTGGAGAGCTTGCGGCAGGAGAGGGTCAAGGGCGTGTTGGTAACGCTGGCCACCGCAGAACTCGGTGAATACGTGGAGGGAAGCTCTTTGGTGGCCAATAAGCTGGCAGAGCTGGAAAACCTGGACGTCTTCTTCACCCTCGTGCGCATGAAGGACCGGGTGTTGGTGGTGGGGCTTTCTAGGCTGCCACAGGTAGACGTGGAGGCGGTACTCTCCCATTTGGGAGGGGGTGGGCATCCCCAAGCGGGATCGGCGGTGGTGAGGGGGGGCTCCCTTACGGGAGTGGAAAGGGATCTAATGGCCGCTCTGGAAAATGAAATCCGGCCCCTGCGCACGGCGGGGGAGATCATGAGTGGCCCTCTCAGGACCATCCTCGAGGATACCCCGATATATGAGGCCTCCCGCAGGATGACCATGACCGGACACACTGCCTTTCCGGTGGTGGACCGAGAGGGCAGACTGGTGGGGATGATCTCCCGCAAGGACTTGGACAAGGCCGCCCATCATGGGTTGGGACACGCCCCCGTCAAGGGCTTCATGAACCGCAACCTGGTCACGGTGGAACCTGAGGCATCCCTCCAAGAGGTACAGCGCCTGATGATGGAGAACGCCATCGGGCGGGTGTTGGTGGTAAAGGAAGGGAAGGCCTTGGGCATCGTGACCCGAAAGGACTTGTTGCGGGCCTTGCACGGGACGGAGTACGTTGCTGGATTGTCCCCTAGGGTTGGAGAAGTGTCCTTGGGCAGGGGCGATTTGGTTGACCTCATGCAGCACAATCTCACTGGCGAGACCATGGCCCTGTTGCGGGAGATCTCGGAGATAGCCCAAGAGGAAGGCTGCCAGGTCTATCTGGTGGGAGGAGTGGTCAGGGATCTTCTCTTGGGATATCCCATCCTGGACCTGGATGTCGTGGTGGAGGGAAACGGGATAGCTTTCGCCCATTCCGTGGCACGACGCCTTAAGGGAAGGATCAGGACCCACCCCAAATTCGGCACCGCGGTGGTGATCCTTCCCTCGGGAAGGAGGATCGACGTAGCCACCGCCCGAACCGAGTTCTACCAGGAGCCGGCCTCCCTTCCGGTGGTGGAGCAGTCCTCCATAAGGCAGGACCTCTACCGTCGCGACTTCACCATCAACTCCATGGCGGTGGCCCTTACCGGGCGTCGCTTCGGAGAACTCCTGGATTTTTTCGGTGGCCTTAAGGATTTGCAAAACGGCAGGATAAGAGTGCTCCACAATCTGAGCTTCGTGGAGGATCCCACCCGCATCTTCCGGGGAGTGCGCTTCGAACAAAGATATGGTTTCCGCATGGAGAGCCAGACGGAACTCCTGGCCCGGCGAGCGGTGGAGATGGAGATGGTGGGGAGACTCACCAACGCGAGGGTTAGGGACGAGCTAATAGACATATGCTCTGAACCCCATCCCCTGCCCAGGAAGTGCTTTCGTAGGCTGGAGGAGCTGGGAGCCCTGCGGGCGCTTCATCCAAGCTTGCACATAAGCGAGGAGGTGGAGGAGCGGTTCCGCCGACTGGAGATTTCCTGGGAGGAATTGAAGCCATTGCTCGCGGAGGAGGGGAGGGAATGGATCCTCCCCATGGCTGCCCTGCTCTCTTCGCTCCCCCCCGATGAAGCGGAGAAATGGTGCCGGCAGATGCGATTCCGCAAAGATGACCGGGATGCACTGTTGCAATGCCTCCGACTTGTTCCTGGCCTGCTTCGCGAGCTGGAGACGGATGAGATCTTACCCAGTAGAGCCACTCGGTTGCTTGACCCGCTGAAAAGGGAATCCCTAACATATCTCTATGCCCTGGGCGGGGCGAGGACTAGAAGGCACGTCAAAACTTATCTCGGGGACTGGAGCCGCGTAAGACCCGAGGTCACCGGCAAGGACCTGGAAGCCATGGGCTTGGAGCCCTCCCCCCTCTATTCGCGGATCCTGACCAGATTGCGGGACGCGGTGTTGGACGGAAGGGTGAGGGGCAAAGAAGAGGAGTTAAAGCTGGTGAAAAATTATCTCCGAGAAATGGGGCACTTGGTTAGCGATGGTGCGCAAGACGGAAAGGACGATACCCTCCGAGTTGACTCCCCATCCCGAGGGGATTTGAGGGCTGGGGCAGATCCCGGGTCTGTGGGCGAGACAAGTTGGTCCCTACGGGGATCCGAGGACATGGCCATTTCGAGGGATGACCCATGAGTAACGTCGAGACCTCCCTTTACATGTTGGTGGGCCTCGTGCTGGGGGTGATATTTCACGAGTTTTTCCACGGTTACGTGGCCTGGAAGCTGGGGGATCCCACCCCCAAGGCTGCGGGCAGGGTTACGCTGGATCCCCTGGCGCACGTGGACCCTTTTGGCACCCTTATCCTTCCCGGGCTCCTTTTTCTCATGAGCCTGATGGGATACGGCGGCTTCATCATAGGCTATGCAAAACCAGTTCCGGTCAACCCTTTCCTGCTGCGCAAAGCCCGTTATATCGTTTACGTCTCCCTGGCAGGGCCCCTCTCCAACCTCATGTTGGGGATCTCTTGCATGGGGCTGGCTGGGGCGGCTAACGCATGGTGGGGGGGCGTCGCAGGTGATAAGGCGGCGATCACCCTCGTCTTCATCGCTTACATCAACTTCCTTCTCTTCGTGTTCAACCTCCTTCCCATCCCTCCCCTGGACGGATCCCGGGTGGTGGGATATTTCCTCAAAGGCGAGGCCCGGCGAGCCTACCAGGCCATCGAGCCCTACGGGATAATCATAATCCTGCTCATCGTTTCCTTTTTCGGTTTTCCCCTCGGGGGCCTGGTGAGAGGCCTGTTGAACCTCTGCTTCCGCCTGTTTCAACTTCCTTACACGCTCTGAAAAATGTCCCGATACAGGTCGGGGTGGGGATGTGTCCATGGGAAACAGCTGGAGGAACCTGCCGGGCAAGGCGAGAGTCAGCCTGCTGGCGTTGGATCCCAGGTTGCGACGCCGGGCAGAGAGGGAAGCTCGGATTTTGAGCCCTGTGGAGAGGGAGCTGTTCCTCTCCCTCAGGCGCTACGACCTTGCCCACAGCTTGGCGGTGGCTTCCCGGGTGGGGCGGGAGGATCCGACGCTCCTGCGGGCTGCGCTCCTCCACGATGTGGGAAAGCTCCGCAGGGAGCTTCGCGTTCCGGTTCGCTATCTCTATATGTTATTGGAGCTCCTTTTCCCCTCGGTTCTCTCGAGAATCGCGGAGTCTGTCGAGAGAGAGGCGCGGGGGCCGGCTTGGACGGAGAGGCTTTACTCCCTTCCCCGGGGTTGGAAAAGAGGAATTTTCATCCAACTCCACCACGGGGAAGTGGGAGCTGAGATCCTTCGCCTGGCTGGGTGCGAGGAGGAGGTCTGCCGCCTGGTGGAGGGACACCAAAAGGAGCCCCAGGATCTGAAGGCGAAGATGCTGGCGGTGGCTGACGATTCCCTCTGATAGATAGAAAGAAGGCACGATTTTCGGTCGTGCCTCTCCAGCTAACCTTTCGAGGTGTGCGCGAGGGTCCCGCCCCCATTTAAGTTATTCACTTGACCCTCTGGCGTTGCAAGGGCCCTTGACGGATTGGGCGGGTAAAATATCCCCGAAAGGTAGTGGTCGAAGTCGCTTGCCCGATCTCGTTAGGCCAGCGGGTTCCAAAAGGAGGACGCCTTGAGCAATAGCAGGATACTTAGCGGCTATCGCCCCACGGGGAGGCTGCACCTTGGTCATCTGTGGGGCAACCTCCGCCAGATGGTGGAGCTGCAGGAGGAGGGCGAATGCTACTTCTTCGTGGCCGACTGGCACGCCCTCACCACTGAGTATCAGGACCCATCCCGACTTTCCGAGTACGTGGAGGAAATGGTGCTGGACTGGTTGGCGGTGGGATTGGACCCGGAAAGGGCGGTTATATATCGCCAGTCAGACCTGCCCCAGGTTGCCGAGCTCCAGCTCTACCTGTCCATGATAACCCCCTTGGGATGGCTGGAGCGGGTTCCAACCTACAAGGAACAGCAAGAACAGCTGAAGAACCGGGACATCGCCACCCACGGCTTTTTGGGGTATCCGGTGCTTCAGGCTGCGGATATCCTCATCGTCAGGGGAGAGAGGGTCCCAGTGGGCGAGGATCAGCTTCCCCACTTGGAACTTACCCGGGAGATCGTTCGCCGTTTCAATTTCCTCTACGGCAAGACTTTCGAGGAACCCCAGGCCGTCTTGTCGCCCACTCCCCGTATTCCGGGTACCGATGGACGGAAGATGAGCAAGAGTTACGGCAACTACGTAGGCTTGGATGACGAGCCGGGCGTGGTGAAGGAAAAGGTCCTTTCCATGGTCACTGACCCAGCTCGCAGGACGCGCAAGGACCCAGGTGATCCCGAGAAGTGCAGTGCATTCCAACTACATAAGATATACACCCCGGACCGCCTGGATGAGATCGGGGGGAATTGCCGCACCGCCGGATGGGGGTGCGTGGAATGCAAGGGCATCCTGGCGGAAAGGGTGATAGAGGACCTTTTGCCCTTTCAAGAGAGGCGCCGGGAATTGGAGAAGAAACCCGGCCTAGTATCGGAGGTCCTGCGGGAGGGCAGGAGGAAGGTGGCGCCCTTGGCCGACGAGGTGCTATCCGAGGTGCGGAGGCGCATGGGCATCGGCAGGGCTTGACGTCCCTTTGAGGGGTTGGGCGGCAACCACCGACGAACGTCCACCCAATCCGGCTTTCACCGATAGGGGGATGGCGTGGGATCCGAAGAGGTACCTAGTATCGGAGGTCCTGCGGGAGGGCAGGAGGAAGGTGGCGCCCTTGGCCGACGAGGTGCTATCCGAGGTGCGGAGGCGCATGGTATTGGGGAAGGATGAGGCGCACCAGTTTAAGGTCAGGGTAGGGTCCTTCGAGGGACCTTTTGACCTCTTGCTTCACCTCATCAGCCGTAAGGAGATAGACATATACGAGATCTCAGTGGCGGAGATAACCGACGAGTACCTCCGCTACATGGAGGCCATGCGGGAACTGGACTTGGAGGTGGCCACCGAGTTCCTTTTGGTGGCAGCCACGCTCCTCAAGCTCAAATCCGATGGCTTGTTGCCCGAGCCGGAAAAGGCGCAGGAGGAGGTGTCTCCCGCTGAGCTTAGGGAAGAGCTGCTATGGAGGCTGGTGGAATACAGCAAGTTCCGAAGGGCGGGCGAGTGGTTGCTCGAGAGATGGGAGGATGAGAATCGCTACCTTTATCGCGAGGTGGAATACGAGGAGGCGCTGGTGAGAGCGGCGTCTGACGTGCTTGTGGGCATCGATTTGTACGTGCTGCGAGACGCCCTGAGGCGTCTTCTCGAGGCAGAGAGGCCATTGGACGTCTCCTACATAGCGCCCATCCGGGTTAACATTCCCGATTTCATGGAGCGGATTCGCCGGGTGCTGGCGGAAAAGAGCAGAACCACCTTCCGGGAGCTCACCGCCGATTGCAGACTCCGCATAGAGGTCATCGCCACCTTCCTTGCGCTCTTGGAGCTGTTCAAGAGAGAGGAAGTGGACCTTTTCCAGGCCGAGCGCTTCGGGGACATTCAGGTGGCTCCGCTCAATGCGCAGGCGGAGGCGATGACTGGGCCATGAGGGGCCAAGTCCGCTTTTCGTGGATGGCCGCGCGATCATATGCCCGCCAGGCAGAGATCGCTAGGGAGGCAGCGGGTCGATCACTTACTTTACGGAACAGGGAGGGAAAAAGCCTTTTGGGTTTAAGCACGGAAAACCTCTGACCGAAGACCAGAGGAGGGATGGAGGGTTGACCGAGGAGGAAAAGCTTGACCCTCGTGGCCGCGGCAATGACCGAAGTCTGGAGGGATACGGTCTTCTCAAAAGTCAAGTGGAGGCCCTTCTCTTTCTGGCCGACGAACCTCTCACCCCTGCGAGGCTGGCAGAGGTGCTGGATTTGGACGCGGCGCAGGTTTTATCGATTCTCCAATCCCTGCAGAGAGAATATCGGGAAAACGAAAGGGGCATACAGCTGCGGGAGTCGGAGGGCGGCTGGAGGATGCACGTTCATCCAGCCCATGTCCCCTTGGCGGAAAAGGCGTTCGCCCAGTCCCGCCGGCCGAGGCTGACTCGAGCGGCGGTGGAGACTTTGGCCATCATCGCTTACCTGCAGCCCATAACTCGTGCTCAAATAGCCAACTTGAGGGGACTTCAGTCGGAAAGCGTGGTCAGGGTCCTGGAGGAGCAAGGTCTGGTTCGGGAGGCGGGGAGGGAAAAAGCGCCTGGTGGCCCCGCCCTTTACGTCACCACCGAAAAGTTCCTGCAGACCTTCGGCCTTTCCAGCTTAGAGGATCTGCCGCCCCTGGAGGACTTCACCCCTTCCTCGGATGAGGTGGAGAGGATGGCCCGCTCCTTGGGCAATTCCCCGGTAAACGGGAGCGTTATAACCCTTCCGGGGCCTGAGGCCCGCAATGATCAAGTCCCGGACAAAGAGGCAGGGGATAGGGACCAGGCGATGGAGCCATCTTCCACCTCGGAAACCGAGGACGAGTAATCGCTGTCCCAAGAAACGAAGGGAAGCCAGAGAGAAGGACCAAATCCGCATCAGGGCCGCTAAGATGTCAAGACCCCAATAGCTCGGAGGTGACCGCCGTGGCCGAGATGAGGGTACAGAAGATCCTGGCTGGGGCGGGGTTGGGCTCTCGACGTCAGTGCGAAGAACTTATCGTGGAGGGAAGGGTCAAGGTTAACGACCGGGTGGCTAAATTGGGGGACAAAGCCGATCCAGAGCGCGACATCATTTACCTGGATGGGGTGCCTCTGGACCTGAGAACGGAAAAGAAGTATTTCTTGCTCAACAAACCGCCCGGCTACATCACCACGGTGAGCGATCCGCAGGGCCGTCCCACGGTGATGGACCTGATCCGGGAAGAAGGTCGTTTTTTCCCGGTGGGCAGACTGGACAAAGACACTCGGGGCCTCCTGCTCATCACCAACGATGGACACCTGGCCCAAAGGGTTATGCACCCCCGTTTTGGGATGAGCAAGACCTATACCGTGCTTGCCGAGGGATATCTAACTCCTGGAAAGCTTAAGAGGTTGAGGGAAGGAGTGGAGCTGGAGGATGGCATCACCATTCCTGCCAAGGTGAGGGTGCTGGGTCGCTACGGAGACCGGGTGCTGCTGGAGATAACACTGAAGGAGGGGAGGAAGAGGCAAGTGCGCCGCATGTGCGCGGCGGTGGGCTTGAAGGTGCTGGATCTGGTACGGACCCGTTTGGGGCCGCTGGATCTCTCCGGTGTTCCCGAGGGATCCTACAGAGAACTAACGCCGGAGGAAGTGAGGGCCTTGCTCGTCTGGAGAGATGAAGACCTACAAAAAGACGGGTTGGAGCGGGATGTCGGCTTGGAAAATGAGGAGCCGGAGGAATGAGCGTTGCTGCTGATCCAAGACGCAAGCGATGTGCTAAACTATATCTCCAAAGGGAGGCGGCATGCAGCTGAGGGCGTTGAGAGGGGCTATCCTCTGTCGGGAGAACAGCAAGGAGGAGATCACCGAGAAGACGGCTACCCTCCTCCGTGAGATGATGGTCCGCAACGACATAAAACCGGAGGATATCGTGGACATCATATTCACCGCCACTGATGACCTTACGGCGGAGTTCCCGGCTGCGGCCGCAAGGCACATGGGACTAACCCACGTGCCCCTGCTTTGCGCAAAAGAACTTTCGGTGGAGGGAGCGCCGGGACGTTGTGTGCGGGTGTTAATGCATTTCTACACCCGAAAACAGCCGCACGAGTTGCGGCACCCCTATCTCGAGGGGGCGCGCCAGTTGAGGACCGACCTCCCCGAATAGAAACAGATGGCAGCGCCTCACAACTAAATAGAGGAAGGAATGGGGGAGTTCGAGCAGATGCTCGAACTCCTGAATTTTATGGGCTCTCTTTCGAGGAGAAGGGAAGGCACGTTCGGTAGTTTTGGACTTCGGTAAGGCCTGAAGGAGGGGTGGATATGGTAATCGTGATGAAGATGGGGGCGAGCGAGGAAGACGTGCAGGCGGTAGTCAAGATGATCCGACAGGTGGGCCTGGAGGCTCATGTCTCCCGGGGCCAGTTCCACACCGTGATCGGGGTTATCGGTGATGACGAGAAGGTGATGGAGCTGCCTTTCCAGGCTTACCCCATGGTGGAGCGCGTGGTGCCCATCATGAAGCCATACAAGCTGGTGAGCCGGGAGTTTCGCCCCGAGCCCACCGTTATTCGAGTGGGTGAGGCGGAACTGGGGAGCGAGTTCGTGGTCATCGCAGGGCCCTGTTCGGTGGAGAGCGAGGAACAGGTGGTGGAGACCGCTCGCCTGGTGAAGGAGGCTGGCGCCAAGCTCTTCCGGGGTGGAGCCTTCAAACCCAGAACCTCTCCCTACAGTTTCCAGGGCTTGGGCGAGGAAGGCCTGCGTATGTTGGCTCGGGCCAGGGAGGAGACCGGCCTTCCCGTGGTGACCGAGGTTCTGGATGTCAGGGACATAGAGCTGGTTTATCAGTATGCCGACGTCCTGCAAGTGGGGGCCCGCAACATGCAGAACTTCCTCATGTTGAAGGAGCTGGGCAGGCAGGACAAACCGGTGCTGTTGAAACGGGGAATGAGCGCTACCGTGGAGGAGTGGTTGTTGGCGGCGGAGTACATCCTGAGGGAGGGCAATCACCAGGTGATCCTTTGCGAGCGGGGGATAAAGACCTTCGAGACCGGCACCCGCAACACATTGGACATATCCTCCGTTCCCTTGGTGAAGAGGAACTCCCACCTCCCGGTGATCGTGGACCCCAGCCACGCCACGGGAATAAGGGAACTCGTGCCCCCTTTGGCGCGAGCGGCCCTGGCGGCGGGGGCGGACGGGGTGATGGTGGAGGTTCACCCCAATCCGCAACAGGCCCTGTGCGATGGGGCCCAGTCTCTAACACCTCAGGAGTTCAAGGCCATGATGGAGGACCTGAAGGCCTGGACCAGCTTGAGAAAGCCCGAGGGGAGGTAGGACCATGGAGGAGAACGGTTTTGACCGGAACGCCGGCGAGGGGCCTATGGTGGAGAGGGTGGGTTTGGTGGGCACGGGCCTCATAGGGGGTTCCTTGGGTTTGGCCATCAGGAAGCGCAATCTTGCAATCGAGGTGTTGGGTTACGATGCCGATCACCGAATGGCGGAGAAGGCGGAACGCCGGGGGGCGGTAAACCGCTTGGCGGATTTGCCGGATCTGGCCGCCACCTGCGATTTGATCTTCTTGGCCGTCCCCGTGCGGGCCATCATCTCGGTCTTGGAGGAGCTTGCCCCTCATCTAGTGGAGGGATCCTTGGTGACCGACGTGGGATCGGTGAAGGATCCAGTGGTGAGGAAGGCAATGGAGGTCATCCCGGAAGGGAGCTGTTTTATCGGGGGACACCCCATGGCCGGCTCGGAGCGGCGAGGAGTGGAGTTCGCTGACCCAGACCTCTTTCAAGACGCTTACTACGTGCTCACTCCCTCTCCCCACTGTTCCGCCGAGGCCTTCTCCTTCCTGCACTCCTTCATATCTTCCTTGGGGGCCCGAGTGCTGGCCATGGAACCCACCCAACATGACCGAGCGGTGGCGGTCATAAGTCACTTGCCCCACCTGCTGGCCATGGGGCTCATGAATCTGGCTTTGGATCGGTCTGAGCAGTACCCCCTATTGAAGTTGGCGGCGGGAGGGTTCAGGGATGTTACGCGAATAGCCGCTTCCAATCCCCGCTTATGGCTGGACATACTGGTGGAGAACCGGGAAGCGGTGTTGGACACCCTGGACTCCCTCACTGCGATTCTCTCCAAGGCGAGAGAGTTCTTGGTCGAGGGAGACGAGCAGGGACTCCTGGCTTTTATGGAAAGGGCCAGCACGGGCAGGGCGATGTTGGTGCCCGCCCTTCGAGAACAGGCAGAGGAGCTCTTCCACCTAACCGTGGCGGTGGAGAACCGACCGGGGGTCATCAGCTCTGTCACCATGGCCATAGGGGAACGGGGTATAAACATAGAGGATCTGGAGTTGGTTCATCCCCTTGAGAGTGGGGCCGGATTGTTGCGCCTTGCCGTAAGGGGGCTAAAGGAGGCGGAAGCCGCGCTTCGGGCCTTGAAGGACAGGGGTTTTCGTGCCATCCTTTCCCGGGGGTTGGAAATGGGTTGATCGCTCGGGCGAACTGGAAAGGATCGCAATAGATCCCGCAAATTCTTAGGCGGAGGTGATGATGGAAGTTCGATTGGAGCCCCGGGGACCCCTCCGGGGAGAGACGGAAGTGCCGCCGGACAAGTCCATCTCCCATCGAGCGGCCATTTTGGGATCCATGGCCAAGGGAAGGACCGTCGCCACTCCATTCCTACGGTCCTTGGACTGCCTATCCACCGTTTCCTGCCTGCGCATGTTGGGGGTGGAAATAAGGTTGGAGGGAAGCGCGCTGGTGGTGGAGGGAGACGGTCCCGAGTCCTGGAGGGAGCCCACGGACGTCTTGGACGCCGGCAATTCCGCCACTACCATGCGGTTGCTGGCAGGCGCTTTGGCGGGAAGGCCTTTTCTATCCATCATCAGCGGCGATTCCTCCCTGCGCTCTCGACCCATGGGTAGGGTGGTGGAGCCCCTGAGGAAGATGGGGGCGGCGATAATGGGCAGGGACGGCGATCGTCTGCCGCCCCTCGCTATCCGAGGTGGAGGGCTGAAGGGAATCGAATGGAACATGGAGGTGGAGAGCGCCCAGGTGAAGTCCGCAGTGCTTCTGGCCGGTCTGCAAGCGGAGGGTGAGACTACCGTGCGGGGAGGGCTTGCTGCCAGAGACCATACCGAGCGCATGCTGTCGCTAATGGGGGCCGAACTCTCCTTCATCGACGACGGCGTGACCGTGAGGCCGGGGACCCTACAGGGCAGGGAGATCTCGATTCCTGGGGACATTTCCAGCGCTGCCTTTCTTTTAGCCGCTGCCGTGTTGGTTCCTGGATCCCATTTGATCCTCAGGCGCGTGGGCCTGAATCCCACTCGGGCCGGTTTCCTCAGTCTTTTGAACACCATGGGAGCGATGATAGCCGAGTACGATTATGAGGAGGTGGATCACGAGCCCCGGGGAACCCTGGAGGCGAGACACGCCGATTTACGTGGAGTTGCGGTGGATCCAGAGAGAGTGCCCACCATGATCGACGAGCTGCCCTTGCTGGCGGTGGTGGCCACCCAGGCAGAAGGGGAAACGGTGGTGAGGGGTGCCGCCGAGCTCAGGGTCAAGGAATCCGACCGCATAGCTGGCGTATGTGGGGAGCTGCGGAAGATGGGAGCCCGCATCGAGGAGTTACCCGATGGCTTTGTGGTTCGAGGGCCGGTTCGCCTCCGGGGAGCTGAGGTGGATCCCCGAGGGGATCACCGCATAGCCATGGCCTTGGCGGTGGCTGCCTTGGTGGCGGAGGGGACCACCACCATTCGAGGATGGGAATGCACCGAGGTGTCATTTCCCGGATTCCTCCAGCTTTTAGAGACTGGTTTGACCCGTTGACGCACAGAGAGATGTCATCGCGAAGGATCGATTGTAAATGTGAAAAGGGGGATTTGAGCGGGGCGAGGCTCGGGTCGTGTTTTTGGGTATGATGGCTCGGCCATTACATGAGGTAAAGAGAAGGAAATGAGGCGGGACGGGTTTTAAGGGTGGGGCCATGATCCCTACCGGTCTTGGTTTTCCATCCAGCGGTGGACGTCAGGGAGGTGGCGGATCAGACGAGGGGTCGTTGTGAGGGGGTTTCGCGGCAAAGCGGCGTGGTCAAGATATGACGTCTGTCCTCATAGGGGTAAGGTGAAGCGGAACACGGAACCCCCACCCTCTCGGCCGGTGCACCAGATTCTGCCACCATGCGCTTCCACCAACTCTCTAGCCAGGTAAAGTCCCAGGCCGATGCCGGGAAGGGAATGGTGCATGGCCTCCTCCACCTGATAGAACTTCTCGAACACTCTTAGTCGGTCCTCCACCGGTATGCCTGGGCCCCTGTCCATTACCGAGATCACCACCTCGTCGGTGCCCACCCCGGCGGTGATCTCCACCGGTGCCCCGTCGGGCGAGTACTTGGCGGCATTGTCCATGAGGATGACGAGCACCTCCAAGACCTTCTCCGGGTCGGCCATGACGGGAGGGAGGTCGTTCGGGTGGAGGATAAGTGGCTTGGTCACTCCCTTGGCTCTCATCTCCTCCACGGCCCGCACCAACAGCGCCTGCAGATCCACCTCCTCTTTCACCACGGTAAGCCTGCCTTTCTCGACCCGGGAGACCTCCAGGATCTCACTGGTGATGTACTCCAGTCTCTTGGCTCCCTGCAGGATTCGGAGGAGGATCTCGTCCACCATATCCTCACTCAGCTTGCCACGATAGTTTCGCAGGGTCTGGGCGTATCCCATGACGATTGATATGGGATGGCGCAGCTCGTGGGCCACCACGTCGATGAGATCCCGCAAGGACTGTTCTTGATGGCGGTGCTCTTCCTCCAGGGAGACGAAGCGGGCGATGAGGCTAAGGCTGTCCTTCTCGTCTCGTGCGTACTCCCTCGGTCGGCGGTGATAGAGGCAGAGAACCCCGACTGTCTTCCCTAAAAGCATCACCGGCTGCCCGTAGAAAGAACGGGCGGCGACTCGTGAGGCCAGCGGATCCTCGGGCGCCTCTCCCAGACTTGCCAAGTCCTTAACGTGGAGGGGCTCCTCGGCCCCTCGCCGCAAGACCCGGCAAGCCAGCGCCTTGGTGGGGTCCTTCAAGAAGAGGCTCTCCCTGCGCTCCCTGGTGGCGGCGAACACTCGCAGATGGCCTTTCTCCCAGCGAAAATAGGCTGAGGCATCGGCGGAGAATATCTCCCGGGCGGATCCCACTATGTTCATTATGTTGCCCTGGAGATCGGAGCCCAGCCTGCGGAGGAGCTTGTGGAACTCGTCCACCAGACGCTTGGCCTGAGCGGAGCCGGAGAGGTCTAGGACCTCCAAGATTATCCCCGGGGCCTGGGGGCGATCAACGCAGTTGCGCAACAAAACCGCAGCGTTGAAGGCCAGACCGTCTCGGTTTAGCAGGCGCACCAAAGTGACGGTGGAAAGCCCTGGTTCGGAGGCAAGTTCCCGGAATAGGTCAGAGAAGGACGGCATGTCCTCGTCGTCTATAAGGTCGAACAGGCCAACTCCTTCGAGTTCTCCTTCTCCGAGCCCCAAGAAGGCGGAGAAAAGACGGTTGCAGCGTCGGATCATGCCTTTGTCGTCCAGGAGGGCGGCAGGTCGCCACGCATTGTAGGCCAAGCTCAAATATTCATTCCTCAAGGAAAGGAAATGCTCCCGCCGGAAATCGGGATCGTCATACAATCCTTCCACGGGGATCGATATCCAGGGGAACTGACCGTCCAGCGCTCCCTCAAGGATCAAAGCACACCCTCCTTGGCGCACCATCCGCGCTTTTCCTCGAAAGACAAGGGGCCGCAGTTCGGTCCGAGCATGGCGGCGGACCAAAAACTCCCATAATATTCTCGCCTCCCGGGCGGGAGCTCTAATCCTCCGCTCATCCCATCGTGACCCCACAAAAGGGTGACATCTAGACCAACGCGACCCGGCTTCGGGTCCAGGGCAAAAGAGGTATATCCCAGTGCTTTCGACTTGAAAGGTCCGCCAAAACGCTTGCGGGCGAAGGGTCCAGGGCAAAAGGCGCGTATCCCAAGTTTTCAACCGGAGG
>JACVJK010000020.1 GCA_015711955.1 Actinomycetota bacterium | reverse complement strand
GAAGGAGCTCGCATCGGCGGTCGGTTAGGCTGACGGAAGGGAGGGATGGCACGAAAATGCTTCTTACACCACTTGACGGGACTTGGCCGGGGTGAGAATTGCGGTGGGGTGTTCCTTGGGGTCTTTGAGCTCGCAGGAAAAACGATAACTGACCAGGACCAATTTTGCGCGGACCAGTTGGAGTTGCGACGGACAACATCAAGAGGTTGCTGGTGAGGGCTTTTAGGTCCAAGTAGAGGATACAATGGTTTCTGGGCCTGGAAGCCGAACGTTGAGCGCGAAAAACCTTAAAACGACAGTCCTGATGAAGATGGGAAACACAAGTCTTGCTTGGAAAAGGTTGAGGGAAATCTTAAAGGAGGCATTGGAGGGTTTGGTGCCCCATCTCCTATCTCACCGGTTTGCGGTGGTGAGGGTGGAAGAGGAGGCCTTCCCTTTCTT
Source organism: Actinomycetota bacterium (assembly GCA_015711955.1). Classification (GTDB taxonomy): domain Bacteria; phylum Actinomycetota; class Geothermincolia; order Geothermincolales; family RBG-13-55-18; genus JACVJK01. The sequence continues at coordinate 31,556 of JACVJK010000020.1, read as the reverse complement.
GGTGGCCCATTTGATGGAAGAACACCCCACAACCCTAGTGGTGGCGATACCTGAGTCCATTGCCGACGAGACCTTTACCCTTTTGGTCTCCTTGCTGGGAAAGGAAAGGGTGGAGCGGATAACTTTCCGGGAGATTTCTATCGCGGGGGAAAGGGGGGAGGATCCGGAAGCGGTGGCCTTGAGGGCGAGGGCCCTGCGATCCCTGGCCCGGGCGGAGAACAAGGTCTTGGTGGTGGGGCCCGAGGCCTTCAGGCATCGCTTTCCCGCAGATCGCACATCCTCACCTTTGAGGGTGAAAGCGGGAAGTCCGCTGGAGTGGCAAGAAGCGCTGCGGCAGTTAAATGAAATGGGCTACGAGAGGGAGTATTTGGTGGAAGGAGCGGGACAGTTCGCCGTTCGGGGGAGCATAATCGACGTGTACGATCCCGGTCATCCTTGGCCGGTCAGGTTGGAATGGGATGGGGACATGGTGGAGCGAATCCGCTATTTCCATCCGGTGGATCAGCGTTCCCTGGAATCCTTGGAAGAGGTGGAGATCTTTCCCGTCCAGATGGAGGGCGGGGGTGAGAAGGATTTGCTAGAGCTGCTGCCTCCGGGGTGCCTACTCATTTGGTTCAATCCCGCTCTTGTTCGGGGTTCGTTGGAAGGGCGAGAGTGGGAAAAGTTGTTGGGGGAGGTGAAGGAAAGAGGGGTTCTACAAGCCATTTTGGATCCTTTCGCGGCCCCATGCCACTTCTCCTTCGACACTCAAGGGGTCCCCCGTTACGAAGGCAGGTTGGATGATTTCCTTCAAGATATTGAGGCGCTCCGGAGGGAGGGGTGGGAGGTTCATGTGATCCTCGCGGGAGAGAGCAGGTTGCACAGGATGGAGCAGATCCTTGCGGAAAGGGAAATTCCCTATTCCCGGCAGGCTCCATCAAAGGGAGCGGTGACGCTGTCGGTGGAGGAATGGACCCGTGGGTTCAAGGTTCCAAGCTGGGGCTCGGCCTTCATAACCGAGGCGGATATCTTTGGGGTGAAGGTTCGGAGATTGATGACAGTCACCAGACCACCTTTGGGACAGCCGGTGGAGGGCTGGTGGGACTTGAGGGAAGGGGATTACGTGGTACATCTTCACCACGGGATTGCTGTGTACGGCGGATTGGTGCGCCGTCAGGTGGCAGGAGCCGTGCGAGAATACCTTCTTCTGAAATATGCGGATGGGGACGTGCTCTATGTACCCACCGACCGCATCGATTTGGTACATCGTTACGTGGGGACAGAAAAACCCACCCTTCACCGCCTCTCCAGCTCCCATTGGAAGAGGGTCACCCGGAAGGCCAGGATGTCCGCGAGGAAGCTGGCCATCGACTTGCTTGAACTCTATGCGGAGAGGATGGCCACGGAGGGGCATGCTTTCTCCCCCGATGACATCTGGCAGCGGGAGTTGGAGAGCGCTTTTCCTTATGTGGAGACCCCCGATCAGGAAAAGGCCATTAGGGAAGTAAAGGACGACATGGAAAAGCCGGTGCCCATGGACCGCCTGGTTTACGGGGACGTGGGATACGGCAAGACAGAAGTGGCGGTCAGGGCCGCATTCAAGGCGGTTATGGACGGAAAGCAAGTGGCAGTACTGGTGCCTACCACCGTTCTGGCCCAACAGCACCTGCGAACCTTCCGAGAGAGGTATTCCTCTTTCCCTGTGAGGGTGGAGGCCCTCTCTCGCTTCCAGTCTCCTGCCGAGCAAAGGGCAATACTGGAGGATCTTGCGCGGGGAAAGGTGGACGTGATCATAGGCACCCACCGCTTGCTCCAGGATGACGTTATATTCTTCGATTTGGGGCTGGTCATAATCGATGAGGAACACAGATTCGGTGTGGAACAGAAGGAAAAGTTCAAAGCCCTCCGGAGGAGCGTGGACGTGTTGACCCTTACCGCAACCCCCATTCCCCGTACTCTTCAGATGTCTCTCTCCGGTATCCGGGATATGAGCATCATCGATACTCCCATTCAAGACCGCCAAGCGGTTATTACCACGGTGAGTCCGTGGAGGGATGAGTTGGTGAGGGAGGCGGTCCGGAGGGAGATGGCTCGAGGAGGGCAAGTTTTCTTCGTGCACAACCGTGTAGAAACCCTCCCCTTGGTGGCTCGAAAGGTAAAAGAGCTGGTTCCCGAGGCGAGGGTGGTTATGGGACACGGACAGATGAAAGAGCGGGAGCTGGAGAGGGTGATGAGGGAGTTCGTGGAAGGAAAAGCAGACGTGTTGGTGTGCACCACCATCGTGGAATCGGGCCTGGACATCCCCAATGCCAACACCCTCATAGTGGACGGCGCCGAGCAACTTGGGCTTTCCCAGCTCTATCATCTCCGAGGTAGGGTGGGAAGGAGCGATCGTCAGGCCTATGCGTTCTTCTTCTTCAGGGAAGGAGCACCCCTCAGCGAAGGGGCCGTACAGCGCCTTAAAGTGATCAAGGATTTCACTGAATTGGGTTCTGGGTTGAAGGTGGCCATGAAGGATCTGGAGATAAGGGGGGCTGGCAATCTTTTAGGCCCGGAACAGCACGGACACGTGGAAGCGGTAGGGTTCGAGTTATATTGTCGCATGTTGGCGGAAGCGGTGGATTCCCTTCGGGGAGTGCGAAGGCCTCGATCCTCCGAAGTCACCATCGACCTACCTCTGGCGGCCTTCATTACCGAGGAATATGTCGAGAAATCTTCCCGTAGGGTGGAGATATACCGCCGTCTTGCCGAGGCTCCTGATCCAGTGGCAGTGGACCAGCTCAAGTTCGAGATAAGGGATCGTTATGGACCATGTCCTCCGGAGGTGGATCACCTCTTCGAAGCCTCAAAACTGCGCTTCTTGTGTCGGAACTTGGGAATTAAGGAGATAGGGCACTCGGGTGATACGTTGGTACTAAAGCTGAGCTCCCGGAGTGCCAGGAGATGGAGGGATTACATCGAGCTGGCGAGGGAGGGGGATTATCCTTTCCGCCACGCTATCTATCACAAGGCCTATCAAGAGATAAGACTTCCCTATCCTCGAGGTTCATGGAGCATTTCTGGGGGAGAGAACCTCAAAGCCCTAATGAATTACCTGAATTCCATGAATTGGCTGGCAAAACAAAAGTCCCGGATTGATCGCTCATCTGAAGAGGGAAGAGGAAGGGCACGTCAACCTAAGGCCAGAAAAACGGGAGCCGAGAAGCTTCAAAGACCGGGGGTACCCAGCCATGAGCCCAGGGTGGAGTAGGCATGATGGTGTCCTTGCCTCGATGGTTGTCCCCCAAAGATGGCAAGCGATGCGTAAGTCGCTTTACCATAAGGAGGTTCGCCTGCTCAGCGGGATCGGAGGAGGGGTTTGGGCCGGATGAAGAAGGCGAACGAACAATGGGGATTAGGGGTTGCAGATCATAGTTCCGATGGGTTGAGGAAAGGACGCTTGACCGGATGAGGGATCAGCACGAACGAGATAGCGCTAAAGGATGGGAGATCGCATGACGGAAAGGCCTGTGGAAAGAGAAGGAAAAAGGCCCGTGATCCATGTGGTGGGACTAGGGCCTGGACCCATGGATCTCATTACCATGAGGACCATGGAAAAACTACGTGGGGCGGAAGAAGTGCTGGTGAGGACTTCCCACCACCCCTGCGTCAGCGAGCTCGAGGGGAAGGGGGTGAGGACGAGATACCTGGACCATCTGTATGAACTTACCGAAAGCCTCGATGAGACCTACCATAGGATAGCCGAAGAGGTGCTGGCGGTGGCGAAGGAGAAGGGAGAGGTGGTCTATGCGACTCCCGGGCACCCCTTGGTGGCGGAAAGATCGGTGCAGATCCTCCTCAGGGAGGATGTGGAGGTGGTGATACACCCGGCAGTGAGCTTTTTGGACTCCGTTTTTGCCGCCTTGCGCTGGGATCCTGTGGAGGGTATGACGCTCGAAGAGGCCTCTCGTCTTTTGGAGAAGGGCCCCCTTGCCATAGATTCCAGAAGAGCCATCCTATTATGCCAGGTGGAGGACAGGATAATGGCCTCCGAGGTGAAGGCTTTGCTATTGGAAGTATATCCACCAGATCACTCGGTGGCGGTGGTATCAGGGGAGGCCGACGGGGGGGAGAGGGTGGAATGGGTAGCTCTTGAGGAGCTGGACAGAGCTGACCGCTTCCACCATCTCACTAGCCTTTTCCTCCCTGCCCTTCCCGAAACAGTAATATACGATTTCCGTCGATTGGTGGAGGTAGTGGCGCGCTTGAGGTCCCCGGAGGGATGCCCTTGGGACCGGAAACAGACCCATAGATCTCTGGCCCGCCACATGGTGGAGGAGGCCCATGAGGCAGTGGAGGCCATATCCCGGGGGGATATGGAGGGCCTGTGCGAGGAGTTAGGGGACCTGCTGCTCCAAGTGGTCTTCCATGCCCAGCTGGGTTCAGAGGAAGGACTTTTCCACGTGAGGGACGTTATCCAGGGAATCGTGGACAAGCTGGTACGGCGACACCCCCACGTTTTTGGCAGAGACAGGGCGGAGACTCCCGAGGAGGTCCTGGCTCGATGGGAGAGGATAAAGGCGGGGGAGAAAGGGAATACCTCCCTGATGGACGGCATATCACCTGGCCTCCCCGCACTGCTTTACGCATACAAGGTCCAGGCGAGGGCTGCACGAGTGGGCTTCGACTGGGATGGTGGGAAGGAGATCCTGCCCAAGCTCCGGGAGGAAGTGGAGGAGCTGGCCTCTGTCCTGGAAAGGGAGGACCACCGACGAGAGGAGGAAATAGGGGACCTGCTCTTCACCCTGGTGAATATCAGCCGTCACCTGAAAGTGGACCCGGAGGTGGCCCTAAAAAAGGCGGCGGGGAAGTTCGCCGAACGCTTCCGCCGTATGGAACAGCTGTGCGAGCAAAGGGGTCATAAGTTGGAAAAGCTTTCCCTCCCGGAGATGGACCTCCTGTGGGAGGAGATCAAGGAGGAGGCGGAGGAAGAGTGATTTGGACCATCTTCAGGTGCCGCGTGGCGGGGTGGGAACAGCTTGTTCAAGTAAAAGGACGTGTCTTTCGATAAACGGTCAGTGGGCAGTGCGAATGTCCGGTCGAGGGCCAGAGGCGGGAAGATGACTCAGGGCAAGATTTCGGGCCTCAGAAGAGAGCGAGGCAGGCAAGAGCTCCGTGGGGATCATGAGAAGGGGGTATCAGGAGTTGATCCATAAAAGGCAGGAGCGAAAAAAAAGCGTTTCTTCACGGGGAAAGGTATTCTGCACGAGTATGGGCGGGGGAAGCGCCGAGCACGGTATTAGGGGTCGCAGGCTTGGAGTCTGGCTATGGAGGGTCATGGCGCTGCTGGCCACGGTTCCCGTTCTCGCGGTGCTGTGGCCGACCTCGGTCGGTAACCGATTTTCTTTCCCCGCTTTGGCGTCGGCGGACGATTATCGTTTCGAGGGTTCCGGCTGGGGCCACGGGGTGGGTATGTGTCAATATGGTGCCCGGGGCATGGCGGCCAGGGGATACAACTATCGCCAAATCCTCACTTATTATTATCAGGGGACTCAGGTATCCAAACACCCCTGTCCCCAGTGGCTGCGGGTGGGCTTATTGGACGGGGTGGACAGCGTCCAGCTTGAACCCCTCAGTGGTTCCTTCATCCTCTATCTGTCACAGGGCGGGGATGTCCCCGGGGGAATCTTGGGTTCCACCGGTTCAGGAAGCGGAATCTGGACCATTAGACCCGATCCCTCGGGCCGGTACGCCATATACAAGCCCGACGGGACATTGTTGGGATGTTATGGCGACGCAGCGGTTCAGCTGTGCGTCCGGGGCTCCGCAGACTCTGCTGTCCTACGTCTTCCCCAGAACAACAACCGGAAGGTAAGCCACTTGAGCGCAACTTATCCCCTGAGGCTCTATCTTTACCCCTCTAACGGGAAATTTCGTATGAGGGCCGTCCTGTTCAGCGATTTCGAGACGTATCTAAAGGGAGTGGCCGAAGTTCCGGGCTCTTGGCCCCATGAGGCGGTGAAGGCACAAGCGGTGGCGGCGAGGTCCTATGCGGCAAAGAACATGGGCAAGCACGCGAAATCCGGATATGACCTGTGCGACGAGGTGTGTTGCCAATATTACAACGGAAGGGATAAGGAAGGAGATTCCGGATGGACGAGGGCGGTGGACGCCACACGCGGAGAGGTGGTCCTTTACGGCGGCCAAGTGGCCAATACCCAATATTCATCCTCCTGCGGTGGCCACACCGACAACAACGAGGAGGTTTGGGCGGGATCTCCCGTTCCCTACTTAAGAGGCGTACCCTGTCCTTTCTGTCTGGATCCCGTGAACCCCTATGCCCGTTGGACCGTTACTTATACGCGCCAGCAGATGGAAGCATTTTTGAACGCTCGCGACGACTCTTATGTGGGCACCCTTTATTCCATGGATCTTTCCGTCCGAACTTCCAGCGGTAGAGTGAAAAGGGCCACCTTCGTGGGATCGGCGGGAACGAAGACCATAAGCGGAGAGAGGATGCGATTCTACTTGGGTTTGCGCAGCTCGATGGTGAACGTTACGCCGGACCGCTTCGACGAATATCTGTTGTTGGCCAACCCAGGGAAAGAAACGGTGCGGGCTACGGTGAATCTCTTCTGCTCCACTGGAGAGACGGCGGAGGTGCCGGTTGAGGTACCGCCCTTGTCGAGGCGAACGGTCCACGTAGACGAACATTTCAACCGCAGGGAGGTCTCCGCGGTGGTGATGGGGGACAGTCCTTTGGTGGCGGAGAGGGCCATGTACTTCAATTACATGGGGACCTACGAAGGCGGCTCTTGTGGCCACGGGGTGACCACTCCCTCCGATCGTTGGTACTTGGCGGAGGGATGTACCGCTCAGAAGTTCGATACCTGGATCCTCTTCCTCAACCCAGGTGAGGAGGAGGCGCAGGCGCGAGTGCGTCTCCTCAGGGAGGATGGACATCAGAGAGAGGTGGTGGTGAAAGTACCGGGCCGATGGAGATCCACCCTTTCTGTGGACCAGCTGGAGGATTTCTCGTCCTGTTCCTTCTCCGCCGCTGTCTTTTCCGACAAGCCTCTGGTGGTGGAAAGGGCGATGTATTTCGAATACGCGGGGAAAAAGGGTGGGCATGTGGCGGAGGCTGCCTCCGAAACCTCCACCACTTGGTATTTCGCCGAGGGCTACACCGCGGAGGACTTCGACACCTGGATCCTGGTGGGAAACCCTGAGGATCGCGCCGCGAGGGTCAAATTCCGCTTGTGTACCCCCGAGGGCAGGGAAAAGAGGGTGGAAGTCGAGGTGAGACCCCATTCCCGATTCACCCTCAAGGTCGACGACCATCTACCCTCTTCGGAAGTATCTGTCTTCCTGGAAAGCGACGTGCCAGTGGTGGCGGAAAGGGCCATGTACTTCAACTTTCGAGGCAAGGATGACGGGTCCTGTGCATTGGGGGTTACCAATGCTGGGCCTCGATGGTACCTAGCCGAGGGCTACACCGCGGAGGACTTCGACACCTGGATCCTGGTGGGAAACCCCGGGGATGAGGCGGCGGAGGTGAGGATCTCCTTGCTCACCCGTGGTGGACTGGCGAAGGAACTCCGCTATCGGGTCGCTCCCCGCTCCCGTTTCACCCTCCATGTGGACGATGTCCTGCCTGCCGACGAGGTCTCGGCGGTGGTGGAGGAGGTGGCAGGCCGTCCTATAGTAGCGGAGAGGGCGATGTATTTCAGCTATCGATCGAGAAAGGGAGGGCACGCCTCTCAGGGAGTGCCGGAGCCCTCCACCACTTGGTATTTTGCCGAAGGGTATACCGGTTCTTGATCCCGCTTCCCGCTTGAACTCATCATCGGGTCCCAAAACCTTAAGCAAAAGGATGACGAGGTTCCGAAAACCTTGGGGCTGGTAGGGCGGCAAGCTCCATGCTTGCCAAGAAGGCCGTCCTCTTTATCCGCATCCTGGGAGGGCCCTTAAATTTGATCTTTTCTGCGAACGATAACGCCTTCTTTCCCTTGGCTTAAAAGTGATGATGAGTAACTGGTCCATGGGCTGGTCTTGGGTAGAAGTGGATAGCAGTGTTTCTTAGAGAACTTGACTTTCGAGAACTTGATTTTTAGCTTTGTCCACTCCGGCCAAGGATTTATAACGCCTTCCAGGGAAGGTCAAGAAGTATTGGGTTAATGGTCCTTAACACGGCGTTAATTTCGGATTCCAGGGCCCGCCCAAGGGAAGCGAGCAGATTACGGCGACGAGTTTCCTGAGAGCTCAAATGGAGTTAATTTCGGATTTCTGGGCACGCCAGCGCACGCGGAACTGTACGATAACGGCGGTTTAACGGGCAATTGGGTGCTATGGACCGCGGTGTCCAGAAAGGGAATTTAGGTTAATGGGGGATGAGCGGGGGAATTTGGTTCAGTCTTGATGGGCGTGAGCAGGAAGGCCAAGGGCTCGATCTCCAGTCCCCGGCTGGGGGATAGGTCGAATCTGGTCCTCCCCTTCCCGTCGAAGGTTAGGGTCCAGCACAAAGCGAGGCATCGCCCTTTCAGGCCTCTTTCCACTTCCCTTCGGGTGGGGAGCCTCATCCCGTAGAACCTCTCCCCGTCCTCGGAGGTGCAGGACAAGGTCAACACTCTCTCGTCGCGGTGTTTGGACTTCAAGTCCCCTTTCAAGTTAAGAGTGACCTCCGCCTGGTAGATGCCCGCTGGGAGTTCTGGACCGAAGTGCTTCCATGACCCTTCCGCGCTGGGCTGGAATTTACCGGTATCTAACTCGAGGGAAAAATCCTCGCCTGCAGGGTGAACCTTCTCCAGCAGGAAGCAGTTCCAAATGCCCTCTCGTGCCGACCTCACCTCCTGGTTGGCCACCCTTTCCAGATCACCTCGGCGAACAAATCCTCGCGAAGTGAAAAGGCCCGTCCACCAATCGTAGCTGGCGGCTATGAGATGGCCGTGAATGGGCAATCCTCGGACGTCATAGGTCATGTCGGGGATCCTAGCCAGATCGATCAGGTGATTCCTGTAATGACTCAATCGCCTGGGTATTATCTTTCCCTCCAGCCATCCGTCCAAGCCGTAGGGATTCTCGCCGTACGATGGGATGGTGGCCCAAAGATAGCGCGAGGTGGAGCTTCGGAGCACCTCCACCACCTTGCCTATCTCGCCAAGGGGGATGTGTTCGAGTACTTCCAGGGCTAGTACCAAGTCGAAGGCTCCTTCCGGGAAATCCGCCTCCAGGACGTCGAGAACTTTTAGGCGGTCGCGGACCTCAGGCGGGGCCGTTTTCACCGCGTACTCGCTGAGGTCTATTCCCCAGGCCTCTATCCCCGCCTTGAGCAGGGCTAGCACCAGGAAGCCCCTGGCGCAACCCACCTCCAGGGCCCGCTCGACCTTCAGCAGATCTCGGGCCAGTCTGGCCACCACATGGAAATCGGGGTTGTCACCGTAGGTTTCCCCGTAGCCGCTTTCCTCCCAAGGGCACTTCCCTCCTTCGAAATATTCCTTGCCGTAAAAGTCCCGGGACTTTAGCAGGTCCCTTACCCTTTCCGGAGGAAGGGCGCGAACCGACAACCGGTTCCATAAGCGTTCCATTAGGTTTACGGTCCGAGAGGGGAACTTGTTCAGGTGAAAGCGAGTTTTCAAAAGAAGGGACCACACAGGGGTCCTTCCCAGGGTCTTTTTAACAAAAGCTCGGATTTTAACGTCAGGTTTTCTTTTATCTTCCATGTCATCACGGAATACCCGTATTTAATGACCGATCAGAAAGTTGTTTGTCAGGTGTCAGGGACATAACTCAATCTATTTTCCAAGGTTCGAGAACTCCAGTCCCATCCCCATCGGGATAGCGATTGGGCTCGAGTTTCCGATTACCATATAAAGGTCGTTCGTAAAGGGTAGGGAACGAGCTGAGATCACGTGGTCTGTACCCTGCCCACAGCTTAATCGACCTCAGATCGTGCCATTTTACATCGGTATATGTTCCATAAAAAAGGAATTTGTACGAATGCCCATCGATTAATCCATCGATTCCAGCTCTAAGCAGCCTTATTATATTCAAGGCCTTGTGAGTACTTATTTCCGGGAGGCAAATGAGGCAACCCCTTACTTTGCGGGAGGATTTGCCGGGATCGCCAACCTGTTATAACTTCTTACACCATGAAGGAACGTTTGAAGAGCTTCCTGGCTTATAGGGAACTCCTTTATAACCTCACCCTCAAAGAGGTGAAGGTGAGGTACAAGAACTCGTTTCTCGGTTTCCTCTGGTCGATGGTCAACCCCCTTATGCTGTTGGTGGTCTATTACGTGGCCTTCGGGGTCATATTCCGGCTGCGCACGGAGGGCATGACCAGATATGAGTTCTACCTGCTGGCGGGTATCCTCCCTTGGAACTTCTTGAGTCTTTCGGTCATTCAGGCGGTAGGTTCGGTGGTCAACAACGCCGACCTGGTGAAGAAAGTCTATTTTCCCCGCGAGGTCCTCCCCCTTTCTTACCTATGTTCCTCAGGGTTCCATTTCCTACTTCAGGAAATGGTGCTCCTTCTGTTCCTGCTCATCTTCAGGGTAAGGATTACTCCGTGGATCCTGGCCTTTCCGCTGCTCCTTTTGTTACAAGCTTGCTTTGCTGCCGGCCTATCCCTGACCCTTTCCGCCGTCAACGTGTTCTTCCGGGATGTCCAGCATTTCACCGAGATTTTCCTTCTAGCCTGGTTTTGGATGACCCCGGTGGTCTATCCCATATCTTTCATCTTTGATAGCTTGCCTTCCTGGGCAGCCAAGATCTATCTTTTAAACCCCATGGCCCACATGATGCTTCTTTGGCAGAGGATTGTCTACAATTCTCCGGTGAACGGGCCAAAGGCGGCGTACCTCTCGCCGCTGGGGCTTGTTTACACGGTTGCGTTATCCCTGTTCCTTTTGGCCTTCGGATATTGGGTGTTCTGCCGGCTGGAAGGCAAGTTCGCGGAGTTCATCTGAGGGGAAAGAGGAACGATTCTCGCTGGTAAAGGGGTCTCAAAAGGACATGGAGTGGCGTTCAAGGCGTTGGAACCGTGGCCGCTCCGAAGTCGTAAGTTAATACGGTAGCCGTTATTTAAGAAAGAGGATGAGGGGGAGGATGTCTGGAAGGGAAATAGGAGCGGGAGTTATCTCGGCCGAGCCCGTACTGCGCTTAGAGGGGGTGGGCAAGTGCTTCCGCCTTTACCACGACGTCAACTATTCCCTCAAGGAAAGGATCATCAATTGGAGGAAGAGGGGTTACGAGCTCTTCTGGGCGCTAAAGGACGTGGACCTCACCGTATACCGGGGGGAGACCCTTTCGGTCATCGGCCCTAATGGTTCAGGAAAGTCCACGCTGCTTCGGTTGATGACTGGGATCCTCAAGCCCAACCGAGGGAAGATCGTCACCCACGGGACCATCGCGGCCTTGCTGGAACTGGGGGCAGGTTTTCATCCCGACCTGACGGGAAGGGAGAACATATACCTGAACGCTTCCATCTTGGGGCTCAAAAGGAAGCAAGTGGACCAGATCATCGACGAGATCATAGACTTCTCCGAGTTGGGACCGTTCATCGACAACCAGGTCAAGAACTACTCCTCTGGCATGTACGTGCGGTTGGGGTTTTCCATCGCCATAAACGTCAACCCGGATATCCTCCTCATCGACGAGGTGCTGGCGGTGGGAGACGCCTCTTTCCAGACCAAGTGCATCGACCGCATCTTGCGGATGCAGAGAGAGGGCAAGACCATTGTCCTGGTCACTCACAACGCCGACATCGCCGCCTCCATCTCTGACCGCATCCTCTGGTTGGAAAGAGGAGAGGTGAAGATGCTGGGAGACCCCCGGGAAGTCTCGGAGGCTTATTTGAAGGCCATGAGGACGAGGCCCGAGGGCAGTGAGTTCGGAACCCGGGAGATCGTCATCGAGGAGGTGGAGGTGCTGGACGGCGCAGGTTACCCGGCGCTTAAGTTCTCAACGGGAGACGCCATCACCATAAAGATGCGTTTCCGCGCGGAAAGGAAGGTGGAGGACCCGGTTTTCGGGTTCGGCATATACGACCAGATGGGACTCATGGTGTATGGTACCAACACCCGCCTCTTGCAGGTGGATATCCCTTGGGTGGAAGGGCCGGGCACGGTGGAGTTCCAGCTTCCCAAACTCACCTTGCTGGATGGCAGGTATTACCTCAGCGTGGCCGCGCACACCCGGGACGGTCAAGTGAACTATCACTGGCTGGACAAGCTCTATTTCTTCGACGTGCAGTCTCCGGGTAGGGAGTCGGGCTATCTGGCCATGGATTGTCGGGTGGCTCTCCGGTCCGGGGAGTGAGGGGGTTAGGGAGGAATCGGCTCCGAAAAGTAATAGATTTACTTGAAGGAGCCCTTTTCCCAGGCAGGCCTGTGCTGTTCTGTATTGCCTAAGGATGGATCTTTACGAAAGAGGGTGAAGGAGCGAAGCGATGACCAAGGAGATAGTTGATTCCAAGCAAAAGGAGGAAAGCGAAGCTATCCGCATACCATATGACCTGGAAGGGATAGACGTACCCTCCCTCATGGAGGAGATAAGAAAAAGAGCGCGGGAGAAAGTGGAGGCGGGTATCTACAGGGAACAAGAGCTCTCGGTTTTGGAGGAGAGTCGAACAGCGGGCGGGGATTTCAAGGTTTCCATGGATCCCTTACACGAGTTGGTCTTCGTCACCGACATAGCGCGGCAGTACGCTCAAGTGACCAGCCACTATCCCATAGGAGCTCGGAAGGGTCCACTGGGATGGATTTTCCTCGTTGTTAAGAAGGTAATTCGCCGCTTCATGACACCCTATATGGACGCTGTGTTCCAGAAGCAGAGGGAGTTCAACGCCCAGGTGGTCAAGTCGTTGGATCTCTTCGCTGAGATGATCAAGAGGGAGAGGGAGAGGAACTACCACGGGGGGATGGATCGCTACACTGCTTGGGAGGAACTGGGCCTGGGCGAGTCTGACATCCCGGGATTGGGAGAGGCGCTTGAGGTCTTTCCCCCGGGAGAAGAAGTGGTTGAGCTTTATTCTGGTCGGGGGGAGTTCTTAGAGGAAGCCTCCAGACAGAAGAGAAGTGCTTATGGAGTGGAGCAGGATTCAAGGCTTGTCAGGATTTGTCAGAAAAAGGGGCTCAAGGTACTTGAAGCAGATCCCCTGGATTGGCTGGAGGGACAGGAGGCTGACTCCCTTTCCTCGGTTTTCGTCAGGGATTTGGGGGAAAGGGATGAGTTAAGGCACCTGCTGTTCCTGGTGGGAGCCCTGGGATCCAGGATGGAAAGAGGGGGAATAGTGGCCGTTCTCAACCACCATCCCCGTTCGGTTTTAGGGGTCGAGGAGGCTTTCCAGGATCCTAGTATCCTCCGACTCATTCATCCCGAGACCATGGCCGCTCTTTTCCGACAAGCGGGGTTCGAGAGGTTGGAGGTACGGCCATTAGGGAGGTTCGATGAGGCTAAGAGACTAGATTGGGCGGAAAAGCTCAGTGGGGCGGGACTGGATCTCGGCGGGCTCGAGGATACCCTTTTCGCTCCCCCTCGCTACCTTTTGGTGGCTAGGAGGTGAGAATTTGAGACCCGATACCATAGCTTTCGTGCCTCCCCGTTACGGTTTGGGGTTGGTGGGAGGTGCCGAGGCTCATACCCGTATGCTTGCCGAAGAACTACATCGTAGAGGGTGGGCGGTGGAGATACTCACCACTTGTGGGGTGGACGCCCATTCCTGGTCTGATACCGGTGATTTTAGGCCCGGATTGGAGGTCATCAACGGCATCACCGTCCGCCGTTTCCTGCAGACGGGCCGGAAGTACACCAGGAAAGTATACCGTATAGAAAGGAGGATACTGGCAGGTAAAAAGGTCTCCTTACGGGCTCAGGAGTACTGGATATACAACGTGGTGAGTTGCCCCGACCTCTGCCGCTATATGGCGGAAAACCGCGATAGATACCGCGCTTTCGTGTTCATTCCCTATCTCTTCGGGACCACCTACGCTGGCATAAAGACGGTGCCTGAAAGATCTTACATAATTCCTTGCCTGCACGATGAGCCCTACGCTTACTTGGAGGCCTTCCGACGCATGATGCATTCGGTCAGGGGAATAATGTTCAACACCCCGCCCGAGGAGGAGTTAGCGAGAAGGATATACGGTCCCGACCTTCGAGGGAAGGTGGTGGGTGGAGTGGCCGTCACTCCCTATCACGCCGATGGAGAGCGCTTCCGCCACAAGTTCTCCATCTCGGGGGACATCGTCCTTTATGCCGGTCGCAGGGAGATCTTCAAGAACACTCCTCTTCTCATCAAATATTTCTGCAACTACCTGGAGAACGGAGGCCGGGAGGCCAAGCTGGTGTTGATCGGAGCCGGCTCGGTGGAGATACCCTTCAGCTTTCGCAGCCACATCATAGACCTGGGGGTGCTGAGCGAAAGGGACAAGAGGGACGCTTTCGCGGCCGCCTCGGTGGTGTGTAACCCCTCCGTAAACGAAAGCCTCTCCCTGGTGCTCATGGAGGCCTGGATGCAGGAAGTGCCCTGCTTGGTCCACGGGGACTGCGCTGTTACCCGTTATCAGGTGGAGAGGAGCGGAGGGGGACTCTGGTTCGAGGACTACCCCACCTTCCACGAGGCCTTGGAGACCCTGTTGGGGAACAGGCATCTCAGGAGGGAGATGGGCAGGAGGGGCAGGGTTTACGTCGAGTCCCACTACAATTGGGACCGCATCGTGCAAGCCTTCGAAGAGGTGCTATTGGAAGGGGAGGCCGCGGTATGAGGGTGCACCAGATCGTACCCAGGTTGGACGCGGGTGACGCCGTGAGCCACCAGGCCCTCTCCATCCATTTCCTGCTGCGCCGCTGGGGTGTCGACTCCAGGATCTATGCCACTGGTAGGGACGAGTTGGGAAAGCGTTATGCGGCACCGGACAGGGATTACCTGCCCTTCATGGGCCGCAAAGAAGACCTCTTGATATACCACTACCTGCTTTATTGCGGGAACGTGGAGATGTACCTGCGTAGCAGGAACAAGAAAGTCCTCATCTATCACAACATCACTCCTGCCGAGCATTACCGGGACTTTCACTTACCCTTATACCGGGACTGCCTGCGGGGAAGGGAGATGCTCCCCCAACTTAACTGTTGCGAGCTGGCATTGGGGGATTCGGAATATAACCGCAGGGAGCTGTTGGCCGCGGGATTTTCCGAGGACAGGACCGGCGTCCTCCCGATTTGCCCCACCACTGACCGATTGGATGGAGTGAGGGTTGACAGAGAGGTGCTGAAGCGCCTCTCCGATGGAAAGGTAAACCTTCTTTTCGTGGGGAGGATAGTTCCCCATAAGAAAGTGGACGACGTGATACGGCTCTTCGCCTGCTATTTCCGAGGAGTAAACGCCCAGTCCCGGTTACTCCTGGTGGGGGAACCCATAATGAGCTATTACACCGCCCTGTCGCTGCAAGTTAGGAGGTTGGGACTGGAGGATCGGGTGGCCTTCATGGGGAAGGTGAAGGACGGAGCCCTAAAGGCCTGTTATCTCGCCTCCCACTATTACATATCCATGAGCGAGCACGAGGGATTCTGCGTGCCCATCCTGGAGGCATTCCACTTCGGCCTTCCGGTGCTGGCCTACGCCGCCGCAGCCGTACCCGAGACCATGGGAGGGGCGGGGGTGCTCTTCGACCGCAAGGACTTCCCCCTGCTGGCAGAGCTTTTGGGGCGACTGGACCGGGACGAGGTCACCCGCCGCAGGATAGTGGAGGCACAGCGTCAAAGGCTACGAGATTTCGATCACCAGGAGTTCGAGAGGAAGCTCCGCCGGATCGTGGAGGGCTTCCAGGGTTCTTCGGGGTCGTTGAATGCGATGGCGGGGGTGTCTGGGACGTGAGGGTGCATCAGATATGCGCCAGGCTGCAGTACGGCGACGCCGTCACCGGTCAGGTGCTGGCCATGCACCGGGCGATGACTTCCTGGGGCTGGGAGAGTCACGTGTACGCCTCCAGCCACGATGAGGCTATGGCCAAGCACAACGAGGGGCTTGAGGCCTACAGGAGATACATTAGAAATCGGGGGGACGTTCTCATATATCACTACTCCATCTTCGATGAGAATTACAGGTTTTTCCTTAAAAGCAAGAATCGAAAGATCTTCTACTATCACAACATCACTCCGCCCCACTTCTTCGCACCTTTTGAACCATTCCTGGCGGAGATGTGCCAACGGGGCAGAGAGCTGCTGCCCCGACTCAACGAATGTGACCTGGCCTTGGGTGTCTCGGAGTTCAACCGCCGGGAGTTGGTGGAGGCGGGTTTCGAAGAGCACAAGACGGGAGTCCTTGCTCTCATCCTTGACCTGAACCGCCTGCAAGGCAGGTATAGCCATGGGGTGTTTAAGGCGCTGCAGGACGGCAAGACCAACGTTCTCTTCGTGGGCCGTTTGGTCCCCAATAAAAGGATCGAGGATCTCATAGACTTGTATGCCGGATATCACCACGGTGTCAACGTGAGGTCTAGACTCCTTTTGGTGGGGGCTACCTGGTCCTTGGCTTACAATCGAGAGTTGGCCCTGCGAATAAGGGGTAGGGGTATACAAAGGTCAGTGGTCATTCCCGGCTGGTCATGGGGAGTTACCGACGAGGACCTGATGGCCTTTTATCGGGCTGCCCATCTCTTCGTCACTTGCAGTGAGCATGAGGGCTTCTGCGCGCCCCTGCTGGAGAGCATGTTTTTCGGGGTCCCCGTCTTAGCCAGGGAGGCCGCCGCCGTTCCCTGGACCCTGGGAGATGCGGGGGTTCTCTTCAGGGACTTTGACATCCCGCTTTTGGCGGAAATTATGGAGGAGCTCGCTTTCAACTCGGGACTGCGTGAGGCCCTGCAGCGGAAGATGAAAGAAAGGCTTCGAGAGTTCCATCCTGATGCCGTGGCTAGAAAGTTAAGGGAGTTCGTTGAAAATTTGGTGGCCAAAGATTGAGTTAGGGAGGAAGCACCATTGGGACGCCGCATTAGTCGCTTTGTCTCAGGAAAAGGCGAGCATCCCTCGATACTGTTTTTCTTCCTTTTCCTCACTCTCATTTTTACCTGGCCCCTTGTCCTTCACCTTCACGACGGGGTATTGGGCGGGACCGGCGACCCGCTGCTCAATACCTGGATAATCACAAACGGAGTCAGGAAGGTATTCACAAATCCGACCACTTTTTTCCAAGGAAACATCATGTACCCTTCCCGCGACGTGATAACTTATTCGGAACACCTTTTTGCCATGGCTTTGCTGGCTGCCCCATTCTATCTGATCTTCCGCAATCCCCTTCTCTGCTATAACCTGCTCCTGGTGCTGGGAGCTGTGTTCTCGGCTTGGGGGGCATATCTCTTACTCAAGGAGTTAACCGGCAGCCGCTGGGCTGGCCTCGTGGCTGGGGTCTTCTTCGCCTTGAACCCTTACAAGATGAGCAAGGTGGGACACCTGCACATCATGTTCACTCCCTTTCTTCCCTTTTGTCTGCTCTTCTTGATCAGAGCGATCAGAGATGGTAGGTGGCGTGATTACTCGCTGTTCGGTCTATGTTCCGCCGGCCAGTTCCTCTACAGTTGGCATCAGACGGCCTATGGGTTGATGGCACTCGGCTTGGCTTGGCTGTGGCTCTTAGTGGCCGGGGGTTGGAGGGCTCGACGACGACTCCTGGCTTGCTTGGCTATCATGGCGTTCGTGGGGCTTATGGTTTTGCCCTTTGCCATCCCGTACTTGAAAGCCCACAGGAGGCTGCCCGGTTTCGAGCGCAATATCCTGGAGGTGAAAACATATTCCGCTTCCTTTGGAGATTTCCTGAACGTCCTTCCCGAGAACCTCTTTTACGGAGAGGCACCAAACCCTTTCAGGGCTGCTTTCGTTGCCCACGAAAAGGTACTCTTTCCCGGAGTGGTGGTCATAATGCTTGCCATGGCCGCCCTTTTTCTTGGACGCAAGGGAGAAGAGCACAATAACCTCATACCGGGCACGACCTTGTTCTTCGTTCTACTTGGTGGTTTCTCGCTACTTATGTGTTTTGGGGAGAGCATAAGAGGAATCAGGAACCACGTTTTCGTGATGCTTTTTCACTCCGGTTTCCTCAAGTTCTCCCGCGTGCCTGCAAGGTTCTACACATTGGTCACCCTTTCATTATCGGTTCTGGCAGGATTGGGCACGGCGAGGATCTTGCGGCGGTTAGAGGGGTTGAGGTTGGCCCCTTCCATGAGGATGTTCTTCGCCTCGGGGTTTGTCCTTCTCCTCGCCTTGGAATTGGCTACTTATAACATGAAGGTGAAGGAGGTTCCTCAGGGCGAACGTGCCCCCGCCGTCTACCGTTGGCTGGAGGGTGTGGAGGGGGCCAAGGTGGTGGAGCTTCCCACCTACCCCTTGGCCGGGGCCTGTCGATATGACCGTTATCCGGATCTCATTCCCGAGAACCCAGGCGAATATTTCGCATTGCAGGGGCTGCAGATCTACTACAGCATTTTCCATCGCAAGGCGATCATTAACGGTTACAGCGGTTATTTCCCTCCCTGGTACAATCGCATCTTCACCGAGATCCAATCCTTCCCCTCCTCGAGGTCCATATCGTTGCTCCGAGGGCTGGGGGTGACCCACGTGATTTGGGATTGGGATCTTTGTCCGGTGGTAAAAAGGGACGAGCTGTCACAGAAGCTGGATTATAGCCCCGAGTTGCGATGGGCCGGCGATTTTGGCGACAGATCGGTATACGAGATACTGCCGGGAGCTGTCATGGACGACCCCGCGGCGCTGGAAGTCGAAGTGGTGGTGCCCAGTAGGTTGAGGCCCGGAAGGCCCTTTGTCGCGGGTGTATTGGTGAGCAATCCTACTGACCGACCCTATGTGCGACTGGTGGAGGACCGCCAGCCGGCCAGGTTCATTTTTGTGGATGAGGGGGGCGGGGAAGTGGCCAGGATTGAGACGCACTATCATCTTCCGCTGTTCCTCGAGCCGGGCGAAGTTCAGGTGGTTCCTCTCTATGGGGAGATGGGTTTGTCGGAAGGAGGGAACTATTACCTTGAGGCGGAGCTGGAGGGGGTTTTGGGCTATCTTCGGCAGAGATTCCCGGTTAAGGCGGAGGACATGCCCGACTCGGAAGAGCCTGGGGACCTGTCGGGGAAGATTCGTTTTCTGGGACAGGGGAAGGTCCGTATCCCCCATACGGAGGGCTTGTTCCCATTGCAATTTCAGGTGGCCAACACAGGTGATACGTATTGGGTGGCGGCCAGGAAGGATAAGGTAGGGGAGGTGGAGAGGCCTTATGGACTGGTCCATTTGGCCATGAGGTGGGAGAAAGAGTCACCGGTTTGGGAGGAACAGAGGGGAACCTTGCCTTGCGACTTGGCCCCTGGCCAGGAGGTATCCGTCCCCACATTGGTGCGACCCCCCAGGGAGCCGGGAACCTACAAACTCTTCGTGGGCCTGGCCGATGAGGGCTTCTTCTGGTTTGGCGACGTGGTGGTGCTAGAGGTGGAGGTGGGGGGCGGTTGAAGGGGAAGGCTGAAATTGTGTTGAACTCGAGGGATCGCCGGGGGCGAGGCTTGACCGTGGCCCCCTGCCTTGAAAATAAAGCATTCTGTTTGGTGGTCCTGGCGGCGATTTTCGCGCTGGCCTTGGTCAGGAGGTTGGAATATGCGCATCGGGCGGAGATGTTCACCTATGACAGTTACTATTACTTGGTATTGGCCAGGAACTTGAGGGACTCCCTGTTTTATGGTGTGGCAGGGCACCCACATTTCAAGTTCTTGCCCCTTTACCCCATTTTTTTGGCCATTATGAACCTCTTTGGAATGGGCTGGGAAACCTTGGCCCGCTGGTCCAATCCCCTTTTCTCCTCCCTCTGCGTGTTCCCCATCTACATGACGGGACGTGAGTTTTTCGGCAAGAGGGCAGGCCTAGCGGCGGCAGGGGTTTACGCGGTGGAGCCCATAACAACCTACTGGTCGTCGGTTCCCATGTCGGAGGGATTGTTTGCGCTCCTTCTGTGTTTAGCGGCCATGGGGCTGGCGCTGTGGTGGCGCTGGGGCAAAAGGGCCTGGCTATATCTTTCCGCATTTATGATCGGCCTTTCCACGGTGACCCGATGGGAGGGTTTTCTCTTCCTGGTCGTGGTAGGATTCGCGCTTTTGGCCTTTTGGTTCAAGGGAAGGCTCCGGCTGGAGCACATTTTGGTCTTCGCCCTAATCGCCCTGCTGCCCTTCACGCTTTATCTGGTGCGCAACCAAGTGACCTTTGGTTCCCCCCTCAAAAGCGCCTACCTTAGCGAGGTCAAGCAGGCTGAGTTCCTGGGCCAGGCCTATAGTGCCGGTGAAAGGCTGAGAAGGTATCTCCTCTTCGGTGACTTGGATCCTTTGGAACACGGGACCAGGCTATACCCTTACGCCTTCCTGCTTCTCGGATATGGGGGTATCGCCTATGCGACACTTCATCGTAGTTCCAGGGGGAAAGGGGCCTTCCTGGCCCTCTGGGTCTTTGTCGTTGGCCAGCTGCATTTTCTCTGGTACTTTTTGTCCAACCGTTTCCTGTTTCCCGCCATTCCCGCCATGTGTCTCGGGGCGGGGGCCTTATTGGGGGTCCCTTGGCCTGCCTTGAAGCCCGAGAAAAGAGGGTGGGTTTTGAGCTCTCTCCTGACGCTTTTTATCGTG
Source organism: Actinomycetota bacterium (assembly GCA_015711955.1). Classification (GTDB taxonomy): domain Bacteria; phylum Actinomycetota; class Geothermincolia; order Geothermincolales; family RBG-13-55-18; genus JACVJK01. The sequence goes on along the minus strand of JACVJK010000020.1, from coordinate 10,944 downwards.
TCGATGGTATTGGTGCTGTTTTTGTTGGGCAGGCCTGCCACCGAGGACTTCTTCATAAAGAGCATAAGGGGGTTGGACGACGACACCGGGGGGATGGCGGCTCGGGAGGCACTCATCTGGATGCGGGATCAGGGGCTGGAGGGTGAGGTGGCGACCAACCTGGGACCGGCGGCTTCCTATTATTTGGGGAGGGACGCCCTTTTCCTGGGGGAGTGGCAGCTCTTCGAGCCCGCCGACGTGCGACAGGAGAATTTCCTCCACGATGTGGAGGAGAGGAATGTTCGTTATCTCGTGCTCTACGCTTGGGACCCCTCACCGGAGGCGGCGCTGAGGTTGGCCGCTTTAGACCTGGCCCTGCTTTCAGGTTTGGAACTATTGGGTACCTGGCACTCTCCACCCAACCACTGGGTGAACAGGGATTGTTATGCCTTCGTCTTCGAGATAACTTCCTCATCGAGATAGAGAGGGATCAGGATGTATGGCTTGATGCCAATGCGGTATGAAGTTAAGGTAAGCGAGAAATAGTGAGTGACGGCCCATGCATCAGGATATCCTCAGGTAACCAGTGGGAGACGAGATGAAGTGGCGCTCAAGAGGTCTTTCATGAGAAAACCAGAGGGCGATAAACGGAAAATGGTTTGCGGGTTCCCCCATTCCTTGGTGGTCAAAGGCGGGGCTGAGTCTTTCGGGGTGGTTTTGAGGTCGCTGGGAGAAGAGGATTCGTTCGGAGTGGATATTTACTCCTGCGGATCCCATCTTCATCCGGAAAAACACTTGGGATATTGGATCTTTCCCCTTCCCTCGAAAGCCGACGAGACCCGTTTAGTTTTGACCTTGAACCTTTACGGGGAAACACGCGACGCCGTTAAGCTGGAATGGGACAGTACCACGGTAGAGCCTTTTGAGGCCTGGTTCAACCCGGAATTCACCATATCCCCCATACTGGACGTGATCCTTATGGTCTATAAGCGGGGCGAAGAAGTGGAGCGGGTTCAGATACCCTGTTACGTCCACGATCGTTCCTTACTGGAGCGTTATTACTCCCAAGAAACGCACCAGGAAGCTTATTCTGGAGATTCCAACGTCTTCTTGGAAGTGTTCCACCAAGAGAGGGTGCGCATACTCTCCAGGCTCTTCCGCCGCTACTTCGAGGGGGCGGAGCGGGTATTGGATGTGGGCTCGGGTTACAGTATGTTTCGCTGCTGTGGGGAGAGATGGCCCTTCCGCGTCACCTGCTGCGATCTGGACGAGCCAGCCCTCAGGGTTATAGAGAGGGAAAGCCCCGATTACGAGGTGGTGGTGTCCGACGCCGCTTCCCTCCCCTTCGAGGACGGGGTCTTCAACGGACTTTTCGCCGGTGAGATCCTGGAGCACGTGGTGGAGCCGGCGGAAGCATTGAGGGAGTGGAAAAGGGTGGTGCGCCCGGGCGGTGTCCTGATAATAACCACGCCCAACGGCGCCCGCCTTTTGAACCGGGTCAACCGATGCCGGGATCCGGTTAACCCTGAACACCTTAGCGAGTTGACCTACCGGGAACTGTGGAAGCTCTTCGAGGAGGAGGGCTTGACGGTCCTCTATTCCCGAGGGATACACCTCGAGTTCTTGTTCAACTACTTCCGGAGAGGAAAGAAAATCGATTTGTTGGCCACTAGATTCAACCGCCCACCTTTCCGGCCCTTGTTAAGGGCATCCATGATCCTTGGGGCCTTGGCTCGGCCTTTCGCCTATAATCTGGTTTTCGTTCTGGAAAAGCCAACGCGCCAAGGTCGAAAGCTAAGGTGAAGGTGGGGATCATGTCGAGCTAGGCCATGCGAGGTCCTCGGTGAGAATCAAGGTAGGTACTGCAATTTTTGCCAGCAGGTTTCAGGAGGTTTGACATGGGAGATGTAGCGGATCTGGACCGGTTTTTTTCTCCCCGCAGCGTGGCGGTGGTAGGGGCCACGCCCAATCAGGCAAAAGGTGGATACAACTTAGTGGCCAACCTTATCGAGTGTTTCTCCGGGCCCGTGTATCCCGTAAACCCTAACTATCAGGAGATATTGGGGGTCCGCTGTCACAAGAAAGTCTCCGATATCCCGGATGTCCCCGAACTGGCGGTGGTCTTCGTGCCTGCCCAAGCGGTGCCAGGCGTGCTGGAGGATTGCGGAATAGCCGGGGTCAGAGCGGTGGTGGTAGAGTCAGGTGGCTTCGCCGAGGTGGGACCAGAGGGCGAAAAGCTGGAAGAGGCCTGCTTGGAGATAGCCCGCCGGTACGGCATCAGGGTGTGGGGACCTAACTGCACCGGGTTGGTTAACACCGATCCCTTCATCTTCACCCCCTTCATGCGTGCCCCTAATGTTCACAAGCGTTTGGAGCCCGGGACTTTGGGAATCATCGCCCAAAGCGGTATGTTGGCGGCAGGTTTCATGATCCAGTATGTGGTGTCGGGTTTCTTTCGGGTGAGCAAGGCCTGTGCCATCGGCAACAAGATGGATATCGATGAGGTGGAAGTGCTGGAGTACCTGAAGGATGATCCCAAGACCCATTCGGTAGTGGCCTATCTCGAGTCGGTGGACAGGGGTAGGGATTTCCTGCGGGTGGCCGGGGAGATGAAGGGGCGGAAGCCCCTAGTGGTGCTCAAGGGAGGAAGGCACCCCGAGGCTGCGGCGGCAGCCCTTTCGCACACCGCCAGCTTGGCCGGGGATGATGAGGTTGTGGAAGGGGCCCTGAGGCAGGTCGGGGCCATCAGGGTTTACGATTTCCACGACCTGATGAACTTGGGTAAGGCCTTCTCCCTTCGCCCGGATCCCTTTCGGCTTTCAACCCCCAATGGGGACGGAGTCGCCCTGATCACCGTGACCGGAGGCGGCGGGGTGGTCACCACCGACCTGATAAAGGATCAGGGGCTTTCTATATCTAGCCTGCATGAGCGGACCCTACGGCGTCTGCAAGAGCTCTTTCCGGAATGGATGCCTCCCTCCAACCCGGTGGATATATGGCCCACCATCGAAAGAAGGGGGTTGGGCGCCTTTGCCGAGACGTTGGAGGCGGTTTTGGAAGATGAGAGGGTGGACGGAGTCATCCTCCTTCCCTTCGCCTCTCGGGCTTTGGAGAACTTTCCTTTCGAAAGGATTGGCGAAGCGGTGAAAAGAAGCGGCAAGGCGGTGGTCTCGTGGGTCTTCGGGGACATCCGCTTCTTTGGCGAATACGAAGCTCGGATGAGAGAGCAGGCCATCCCCGTGTATACCGACCTGAGGTCCTGCGTGTTGGCCCTCAAAGCATATCTTCATTTTTCCCGGGAAGCCAGAGATCAAGGAAAAGGTTGAGAGAAAGAGATTTGGGCCGCGCATCTTGCCCTCGGGAATTAATTTGATTAAGGGAAGGACTTAAAAGAATTCTTATAGTGCCTGTTCGTGGTTGCTCTTGTTTCTAAAGTAACGCCATTTAGGACGATGCAGGGTTTTCGCTTGCAGAAACCACGGATTGAGTCTATTTGGGGCGAAACCCTATTCGCCGACGCGACGAACCTCTCATCTCTATTAAAAACCTTCCTTAACTTTAACCTTTCTTAACTTTACACCCCCTCAAAAACCATCAAAATTATGGAGAAGCTGAGAAATGAAAAGGGTCAATAGAGCCTAAAGGAGGGATTAGGGGGAGAGAAAAAGGCGGGCCAAGCCCATGGTGTTGGTTCCCCCTGCGATACTTCCATTGAACAGAAAGTAAACCGGCCTCTCCGCCACAATGGGCAGGTCCGACTCCACCTTCACCGACACGTCCCCTCGAGGCCCGTCGTGGACGCCGATGCCCATTTCCTCCCGGTGCACCGCCACCGTGAAGCGGGACCGAGCCCTCACCCGCGCCCGGCGGGTCAGGTTGTTACCGTCCCCGCACATGTAGAGCAGGGTAACCGTGGCGTCCTTGTCCTGGGGATTCTGTAGGCAGAGCCAGGTATGGAATCCGGGCCGGGTGCAACCCTCGGCGAAGTACCACTCCCGGGAGGGGGTGGGCGCTGCAATAGAGTCGTGGCCACCCGCTCACCGTTCCCGACCGGCCGAATATTGAAAATACATGGCCCTTTCCACCACGAGCCCCTCGTGAGGCGATGTCACCCTTATGCTATTTTCCTGTCCCCTCAGAAAATGGTTGACGTGGAAGGTGGTGCGAGAGCGGGGAGGAAGTTGGAACAAGCGAGTTACGACCCGTCCGGAGGACAGCATGAACCGGACCTCGGCGGGCATCTCCCGCTCAGTGGGGTTCATCAGCAACACGAATTGGTGGAAACCGTACCCGGTGTAGCCCTCCGCCAGGTAGAGCCGGCTGCGGATCTCCTCATCCTTCCAGGCCTCTGGAGGTTCCCGGTAGGGAGCGGAGGCGGTATGGGCGGGGTCTCGGCGGAACATGGGCCACCAGGCCGCCTCGGGGTTCCATTTTCCCACTTGAAAGCAGAACAGCCTTCCCCGTTCTCTGTCCACCCCGTGGGCCACCACCAACTCCGCGTGGCCGTCTCCGTCTAAGTCCCCTACCGCCGGGGAGTTCTGTATATTGGCCCTAGTGTTGTACTCGAATATCTTTTTGCCGTGGCGGTCATAGGCGATCACGGCATGTCCTTCCCCCAACAGCACGTCCGCCCAACCGTCGCCGTCCACGTCGGCGATGATAGGCGATCCCAATTTGTCACATACATACGTTCTGGTCTTCCACTTGAGGGATCCGTCGTGTTCCCAGCAATAGAGCCAGGTGTCACTGCAGGCGTTCACCACCTCCAACAACCCATCACCATCCAGGTCTCCGAGGGCGGGTGACGAAAACCCGTTGCCCCCGGTGCTCACCGGCCATCCAGGTAAGTTGTCGCCTCGGTAGTCAAAAGCGTATACGTGTTTGCCGTCAGCATAAGATAGGTAATTGGACTTGCCCGGCGTCGTGTTCTGCCAAAAATGGCCGGTTCCCACTACCATGTCCGGGAATCCGTCCATATCCAAATCTCCCACCGCTGGTGAGGACCATACCACTTGGGGTATTGTCTTCGGGAAACCGTTCATGATGGAACCGTTTCCCTTGAATGCGTAAAGGAGCCCTCCCCGGGGCCAGGGCCAGTTGGGGCCGCTCCAGCAATCGGCACCGATGATAACCTCTGCCTTACCGTCTAGGTCGGTGTCGGCGCAGGCGGGAGAGGACCACACCGTGTCGGCGTTGTAGTATCGCCAAGCCAAAGGGCCCTGGTAGTGCCAAGCAGTGATGTAATGGCCCCAGCTACCCACCACAATCTCCAGGTCTCCGTCCCCGTCCAAGTCTCCACAGGAGGGAGAAGGAAAGACCTCCTTCATGCCGAAGGCTGTTCCGGCGAACTTGGGCCAGCCCCATTGAGATAAGGGTCTACCTTGCCAGTTCACCCCATGTAGGTAGCCGTCGTGAGAGCCCACGAAGACCTCGAGTTTCCCATCCCCGTCGCAGTCCACCGCCATGGGGGTGGACTGGATGGGCCCTCCCGTTTGGTAGGTCCAGCGGATTTTGCCCCAGGGATCGAAGCAGAATAATATCCCGTCGTAGTTACCGATCAATATCTCGGTCTTCCCGTCCCCCTCCAGATCGGCCAGGGTGGGACTGCAGTGTTTAGGCATGCCCCCCAAGGACACCTCCCATTTAAGTTTGGGCAGGTTGCTGATGGCCGAAAGGGCTATGTTGGGCGGTGTGGGGAAAGCAGATACAGCGATAAATATGAACGTCAACAGACAAACAAACGTGATAAGCCCATCATCCACGACTTTAACTGTGGATTGGATGTGAACACTCCGCAAACAGGACTGGAGCTTCCTCTTACAAATCATGATGCTCATCAATGCGACCTTTCCTGATTCCTTTTTCGTCTTCATGCCGTTTTGGCTTTACGGCATGGACCCACCGGAGATCGATTGGTTCTTTTCCCTAGGGTTCTACCCGTAACTTGAAACTCCCCGTCCAGAAATGGTTTATCATTATCCGGTCAGAGCGCTTTCCGACCGGAGCTAAGACTTGGGCGGTGCGAAAAAAGACTCATCGTGTCAGTGATGGAAAGACGAGATGGTAAAGTCGTCTGGACCTGAGTCTATATTCTGAGAAAAATCACCCCTAAGGGCCCCGATAGGAGAGCGGGACGTGGAAAGTGCAGGGGGAACTGGATTGAAAGAAGACGTGCTCTTGAGTTTCGTGGTGGTTAACAGGAACGGACAGGACATCTTGCCTCGCTGTCTCCGTTCCGTGTTCTCCCAAGAGCTGGAGGGCCCATTCGAGGTGATCGTGGTGGACGATGCCTCCACCGATGGAAGCGTTGATCTGGTGAGAAAGGCATTTCCAGAGGCAAGGTTGCTGGTCCAGAGAAGGAACAAAGGGCCCGCTGCCGCCAAAAGAGCGGGGGCCGCTTTGGCGAGAGGGAAATACATTGCCTTCCTCGACAACGACGTGGTACTGGAAAGAGGTTGGGCCCGGGCTATGGTCCATGCCCTGGCATCGTATCCGGAGGCGGGGGCTGCGGCCTCCCACATGCTTTTGGATGGACCTGGGGGTTATTTGAACAGCACCGGCGGACTGGTGAACTTGCTGGGGTATGCTTGGGAGAGAGGTGTATTCCTGCCGGACTCGCGAACCTACTGCTTAAACCGAGAAGTAACATACGCTTGCTCCGCTGCCATGGCGGTGCGCCGAGATGTGTACCAGCTCGCGGGAGGGTTTGACCCGAGGTATTTCTACCTGTACGAGGATGTTGACCTGGGATGGAGGATCAATGCCTTGGGCTTTCGCGTCGTTTACGTCCCTGAAGCCCGGGCGCATCATCTGCTCTCCGCCACCATGGGATCCCAGGGCAACTTTAAGGTGGAATATCTCTCGGTGCGTAACCGCTTCTACACCTTGCTCAAGAACACCGAGAGGGAAACCTTGAGACTCATTATTAAAGAGGCGCTTTACCGGGTTTTCCACGACGGGGGCTATTACGATTACGGGAACGGCGGCAATCGAGCCCTAAAGATCCGAGTGCCCTTGCGAGTGTTGATTTGGAATTTGGTGGCTTTACCATGGATCATGCGCTCCAGGAGATGGATGAAGCGTGCTCGCAGAATGTCCGACTCCGAGCTCATGGAAAGGGGGGTGTTTCTTCCCAATCTTTCCTTCCCCGACATAGGAACAGATCCCAGACCAACAGAAGCTTGCATGCATCGGCGTACCAGCGGGCGGGTTCCCAAGAGGTTGATGGCGGGAAAGGGTAAAGGAGAGGGTTTGGTCTATGGGTGGTACGGGCCCGAGGAGAGCGCAAAAGGCATTCCTTTCCGCTGGACGGCGGAGAGAGCTGCGTTCGAGCTTAGTTGGAGAAGGGGAAGGGACGCGCTCTTCCTGATCACTTTAGGCGGGCATCCCCAGGAGGGATCGGCGGTGGAGGTGTGGGTGAACGGCTACCGACTGGGGGAACTCAGAGTCGTAAACCAGCTGGAAGTTCACCGTATACCCGTCCCCCGCGAGATCATGGGAGATGATGAGCGCTCGAGAATCCAAGTGGAACTTCGGGTGTTAAACCCCTTCGTCCCCTCCTTGCAGGGAGAGGGTATGGACGGCAGGTCGTTGGGAATGGGTTTGGTGGCTGCAGGATCCACCCGTTTGGGAGAAGGTCTTCCGGTGGCCCGAAAGAAGGGTGCTTAGGCCCTAAAAGGCACTTCACGGGCAAGGGGATTTAATCGGGTTTGTCGGCAGTAGTCAGGATTGTTAGCAGGTTTAGGATGACTCCGAACAGAAGAGACAAAAACAACGTCGGGGTTTTCACGGGTTGTATCTAAGCGGGTTATGGTCGAGGAATTTGCTAAGGGACCTTGGAGAAGATTAACGTCCTACTGATAACTTACCGTTTCGGCGGAGATATCACAGGGGGCGCTGAGCGGTACCTCTGGGGTCTTTCCCGGCACCTCTCGCGCAGGGGGCATGTGGTGCGAGTGATCACCACTTGTTCCAAGAATTTCTTTCAATCCCCCCTTGGTTACCTCATATGGGACCGCAGTTATCCCGAAGGCGAGAGAGAAGAAGACGGGCTTTTAGTATCCAGATTCCCGGTGGAGAACCTTTCTCCCAGAAGGGCCCTGAGGTACAGGAATTCCATATACCGCTTTGAAAGTCACGCCAAAAAAGACCCCACTTTTTTGGAAAGATTTAGCAATCTTCTACAAGGCAAGAGAGAGCACTGCTTCCTTTCCGGATGGAGATATCCCGAGACATGGGTGGATGGCCCGGCCATGTGGATGGAGGGAAGCGGCACGCTCGTGGTGGGCGGGGAGGATATCACAGCCCTGGAGGCGGTTTGGGAGTCCAACCAAGAAAGCTTTCTCTTGTTGGAAGTGGGGGAAACGCGAGAGGAATTTTTCCTGACAAGAGGTAAATCACTGGTGGAGATAGAGTTGCCCCACTTGACATCTTTTGCTGTCACCTTCCGCTGCAGGTCGAAGAGGGGAAAGGCCAGGCGGGGAGAAAAAAGCGGATCGCTCTCAGCCATCAGGTCGCTGAAGGTGATGGACGGGGACGTGTGGAGGGATCTGGATCTCACGCGGTCTTGGCAGAACTTTCTGGATTTCGGACCGGAGGAGGTGATCTGCGATCTGCTTTGGGGGATCGGCATGCATGCCAAGGATTCCTTGGCTGCCCGACACGCTCACCTATACGGCCCTAATTCTCGGGATATGGAAGACGCCGTAATACAAGGAGCGCGCTCTGCCGATATCCTGATGGCTGCTATGCTGCCCATGGCCACCATGGAGATGGCTGGAAGGGCGGCGCGAAAATGGCGAAAGCCGTTGCTTTCCATTCCCCTCTTCCATCCCCGGGATCCCAATCATTACCGCAAGACGGCTTGGGAGGTCATCCAGGGCTCAGCGGGGGTGGAAGTTTTTCACCAGGGGGCTGTATCCCTGCTGGCCAAAAGGGGGATTCAGGCCTTCGGAGTGGGTCCGGGCTTTGACTTGTGCAGTACGGATATCGAGTCGGCAGACGGATTAACCTTTAGGCAGAAGCTGGGGTTGGTAGACGAGCCAGTTTTGCTCTGGGTGGGCCGCAAAAACGAGGGGAAGGGATACCGTGAGGCAATGAGGGCCGTCTCCATTCTCCGGGCAAGAGGGATCGATGCCGTTCTCGTCATGGTGGGGCCGGATGAGGACGGCAAAGCCGTATCCCAAGAAGGCGTCTTGTATATTGGTCAGGTCGATAGGGCAACCCTCAAGAGCGCTTTCGCTGCCTCCAGCCTCCTCATACACCCGTCGATCCACGAGAGTTTCTGCATGGTTTTCGGGGAGGCATGGCTCATGGGAAAACCTGTGCTGGGAAGCGCTTACTGTTTGGCAGCTCGCAGCCAGATAAGGCAGGGCGAAAACGGTTTTCTTTGCACCGACCCGGAGGATTATGCCCGAAGAGCGGAATGGCTAATAGCTCATCCGGAGGAGGCCCGGAAGATGGGGCTCAAGGGCAAGGAGGACGTGCTCTCCACCAGGGGGTGGGATAGGGTGGTGAAGGTCATGGAGAACAAGATGTTAGAGATTTTGGGCCAAGCTCCCCCAAAAGGACATGTCGGAACATCATGGAATGATTAAGTATTGTAGGGCGGCCGATTATGGGCTTGCCCTAAAAAAGGAAAACCAAGCTAATTGTATTTGAAACCAAACTAACTGTATTTGAATTGGATATATCCGTATATAAATACGAGCCAGCGGAACCTCAAGTATATCGTCGAACTCAAAGGTAGTGACTGAGTATAATCCGAGCACGGAGCCTTCACCTGACTCGAGACGGTTTAGGTCGGTATGAAGGAGGACAGAGGATGGAGTCGTGGCTTGGAAGGAGATTCAAGTTCCTCATATCGGGGTTGTCCCTCTGTTTTGCGCTCCAAATTACTCTGGCGGCCCTGGTAGCGGAAGTCCCGGCTCAGGCAGAGGGCCGAGACGTTAGGAATTGGAGCATAATGGGGTTGGACATCAGGGACTATGCCGCTGAGTTCAAAGTCAAAGTGCCTATCTCGGAGAGGAGGTTGGTGCGGCATCACAAGGTGGTAGTGAACTGGCATAAAGTGAATCCTCGGCAGGGGGTCTGGGACTTCTCGTATTACGACGGCGAGATAAGTTCCATCTTGGCGGACGGTAGCTCGTCCATATTGTTGTTGCTGCAGGGGCCTGTTCCATCCTGGGCTCGGGATCCATATTACGGAAGGTTCTCTGACAAAGCTCCTCCTCGAAACCTCGCGTGGTGGCGGGAATTCTGTTCCAGGATAGCTGCAAGATATGGGTCGGTGGTGGACTTTTACGAGATCTGGAACGAGGTGGGCTTCGATAGAGATGGCGAAGCGATGAGGAATTTCAATGTCTATCATTTCGGCGGCCAGGCTGAAACGGACTACCTTCCCCTTTTACAGCTGGCCTACGAGGCCATCAAGGAGCAAGACCCCACGGCTTTGGTGATATGCGGTGACATGATCACAACCAACAACCCCGATCCCAGGGCAGGAACCGACCTTTATGCCCTGTTGTTCGACGAGGTGGGGAGGCCCGGACAGGACATCTCCCTGATGGTGGAGAGTAAGGGAAAGATCGTGGCCGAGCGGCCCATGTATTTCAATTACATGGGAAGTTGGGACGGAGGCCATGATGTGGTGGGAGCCCTTCAACCCTCCACCGAGTGGTACTTCGCCGAAGGGTGTACCCGCAGGACCTTCGACATGTGGCTTTGCCTGCAGAACCCCCACAACAAGTCCATCCAAGTGACCGCCACCTACATGTTCGGGCCCAACCAGGGCGCCAACGTGATGAAGACCTACACCCTCTCCCCCACCTCCCGCTTCACCATCAAGGTGGACGACGAGGTGGGAGAGGAGAAGGACGTGTCGGTGAAACTCACCTCCTCCGACCCCTTCATCGCCGAGCGCCCCATGTACTTCCACTACAACTGGAAATGGACGGGAGGTCATTG
>JACVJK010000019.1 GCA_015711955.1 Actinomycetota bacterium | reverse complement strand
AGTGTGAGCGAGTTGAGGGAGCGTGGGGAAGCGACTCCGGAGGTGACCTGGTTCTGCGGTTACACGCCGGTGGAGATCTTGGAGGCTGCCGGCCTAGATCATCGCCGCGCCACCGGCGTGGCCGAGGGAAAGAGAGTGTGAGCGAGTTGAGGGAGCGTGGGGAAGCGACTCCGGAGGTGACCTGGTTCTGCGGTTACACGCCGGTGGAGATCTTGGAGGCTGCCGGCCTAGATCATCGCCGCGCCACCGGCGTGGCCGAGGACGCCGAGGATGCCGACGCCTACCTCCATCCCTCCCTTTGCCCCTATGTGAGGTCCTGCCTCGCAGAGGGACTACGCTTGCCGCCGGGGCACCACCACGCGGTCTTCGTAAACGCCTGCGACGCCTTGCGGCGCCTCTACGATGCGTGGTCCTACCTCTTTCCCGAGTCCTTCGTCTACCTGATGGACTTGCCACGAGGAAGCTCGCCTCGGGAGGTGGAGATCCTCACAGACGAGATGAAGCGACTCGCGGAAAAGTTGGAGGAGCGTTTCGCCACCCAGGTAACCCAGGAAGCGGTCATCGAGGCCAGCCGAAGGAGGGAGGAACGGAGGCAGATCTATCTCCGACATGCCCCCAAGTTATCCGGGGTGGAAAAAGTTAAAACCAGCCTTGCCCTCCAGTCGTCCCAGCCGGAAATCGATCCCCCAAAGGACGAAGAGAGAACCTCCGGGGCACGCGTGCCCGTCGCGCTGGTGGGCAACATCCTCAACCCAAACGGCATCCTCAGGGCCTTGGAACAGGCAGGTGCCCAAGTGGTCATCCTCGACGTGTGCAACGGCGATAGGCCCTTTTTGGCCTCCGCGGCACTGGAGGCAGATGATGATCCCTACCGCGCACTGGCCACCGCTTACCTGCGAAGACACCATTGCGCCAGGATGCAGGGCTGGCAGGGACGAACGAAAGACCTGATCGAGAGGCTGCGAAAGGCGAGGGCAGCAGGCCTCATATACGTCACCCTGAAATTCTGTGACCCCTATATCTACGAGTTCCCCTTGCTGGAAAAGGTGCTGGAGGAAGAGGGCGTAAAGACGCTGCGCCTGGAGAGCGACTACCTGGACGCTCACGTCGGGCAGGTGGTCACTAGGGTGGAGGCCTTTCTGGAGATGCTGTCCAGGGGCTCAAGGGGGTGAAGCCATTGCGCGATGAGGGTGAGAACGGGAAAACCTTGCTCGAGGCCCTCAAGTCGCGTTTCCTCCACCGACTCTCTCCCCAACTCATGAGGTCCCGGATGTTGTGGGAAACGGTGGAAATCCTCTCCCGTTCGCCCCTGTACAAGACCCGCTGGAAGGCTGACCGGATCTCCCTGAACGCCTTCGTGAGGATGACCAGGGACGCCTATCTGGGAAGAAGGCCCGTGGTGTGGTGTAATCTCCTGGTGCCCTCCGAGCTGGTCCACGGAAGCGGTTGTCTTCCCTTTTATCCGGAGATGGCGTCCGCGGTCATCGCTTCCGCCGGCTTAGCCTCCCGCTTCCTGGACCGGGCAGGGGAGGCCGGGTTCTCCCCCGATGCCTGTTCCTATCACCGTTGCCTCCTGGGGGCCGCCTTGGAGGACCTGCTTCCTCGCCCCCACGCCTTCATCTCGGTGAACTACCCCTGCGACTCGGCGGTCCTGTCCTTTCGTTACCTCTCCCATCTGTACCGGGTTCCCCACTTCGCGCTGGAGGTCCCCCTTATCCGGGGCGAAAAGAGGGTCGAGTTTGTGGCAGCAGAGATGGAGAGGGTGGCTCACTCCTTGGCCTCGCTGGCGGGAAGAGAGGGAAGGGAGTTGCGGAAAGGCCTTGCGGAGGCCATCGAGCTCTCCAACCAAGCCCTGAAGTACCACGCGGAATTGGAGAGGTTGAGAAGGGAGACGGACTGCCTCCTGGACGGAAAGGACGTCATGGGCTACGTGAGCGTGCTCGCCGCCTGCATGGGCACCCGTGAGGGAGCGAGATTCTACCAGACCCTTCTGGAAGAGGTCACGGAGCGGGGCAGGCCGGGCGAGGGAGCCAAGCGCATCATGTGGATGCATCTTAAGCCCTGGTATAAACATTCCATCTTCGATACCATCACGGCTCATGGAGCCCGGATAGTTTGCGAGGAGTATACCCATCCATACTGGAAAGCGATGGATCCCCGGCATCCCTTTGTCTCCCTGGCGCAAAAGACCGCCGGTCATTTCTTGGTGGGGGAAGCCGAAAGGCGAATCGCGCACCTACAAGCCATGGCCGTGGCTTACCGAGTCCAGGGCGCCATCCATTTCAACCACTGGGGATGCCGGCAGAGCTGCGGGGCCGCCCAAACCATTCGAATGCGATTCCAGCAAAGAGGCATACCCGTTCTGGTTATAGAGGGAGACTGCGTAGACGAGAGGGAACTGCAAGAGGGCCAGATCCTCACCCGACTGGAGGCCTTTTTGGAGTCATTGAGGGAGCGGGAGTGAGCCTCAAACGGACTTGCCTCCCGCGAGCCATCGGTCAGGGCAGGTAAAAATGGGGGGTGTGCCCGCGGTAACGAAGAGTATCCCTTGGATTCCCGCGGGAAAGGCCGTCGTCAGCGGCCAACGAGAGTGACCTTATCAAGGGCCGGAACGAATTCGGGAGTCAGTATCCCGGAAGGAAGTGGAGGGAAGCCCTTCCGGCGGGGCTTCCCTCCTGACCACAAGAGTTCCTGAACGAAGGCGTTCGGGAGGAATTTCCCTACAGCACGGGCAGGTAGTTGACGAGTTCCCACTCCGTGACCTGAGCCCTATACCTCTCCCATTCGATCTTCTTGTTCTCTATGAGGGATTCGAACACCGCATCCCCTAAGGTCCTCCGGAGCAACTCGCTCTTCTCGGCGATCAGGATGGCCTCCCATAGGTCTTCCGGAAGTTGCCTGATGCCCAATTCCTCCCTCTCCTTCTCGGTGAGCTCGTAAACGTTACGGTTGACCATGGGAGGTAGCTCATATCCCTTCTTGATGCCCTCCAGGCCCGCCGCCAGCATGCAAGAGAAGGCCAGGTAAGGGTTGCAGGCCGGGTCAGGCGATCGGAACTCTATGCGGGTGGCCTTCTCTTTCCCCGGCTTGTATTCAGGTACCCTTATCAGGTCAGAGCGGTTCCGCACCGCCCAGGTGATGTAGACGGGGGCCTCGTACCCAGGGACCAGACGTTTGTAGGAATTCACCCACTGGTTGCACACCAGGGTTATCTCCGGGGCATGTGTCAGCAGTCCAGCGATGAACTTCTTGGCCACGTCGGAGAGGTGATAGGGGTCATCGGGGTCGAAGAACGCGTTACGGTCGCCCTGGAAAAGGGACATGTGGGTGTGCATGCCCGATCCGTTCTCGCCGTAAAGGGGCTTGGGCATGAAGGTGGCGTGCACGCCGTGCATCAAGGCCACCTCCTTCACCACCAAGCGGAAGGTCATGGCGTTGTCGGCCATGGTGAGGGCATCGGCGTAGCGCATGTCTATCTCGTGCTGACTGGGACCCACCTCGTGGTGGCTGTACTCCACCTCGATACCCATCTCCTCCAAGGCCAAGATGGTCTCCCGCCGCAGGTCGGAGGCGAGATCCAGAGGGGTTAGGTCGAAATAACCGCCCCGGTCCAGCACCTCAGGTTTCTCGGAAGACCTGAAGTAGAAGAACTCCAGCTCGGGGCCCACGTAAAAGGTGTAACCCATCTTCTTGGCCTCTTCCAGGTTCCTCTTTAGGACGAAGCGGGGATCCTTCTCGTAGGGCTCCCCCCCGGGCTTAAGTATGTCGCAGAACATGCGGGCTACCGCGTGGCCGTCCCGATGGCGCCAGGGAAGTATGCAGAAGGTGTTGGGGTCGGGCAAGGCGATCATGTCGCTCTCGTCGATGCGGGCATAACCCTCTATGGAGGATCCATCGAACCCCATCCCGTCCTCCAAGGCCTCCTCCAACTCGCCAATGGTGATGGCGAAGCTCTTGAGGAACCCCAGGATGTCGGTGAACCAGAGCCTCACGAAGCGCACGTTGTTCTCATGAGCCATCCTGATCACGTACTCCTTGGCTTCTTCTCTCTCGCTGGCCATTTTCTCCTCCTTTCACCTTTGCCCCTTATGTGCGTGACCACTCGCCTCTCACGTCCATGGTAGATGGCTATGGTTACTTGGTTTTTTCGGAAAAGTTAAATCCCGGTTACGGAGGGGTTATGGGTGAAGGTCCCGATTGGAGCGAGTGCCTCGCCGAAAGGGCGCTACCGTGTCTAAGGGTTCCCAATCACGTGCCGTGAGGCCTTTTGAGGTCAAATCCGGGCGGAGGAGATGCGGCAATATTTTCCCGCCAGGAGCATCTCGGGATCCCCACCGAAGATTTGGCAGAACTCGCGGACATTGTCGGCAATCTCCCAAAGACCCTCCCCCTCCACCACCTCGATCCTGGCAGATTCCGCCACCTGGTCGGCCCGCAAGAGGCCGCGGAAATATATGCTCCCACCGGACATGCCGTACCCGATCCCAGTGGGATACCCCTCGCCCTCCTCCATGTTTCGGTTGAGAACAATCACCATTCCTCCTGCCATATACTCCCCCAGCAGGTCGCCGGCGCGCCCTCCCACTACCATGACCGGACTTCCATACCAAAGCTCCTGCATGTGAAGGGCTGCCCTGGGCCCCACGTCCCCTCCGACGAACACGCGCCCCCCTTTCATGCCCTTCCCAGCCCCTTCTCCCGCCCAACCCCGGACCACGATCCTTCCCCCCCTCATGCCGTTACCCAAGTCCTTGGCGGCAGAGCCCTCCACCTCGATTTCCGGGCCGTCCATGAGCGCGCCCAGGTCGTCCCCCACGTCACCCCATACCCTTATTCTCAGTTTGCCCCTCAAGCCCGTGCCGATATACGGATGCCCACGAACTCGGTGGATCTCGATATCCCCCACGCCCTCCCGAGATGCTTTCTGAACCATGCCGTTTAGCTCCCGGTAATGGAGGGAACGGGCATCGATGAGCACCCTGTCCCCCTCGCGCCTGAACACTCCGGAAGCACCGGATGAACGATCGACGTCAAACCTCAATTCTCAAGCCTCCTCGATCGGCAGATGAACTAGTTCTTCCGACTAACCCTCCCGCCTCTCCATCCTAATTCCACGTCTTGAGGCGGCCTTCCTGCCCGACCAACGTAAAACCGTGCCCAAGGTTGGGAAACGGCAAGGGCAAGGGGGGGCCGTTTTTTCCCAAAACGGTTGGGTTCGCAAAAAACAGGACCAGACCTCGACCTTGGCTCACAAATGCTCGGCCTTGGCCTCGATCCCAGTCTCCGCCGTGGTCTCCCTAAAGATCCCGCTCCACAGCCCGAGGGCCACCGCCAGTTCCTGATGGTCCTTGGCGTACTCCTCCAACGGGATCCCCCTCATGGTGGCTTCGATGGCCTGGCGGAACGCCCTGGCCCCCGCCACCGGCCCCATGGGGTGGGCATGGATGCCCCCACCGGAACCGATCATTATGTCCCAGCCTATGTCCCCCACGCACACGGGAACCACCTGGGGAGTGATACCCCCGGAGGGCATGGGCATGGTGGGTTTGATCCCGTGCATGGGGTAATGCATGGTATCGGCGGTGACCAGGAACCTGTCCTTCAGATAGGGCGCTTTTCCGTAGGGAGCCGGGAATACGATGATGTCGGCTCCCGCCAACCTGGGCAGTTTGGCCATCACCAAGTGGGAGGAGATCCCTGAGATGGGAGACTCGTATAGGGCGCCAGCGCAGTCCATGTGAGCCAGGATGGGGACGTTGATGTCGGGGTCCTCCGCCAACGCCTGCAGGGCGGGAAAGCCCACCGCCAAGTAATTGACCATGATGGCGTTGGCCCCCGCATCCACCGCCCTTTTTGCCACCTCGAACATGTGCGGGATGGGTCCGGAGACATTAACGGTGTACAGGGTCCGTTCCCCGGTCTCCTCATAGACCTTCTTCTCCATGGCCATGTAGCGCTTGACCCGATCCACTACCCGGTTGAACTCCATGTCCGCCAAAAGTTCGTCGTCCTTGACGCAGTCACAGCCCCCCAAGGCGGCCTCGTAGAACAACTTTTCCCCCAACTCACAGGAATACCCGGTGCAGGGCTTGATCATGTTGTTCAACAGCGGCCGGTCGTACACCCCCAGGATCTTCCTGATCCCTTCTATCCCGAACTTGGGGCCCTGGAATCCGTCGGTGTACTTCTTGGGAAAGCTCAAGTCCAGAAGCTTTATCTTGCCCCCGGAGGATATGTTACCCACCACCGCGGTGAGGAGCATGGGTATCTGGCTCTCTATGTTGCGATACGGGAAGGCTATCTGCACCACGTAAGTGCGTTCCACCACGTCCCTGGGTACCTCGAACTCGAAATTGGGGACCTCGTAAATGCCTATGACCTTGGCCACATGCTTGGCCCTCACCTCCGGCGTCTCCCCTGGAACCGGCGTCCAGGTCCCCGTGGACTGTTCTATGGCCAGAAATGGCGCCAGGTGGTACATGATCAGGTCCCGGGGCAGCGCGGTGTAATAAGTGGCCACGATGTAATCGTCGTCGTAGACGATCTCCGGCAGACCCCTTGGCTGCGCCTCGTAGTGGAGCACGATGATCACCCCCTTCTCGCGAAAACCGCCTTCCTTTCCTCTTTATTCAGCTAAACCTCACAGGCTTTCCCCCCCTCGTTAAGTTCCCGGCATATGCCCCTTATGCTCTCGTAAAGACACTTGAAGGACGCGTACATCTCCCCATATACCCGGCAGTACTCCCGACGTGGCCTGAAGGTCCTCCTCAACCTAACGGTGCCCTTTATGTCCCTATACCTCCTCAGCCTTCCCAATCCCACCGCCACCGCCAAGGCACATCCCACGGCCCCCGCCTCCTGCGGGTTCTTCACCGCTTCCACCGTCCTCTCGGTGACGTCGGAGAGTATCTGCATCCACAGGTCGCTGCGAGCCCCTCCCCCTATGGCCCTCAACGTGCGGCAAGGGTAACCTTTCCTTTCAGCCACCTCCAGGAGCCAACGACAGTTGAAGGCCACACCTTCGTAGATGGATCGGAGTAGATGCTCCCTCCCGTGTTCCAGTGAGAGGTTCACGAAGGCGCTGCGCAGCGACACATCGGTGATGGGGGACCTCTCCCCGAACATCCAGGGTGCGAACAGCAGTCTTCCGGCTCCTGGCTCCACCTCTCCCGCCACCTCGTCCAGAACCTCGAAAATGGCCATCTCCCCACCCCTCTGAGCCGCGGCTTCCCTCTCCTCGGGCCTTGAGAGGTGTTCCGCGAACCACCTGAGGCATGCCCCGGCCGTCTCCGTCTCCCCTATGAGCAAGAACATCTCCGGGTCCGGCGAAACCACCGAAACCATTCCGTGCCTTCCGATGTTCACCGGCCTTCTGACGCTCACGCACAACCACCCCGAGGTCCCCAGATAATAATGAGCGTCCCCATCTTCCAGGGCGCCCGAACCGGTGGCGGCGGCGGGCACATCACCCATGCCTGCGATCACTGGCAAACGGGGAACCAAGCCCATCTCGAGGGCAGCTTCCCTCTTGAGACCTCCCACCACCTCGGTGCAGGCCTTCAACTTCGGCAGCTTGCTTAGCGGAACCCCGAGTATCCTCGCCAGAAAACGGGACCAATCCCGGGTTTTGGAATCGAGCAACCCCGTGACCCCTCCGGCCGTGTGGTCCATGACCATCTCTCCTGTGGCCCTACACACGAGATAACCGGTGACGTCCAGGAATTTGTGGGTCTCCCGGAATACCCGGGGCTCCTCCTCCCTCATCCATTGAAGCTTGCACACCACGTCCTTCCCCGATGGCACGGCCCCGGCGAGAAGCATGGCCACCCGGGGCCCACCGATCTTCCTCACCAGCCTCTTCGCCTGGTCCTCGGCCCGGTTATCCATCCATATGACCGCCGGCCGGAGGGGTCTGCCTTTTGGGTTCACCGCCACCAATCCCATCATCTGGCAGGCAAAGCCCAGGCCCGCCACCTTGTCCGGCGCCACCCCCGCTTGGGACATGAGCTGCTCAGTGGCGACGCAGACCGCCTTCCACCAATCCTCCGGATCCTGTTCCGCCCAGTGCGGCTTGGGATGGTGAAGGGGGTAAGCCTGGAAGGTTTTGGCTATCACCTCCCCGGAAAGGTCCACCAGGGCGGCCTTAACGCCTCCGGTGCCCACGTCGTAGCTGAGGATCAACTTGCCTTCTCCCACGACTCCCTCCACGGTCGTCAAGGCGCCTCGTCAGAACTTGAGATCCAGGGATTCCGTCCTCCCGTGCTGATCTATGTGGTCGATGTAGAGGGGAACAGACTCGCCCTTGCCCGAGGACCTGATGACCTCTCCAGCTAGCCTTATCATGTCCATGGGATCCAGAGCTGCTTCGGGAGGGAAGACGCCCTTGAGGGCTATCATGCCCTCGCTCATGGCTATGGCACCCAAGGCGGCCGGTATTCCCGTGCCCTCGCCCATACCCATTCCCTTGGAAGTCATGGAGAAGACATAGGTATGGGGCTCGCCGTCCTTCAGCCCTTTCACCACGATTTTCAAGCATCCCATGGGCTCGGTGATGCCCGCCTCTTCGAGCAGCTTCTGCCTTCGGGAGAGGACGAAGGCGACGGCGAACTCCCGGGGAATGACCTTTTGGCCCTGCACATCCAGGGGCTCGTCCGAGGTCAGCCCCAGTCTCACCATGCTCTTTATGAGCTCCGCGTAGGCGACGGGGAGGACCAGTCCCAAATTGGTGACCCTCCTCACCCCCTTGATGTACTTGGGAAGGGTGATGGTCTCCGGGTGGGGATAGGCGTAAACGGGATATGTGCCGATGTTCTTGAACTCGGTCTCTTCTTCCAGGGCTCTCCCGCTATCCTCGAACAGGCGTACCGTGCGGAATTCCCCGTCCAAGAAAACCGGGATATCTATCTCCATGGAATGGAAGCGGTGTTTTATCACCGCCGGTCCCTCCACCGGCTCGCCGCCGTGGGCATGATAGATGTCCACCGAATCCACCTGGTCCAACATGCGCTCGGCACAGAAGCGAACCAACAGGTTGGCCATGCCCGGCGAGCTCCCCATACCCACCAGAGCCGAAACGCCCTTTGCCTTAGCCTCCCCGTCGAGCTCCAGCATCTCGGCGGTGGCGTCCATGTCATCGCATATGTCCACGTAGTCGACTCCCATGTCGATGGCCGCCCTCAGCAGGATCGGCCCGTAGTGATAGAAGGGACCCACGCAGTTGAGGACCAAGTCTGCCCTGCCCATGATCCCCCTCACGCTTTGTGGGTCATCCGCGTCCAAGGCATAGGCCTCGAAGCGTTCCTTTCCCAGTTCCTCTGCCATCCTGCGGGCCTCCTCCACCTCCCGGTCGGCTATGTAAATTTGGTCGAAATACCGGGTGGTGGCCAGCACCCTCACCGCGGTGCCGCCCACTGCGCCGCACCCTCCCAGTACCGCCAGGGTCTTCATGGATCCACCTCCTCGCCGATGATGCCCATTTTGTCCTCCCGCGGGAGACATTCCGCGGCGGGGATCAAGTGCTTTCCGAAGAAATCGAGAATTATTTGCATGCCCTTGCGCAGGTCAAAGGCCTGGGAATCCTCCAGCCACTGGATCTCCAGGCCCTCGATGAGCCCCATGAGAATGCAGGCGAGGTAATAGGGGTCATGGGGTGGGAAGAGTCCCTCCTCGACCCCCTGCCTCATGATGGTGGCGAGGGCCTCCTTGGTCCTTTTTATGTAGTCCCGGAGCCTCTCCACGTATTGAGGGGAAAAGGTCTCCAATTCCTCAGCCCTCATCTTCCAGGAGAGTTTGCAGTAATCGCGCAGCCTGTAATAGAGGTCCACCACCTGATGGCCCATTTTTTCAAGCTTGCAAAAGGCGGGCTCATCCCCGACAACGCATTCCTCCACTACCCGGAGGAACTCCCGGTGCATGTCCTCTATGAGGGAGAAATAGAGGTCTTCCTTGGACCTCCAATACCAGTAGAGGGTTCCTTTGCCGTAGCCTGCCTCTAGGGCTATCTCGGACATGGTGGCCCTATGGTAGCCCTTTTGGGAAAAGACCTTGAGCGCCGCCTCCTTCAAGGTCTTTTCCCTTTCGTCCTTGGACGGGTTGCGCCGCAGCCCCAGACTCTTTCGCATTCCCCCGAGGCGTGATTAGACCAACCGGTCAGTCTTATCGTAAAGTCCCTGACTATTTCCGTCAACCTGCTGCCTCGTCCCCAAGAAAGGCGACAACCATCCGGCCTTGGACCACGGCTATCCGGCCATTGCCTTCGGGGGCATGAGGAAGGCAGGACTAGGGAGGTCGTGCCACGGGAAATACGGACCCAATCCAAGGTGGGAACGCGTGGCGGCAGTAAATCTTCGAGGCCTCAGCTCAACATGACCCACGGCCGTGAAAGAACTTCGTGGATGCCGCTCATCAGGAAAGGGAACCATCAGGAAAGGCAACACCAGGCCTTTCCTCTCGGAAAGGCGTTTTTCCTACCTCCTTGCAACGGACGAGCTCTGCGCCTCGGGTCCGCTGACCACCGGCACAGCCGCGATTTAAACGGCAAAGGGGTGTCGTCACCGGCAGGTCAGGCCTCTGCCCGACCCAGGAAAGGAATTATGCCCACCCGCAGATATACCACGTTGCCCTCTCCCGGAGTGCTCTTCCAGGTAAGGGATCCCCTGACCCTTCTCGCCAATTCCTCATATTGCTTCAGCCTGGACTCCCTGTTCTTTGGAACCGACTGCGGCTCGCCCCCCCGCTCGCCGGCGGATGGGGTGGGCTGCAGGGCTCCTCCTTCCCCATCTGTTCCTGGGAAAGGGGGCATACCTTGATCTTCCACTCGAAACAGTATCTCGTCTCCCCACCTCTCCACCCCGAAGACCACCGGACTGCCCGATGGTGACGCCTCCACGGCGTCTCCCACCAAACTCAATAACAGATTCTCCAATGTTCCCTCGTCGAGATAAACGCGGGGTAGGTCCTCCTCCACCTCGAAGAGCAGGACGTTGCCGTGAATCTCCTGCATGCGCCTCCTCAGCCTTTTTGCGAAGTCATTCAAGTCCAGAAGCCCCCCTGATCTTGACGGGAACCTCTTGCTCCAAAGCGGGATCTCCTCTGCGGAATCCTGGCCTTTGGCCTCCCTGGCCTTGAGTAGCAGTTCCCCTCGAAACTCCCCCGCGCTCGACGGACTCGAGGGGTCTTTTCCGGTGTTTTCCTCGGAAGCAGCATCCTCCTCGGTGGGAAGAAGGGTTAGGCCCTGATCGACCTCAAATCCCTTGGTAAGCCCGTGCGTTTCCCGCCTACCAGCAGCCTTGGCGACTCCACCCTGCTTGGCCGATTTCCCCTGGTAGGCGGCTCCAGCTGACCGCAGGGCACGAGCCCTGTTCCAGCCCTCCAGCATGGCTTCCACCGCGCACAAGACGTCGGAGTGCCTCCAATGCAAGCCTCCTAAAACGAGGAGGGCGACCACCTCCTTTCTCCCCACGGGGAACACGGCCACGCTCTTCCATCTCCTCTCCCCCGCCAGCCGGGAAAGACATTCTGGATCCTCGAAGTAAGTCTTGGCCTCGTCCCACCCCCGTCTCGGGATCCCTCCTTGGAAACTTATCTCGAGGAAAGGCGAGAAGGTCCACAGGTTTAGGGAGTCGCCCCGGGGACGAAGTCCAGCCAGCCTCTCACGTTCCCTCAAATCGAGGCCGAATGCCGCTGACAGCCGGAGGCCACCGCCCTCGACCACTAAGACAGCGCCTCCTTCCGCCATCTTCTCGCCTTCGAAGAGACGCAGCGCGCCCGACCAGAAAACCTCCTCGTCACTCCCCTGGAGCATGCTCTCCAGGCAGAGGGAGTAGAATCTTTCCTCCCACCATTTCCTGACCCAGAGCTCCTCCTCCGAGGGTTCATTCGTCTTTTCGGTGGGAGCCAAAAGTATCACCGTCTCCGGCGCCTTGGGATCCCCTCCTTCCACTTTCCTCGCCCTGCACTCATAATGAATGTCCTTGCCTTCCCTTTTGCCTTTCAAGGTCATGGAGAAGGCTGCCTCTCCTTCTTGTGCCACTGCCTCTAAGACCTCCCTCATGACCTTGAGGTCAAGGGGGAGGATTTCCTCCAGCAAGGATCCGATGGCCACTTCCCTGCCGACACCCAAGGCCTCCTCGGCTCCCACGCTGAAGGCGGTGATGCGCCGATCGGGTGTGAAGGCCACTATTCCGAGGCCCGTGGCGTCGAGTCTGCCCCAGAGCTTCTTGATCTCCCCTTCCCGCTCCCGGCGTATTCTCACCTCGTCACCGCAATCCCAAGCCAGGAACAGAAAACATCTCCCGCCATCTTCTCCCATCGGGATCAGGGAACAGGTGGCTCGCAAGAACGTGCGGCCACCTTGCCCTTGCAACTGGAGCTCTCCCCTCCAAGGTGCAAGCAAGGAGGCTTCGAGGAGCTTTTCCTGGGTTCCCGGAGGATGATCCCTGCCCAGCAAGAACGAAAGGGGGCGTCCCAGGATATCCTCGGGGGAGTGTCCAATCAATCGGCACAGCGCCTGATTTGCGAAGAGGAAATTTCCCTCCTCGTCCAGGAGGAAAGCGGGTTCGGGGAGAATTTGCAGGAAACTCTTGAAGTCTCCCGAATCTCCCTTCTCTTGCTGTATCCTTTCCTCAACCGCTGACGCGGGACGCCGTACTGCCGCCTCCCCTTTGATGGTCACCAAAGTGCCCACCGAACCCAAGGCCTCCAGGGGATATGGGGTGACGGAAGCCATGAGCCGCGTCAGCCTTCTCCCAAGTTTGTAGGCGAAGGAGTAGTTTTCAACCCCCTTTCCCCTGCGGGCCTTATCCAAGAGGTCCTTGAGTATCTGGAACAAAGAAGAGTTCAACTTCTCCAGGGGTATTTTTCGAGCCTCTTCCAGAGGACAACCCAGGAGAACCTCTGCATCTCGATTTCCGTCGATCACCCTCGCCTGCTCGTCCAGAAGCAGGGAAGCGAAAAGGGCATTCATCCCTTCCATGAGAGATCCATCTCCAACCTGTTGTTCACCGGCGATATGATCAAAGAAAGGTTCTATCCCGCCGTCTATGGTCTTCGACGTCCTCTTTCGCTTTTCCTCCCGAAATGCCTCGACGTTCTCGCAGGTAATCGCTTGCCCGCGGCTCGGGGAAGGACAGAGGGCACGACCAAGTCCATGGATTAGTCGACGATCGGGCCTTTCGCGCCCCACGGGGAAAAGCTCCCGAGTAAAGCCTCTTCTTTCCCAACTGAGCGGAGATCCCCGCAATCTCGCTTTACCTCGGGAGCTTTCTATTTTCTAATTTACCACATTTGGGGGAAAATAAACCACTCTACCCAAGGGATCGCGCGATTTGCGGGCAGAAAGCGCCTCTTTCACCTCCAAGGGGTTCTCTTCACCCTCAGGGGATCCTATTACGGACGCTGATCCATCTCATCCCCCACACGGGATTTGTTCCATACAATACCCCTATGGGTATCGGAGGTGGTTACTTTGAGGAACAAGATGCCGTGGGTGGATCGGCTGAGGTGCGACGTGGAATCGGTGGGGAAATCATGTAAGGCTGCCAAGCACTGTCCCCATGGAGCCTTCACGGTGCGGGAAAAGGGCGGAGAAGGCAAAGCCCATGATGTCTTCATCGACTGGGAGAGGTGCCGCCGTTGCGGTGAATGCTCTCACGCTTGTGACCTTTTCGCGGTGAAGATGGTCTGACGGGGAGAGAACGAAGTGTCATGGGAGTCGTGGGCAAGGCGATGACGAGCACTTTGCCCCTAATCCGTCCGCAGGACGTATATATCAGGGCAGAATCCATGTCAATCCGTTAAGCTGAAGGGAAGTGGGGAAAATGTCCGAAAGGGAAAGGGAATTCATCAAAAGATACCATCACGCGGTGGTGAAGGTCCTGGGCGACCGGCTGGAGAACATGAAGTCCAGGATAGGATCCTTATGGGCCGAAGAATTCCGTGGCAAGGCGGGCGAGGTGGGTGATCTGGGCGATTTCGCTGCTGCATACGAGAGATATCTTCGGGATGAGCTGAATTTCTGCAAAGATGTAAAGGTGGAAGTTTCCGAAGACGAGATAGCGGTGGAAGTCCAGGGATGCCACATCTGTTTCGGCAACGAGGAGCTGAGGAAGGAAGGCTCCCCCACCATGTGTCCTATCATACCCACCGGGCTTTTCTCCATAAGGAGGGTGGCGGGAAGGAACGCGTCCCTCTCCCAGGTAACCAAGCCCGGTCCTGTGGGAGAATGCCGAATCGCTTACCGGGTGCATGGGTGAGGTTCATGCGACCTATATGATCCCCGCAGGGTCGGCAGATCCGCCTCCACCGAGGCGGGGAAACAGAAAGGAGGCAGGTATGAGGTACAGGTTCATGGTCCCCAGGGTGGCCCATTGTTCGGAGGGCTGCTGAATCAGGCCCCGAAAGGGGCCTGATCGAAAAAGGGCGCGCCATCGGGCGCGCCCTTTCTTTCACGATTCCGGCTTGGACAAATATCCGTAAATCCCGTGGTCGAGATCGCTCCCGACGAAACCTCCCCCGATGAGCCGCCTCAATCTTTTGGCGGACATGCCTCCATTCATGGTAGTATCGAGGGCGAGTGAAGGGCTTGATCAGCCACAGTCGGGGCATGAGAGCGAAAGACGCACCACTCTGCTCCGACTCTCGTTTGTCAAAAGTGAGATCGAGCTGGTTTAGGGGAGGGGAGCCATGAGTAAAACCTTATGGGATCGGATGCCTTATCGACTCTACCGTCTGGCCCAGGAGCAAAGGTTTCTTCGCTACCTGAGGGAGCAGGTTTATCCTTTCAGCCCTTTCTACCGGAGACTGTTCAAACACCAAAGGCTGAAGCCGAGGCACATCAGTCGACTGGAAGAGATAGATTGCATACCCTTCACCACTAAGGCGGACATAGCCCCCCTCCCCGACAATCCGGAGTTGCCCCTTTCCCTCCTTCTCCAGCCCGATCCCGAGAAGTTCAAGGGGATCTCTCCTGCCATTAGGATGAAACACGCCTGGTTGCGGGCCACCCGGGGCAGGAAGGGTTACACTCAGCTGCTCCAGGAAGAGTATCTGCCGGTGCACACCCACTTCACCATCGGCAGGACCGCCCTTCCCACCCCCATCTTCTACACCCGTCACGACCTCGCTCGGGTCAGGGAAGCCGGACGCCGACTCTTCGAACTGGCGGAACTGAAAAGGGAGGACGTACTCATAAACGCCTTTCCCTTCGCCCCTCATCTGGCGTTTTGGATGACATATTTCGCCGCCGAGGCGGCGGGGATGCCTGCCCTGCACACCGGCGGAGGAAGGATATTGGGCACGGAGCGCATCCTCGATGCCCTGGAAAAGTTGAGAGGCAACGTGCTCACCGCCACCCCTTCCTATGCTTACCACCTGCTGAGAAGGGCGGCGGAGGAGGGAAGAGACCTCTCTCGCCTCCACACCGTGATGTTGGGAGGCGACGCACTCCCCGAGGGATTGAAGGACAAGATCCAATACCTCCTGAAAAGGGTGGGGGCGGAGGGAGCGGCGGTGATGGCCACCTACGGCTTCACCGAGGGAAGGGTGGCCTGGAGCGAGTGCCGTCCTTCCGCACTGTCGAAGGAGAAAAGCTCCGGTTACCACTTATTCCCCGATATGGAGGTCGTGGAGATCATCGACCCCGAGACAGGCGACAGGGTAGACGAGGGAGAAAGCGGTGAGGTAGTCTACTCCTCTTTGGACTGGCGCGGGAGCGTCCTGCTGCGCTTCCGCACCGGTGACCTGGTCCGGGAGGGGATAAGTTACGAACCTTGCCCATACTGCGGCAGGAGCCTGCCCCGCTTGGGCATCACCATCACCCGGGCTTCGGAATACAAGGAATTCCAGCTTACCAAACTGAAAGGTACCCTGGTGGATCTCAACGCCTTCTATCCCCTGCTCTCGGGCCACAAGGACGTGCTGGAGTGGCAGTTGGAGATCAGGAAGCGCAACGACGACCCCTACGACCTCGACGAGATAATCCTCTACGTCACCCCTGTGGAGGGGATCATGAAGAAGCATTTAGAAAAGGAACTCGTGGACCTGCTCCAGAAAGAAGTGGAAATTACCCCTTCCAAAGTGGTCTTCATGGGGCTGAACCGCCTGCTGGATCGCCTGGGCTTGGAGAGGGCGGGCAGGGAACGGAGGATAGTGGACCTGCGCCCCCAAATCTCCCAGAAAGAGGAGGGATCCGCACCTGGGGGGACGGAAGTCGAGGAGACCTGAAACCAGTGAGGGGGTGAGGGGATGTACGTGCTGGCCATCGACCAGGGGACCACCGGCACCAAGGTGGTGGCCTACGGCAGGGACCAAAAGCCCATTGCCATCGCCAACCGCGAGTTCCCCCAGTATTATCCCCGGCCCGGCTGGGTGGAACATGATCCCGAGGAGATATGGGAGGTGACCCTCGAGGGCGTGCGCGAGGTCCTGGAAACGGGGAACATAGACCCTGGTCAGGTAGCGGCGGTGGGAATCACCAATCAGAGGGAGACCTCGATAATCTGGGACCGGGAAACCGCAAGGCCGGTGAGGCGAGCCATAGTATGGCAGTGCCGGCGCAGCGCAGACATATGCCGCAAACTCAAGGAACTCGGCCACCAGGATACCTTCCGCCAGAGAACCGGTTTATTGCTCGACCCCTATTTCTCAGGCACCAAACTGTCCTGGGTGATGGAGAACGAGCCCGATATCGCCAAGAGGGCGGAGGCGGGGGAGCTCGCCTTCGGCACGGTGGACTCTTGGCTCCTCTTCCGCATGACCGGGGGAAGGTTACACGCTACCGACGCTTCCAATGCCAGCCGCACTCTCCTGTTCAACATCCACCAGCTAGCCTGGGACGCGGAGTTGGCGGACATCTTAGGGGTTCCCCTCTCCATGCTCCCGCAGGTGAGGGATTCCAGCGGCGTCTTCGGACATGCCGACCCCGACTCCTTTTTGGGGATAGGGGCCCCGATATCGGGCATCGCCGGCGACCAGCAGGCGGCCCTGTTCGGTCAAGCCTGCTTCCATCCCGGCATGACCAAGAACACCTACGGTACGGGCAGCTTCGTGCTCATGAACACTGGAGAAAGCCCCACCCTGTCAAAGCGGGGCCTCCTCACCACGGTGGCCTGGAGCATAGGTGGACGGACCACCTATGCCCTGGAGGGCTCCATATTCGTCACCGGCGCGGCCATCAACTGGCTCAGGGATGGCCTGGGAATCATCGGCGAGGCCCAGGAGGTAGAGCCCATGGCCAGGAGCGTGGAAAGCAGTGAGGGGGTTTTCTTCGTCCCGGCCTTCGTGGGACTGGGGGCCCCCTATTGGGATCCGTCCGCCAGGGCACTGATGATAGGGATGACCCGAGGAACGGGCAGGGCTCATATTGCGCGAGCGGTCATCGAGTCCATGGCCTTGCAGACCGACGACATCATCCAACTGATGGTGGAGGAGACCGGGATCCCCATAAGGGAGCTCAGGGTGGACGGAGGGGCCAGCGTCATGGATCTGCTGCTGGAATATCAGGCTGACCTGCTGGGAGTGCCAGTGGTCCGTCCGGTGGTGAAAGAGACCACCTCTTTGGGGGCGGCCCTTTTGGCAGGGCTGGCGGTGGGGTACTGGAAGGACCTGGAGGAGATCTCCTCCACCTGGGAGGAAGAAAGAAGGTTCTTGCCTCGTACGGAGAAAATAAGGGAGATGGCCGCCCTGAAAAAGGGCTGGAAAAAAGCGGTGGAGCGCTGCCTGAACTGGCTGGAGGAGGGTTGCTGAACCACAGGACCTTCCGGCAGGCGAGCGGCTTCCGCTTCCGATCATAGCCAAAAAGACCCCGACCGAGGGTGCCATATCAGGGCAAACCCAGGTGCCCAAGCGTCGTGACTGAGGAGGTTTTACGGGCCATCACCGCGGAACGGAAAGGGGGTGGACTGATGTCACCCAAGGTGATGAGGGGAGCTGAACCTTTCTTTTTCGACGGAGGAAAGACGGGGGTACTGGTCCTCCATGGTTTCACCGGTACCACCCAGAGCGTTCGGCCACTGGGGGAAGGGCTGGCCAAGGAAGGGTTCACCGTGCTGGGCCCTCGCCTGCCCGGTCATGGAACGGACATCGAGGACCTCGCTAAGAGGTCGTGGGAAGAATGGACCGGTGAGGCGGAAAGGGGCTTCAAGGCGTTGCAGGAAAGGTGTTCTCGGGTGTACGTCACCGGCCTTTCCATGGGAGGCACCCTCGCCCTCTACTTGGGTGAGCGCTACCCCCAGGAGGTAGCGGGCTTGATGCCCATCAACGCCGCGGTAGACATGAAGAACCCCTTGCTCCTCCTCACCCCGGTGGTGAAGTACATCCTCAAGACGGTCCCTGGAGTGGGCAGCGACATAAAGGACCCTTCCCAGAAAGAACTCTGCTATGAGCGGGTGCCGGTGAGGGCGGCCCACGAGTTGTTGAAGCTCACTCGGATGGTGAAAGCCCGTCTAAACCAGGTGACCGCCCCGATCCTGGTTTTCGTGTCCAAACAGGATCACGTGGTCCCTCCCTCCAACGGGCCCCTGATCCTGGACCGGGTCTCGTCGCGAGAAAAAGAGCTGGTCTGGCTGGAGAACTCGTATCACGTGGCCACCTTGGACCACGACCGGGAGTTAATAATCAGGCGTTGCCCGGAGTTCATCCGAAAAACGTCAGGTTAAGTAAAGGCGCCTTTTAAGGGAACTTTTAAAGGGATATTCATGGCCACCCCAAGCCGAACGGTTGCCCCATGGGCGCCCGCCCGGCCGAACTGACCTCCCATGCCTGCGGTCAGCGCGCCCCTTTCTGCCCTTCAAGCCAGGCCCTCGGGAGCGCACCCGGTAAACCGCCTTCCGAAGCACTACCTTCCTCGCAGGGTGCCCCCGAAGACCATCCAAGCCAAAAATGATTTGGAGAGAAGGCTCAAGAGGATGTACACCCTTTCCCCGAAGAGATAATCACGCCAGGGGCCCACCTTCCGGTACTGCAGCGCCATGTTCAAAGCGAAGATGTTGAAGAACACGAAGAGTATGGGAAGGGTGAAGTATACGAAGGTGGGCACTCGGGCCTGCGGGTCGGCCAAGGCCCCGAAGAAGTATATCGCCACCACCACCCAAGGAACGATACCCGCCAGGCAGCCGAAGTAAAAAGGGAGCCAGTCCACCTTCTCCGTGTACTGGTTCATTGCTTCCATGAGCCAGCCGAAAAGGATCATGCTGGCGTTCAAAAAGAAGATGAGCAAAAGAGCGCCCAGATCGAACACGCCCGAGAGCATGGCGATGAGCACGATCATGAGGCTGGCGCTGAGGGAATACTCCATCCAGCGGGCGGGGTTCATGCCTCGAGACAAGTTGCTGGTGTACCAACGGAAAACGCCCGGGAGGACCAATATCAGGTGGGCAAGGGCGCTCATGAAGAGGAAGGCCGCCACCAGCGGTCCTATGCGCAAACGGGCCAAGACCTCGGGCATGCGAGGCTGATCCAGAGGCCCCCCTCCCCTCAGGAAGGTGGTGGTCACAGGAAGCGAATAATCGTTGCTCAATAGGAGCATGAGCAGGCCCTGCAAACTGTGCAGGACGGCCATGACGGCGTTGAAGAGGCGTATTCTCCCGAACTCCTTGCCGCTGCTCCTGTTACCCACTTAAAGGCACCCCCCTCTCTTTCTCGCCACGCGTCCACGATAAAATCGGCAAGCGACGACACATTTTACTCTTTTATCTCCTCACCAAGGAGCTGCTAAACGCGGTCCCCGTGCTGACAGACCCGCCACGACGAGCCCTGCCGAGGGTCAGGCACGGGGGAGTTCCAGCGTATTACTGGGGCCCTCAGGTCAGTCCCTTATGTTATGAGGGTTTCCCTCCCCCTAACGACGGCCCTTCCGGGAAACGGGGTCAGGTACTCCCTGAAGGCCTCCCGGCGGTCCGGGGAAGCAGCTTTTGCTCCTTCGGGGTCGCCGGGCTCGGTTGTGCATCGCCCTCTCCCAGAGGACCATTTTCTGGAATAATCATTTATGTCATGCAGAACCGGTAATCGCAGGGGGAAGGTCATGAGGAAGGCGATTTGGCGACGGAGAGCCAACAGGTCACGAGGAGGTCGGCAATCTCGGGGGCGAAGGTCATGAAGAAGGGGGGCGAGATCCCGCGGCATTTCGGGGAGGGATCGAGGAACACTAACTGCTGTCTCTTCCTCTTCGACTCCCCACACCAGGCATTGAGGGCAGAGGGGGCGTTGAGGAGAGCGGAAATCCCGTTCTCGGTGGTGAACACGCCCAGGGAGTTCTCTCTTCACTGCGGTATATCCTTGAGGGTTCCCTCCCACTGGGCCAAGGCAGCCGAGCAGGCGCTGCGCCGGGAGGGGACGGGCTTCCGGGAGATGGTGCCCTACTACTCCCGGTTCATGGAAAGCGAGGGAGGCATGACGTCGTGACAACAAACCCTGGTGCAAATACATTCCCTTCTCCAAAGGTTCGTGGAAAACTAGGGAAGCTCGACGTCGTAGCGGCACTCGAGAACTCGCGGTTCGGCAGACGAGGGCTGAGGAGGCGGTCATGAGGGTGGCAGGATTGGACATAGGGTCGAGGACCATTGGCCTGGTGGTGCTGGATGACGGTGACGTGGTGCACCGGGACCTGGTGGAGACCACCTTTGACCCCCTATCCCAATGCCAGAAAATCCTGAACGGGATAGAAGTGGACTTGCTGGTGGCCACCGGCTACGGCCGGCACCTGGCCCAGGCCCACTTCGCTCACCGGGTCATCACGGAGATCACCGCCTTTGCCTTGGGGTGCCACCGCGTCTTCCCTGGCTGCCGCACCATCCTGGACATCGGCGGTCAGGATACCAAGGCCATATCGGTGGACGATTCCGGAAGGGTAGTGGAGTTCCAGATGAACGACCGATGCGCCGCCGGGACGGGAAAGTTCCTGGAGGTCATGGCCGGGGCCATGAAGCTGGGCTTGGAGGATATGGCGCGTCTGGCCCTGGGGGCGGGGGGATCGGTGAAGATCTCCAGCATGTGCGCGGTGTTCGCCGAATCGGAGGTGACCAGCTTGATAGCCCAGGGTACACCCCTCCCCCTCATCGCCCGCGGCCTTCACGAGGCCATCTGCGACCGCTGTCTCTCCTTGCTCCGGAGAGTAGGGGTTCGGGAAGAAGTGGTCTTCGCGGGGGGGGTAGCCCTGAACCCCTGCCTCAGGGAGTTGCTGGAAGAGAGGTTGGGCCTGCCGGTCTTGGTGCCTCCCGAGCCCCAATTGGTGGGGGCTTACGGCGCCGCCCTCTCTGCCCTAAGGGACTGATCTCATGGATGACATCCGACCCGGTGAGTCAGGGGATCCCTTCCTGTCCCATCAACCGCCCGTATAGCCCTCGGCGAAGTAGATCACCTCCATGGGTTGGGGCGTCGCCTGGGCGTTACTTCCCCCCTTCCATCCCCGGTAGACGAAATAAGAGGACCTTTCGGCGAAGAAGGGCAGCTTGCCTTTGGCGTATATGGCGAAGGAACAGCTCTCCAGGCCGCCGATCCTCTTGACTTCCAGGGTCTCCCGGGATAAGGGAGCGAGCACCAATTTTCTCACCACCCGTGAACCATCCTCCCGGTAAAAGACCACTTCCACCGGATTGCTCTCGGGGTTGGGATTGGACAGGAGGACCCAAGTCTCGAATTCCCCTCCCGTGTATCCCTCCGCCATGTACCACTCCCTTCCCGGCGATGCGACCGCAGGGGAGCAGTGTCCCCCGTCCACCTTTCCCCGATACTGGAAATACATGGCCCGTTCGGCCACTATCCCCACCCCGTTTTCCGACACCAGGTGGACGCCGAAGGAAGCCCCTGGCACCTTCTCTTTTGCGTTCAAGGTAAGCCGGGAGAAGGCGGGGACTACTCTCCGGTCTTCCACCAACCCCCCTCCCGGGAGGAGATAACGAACGGTTATCCGGGCTTCTTCTGGGTTAGGATTGGCCAACAGGAGCCAGGTGTCGAAGCCCCCGCCCGTATAGCCCTCGGCGAAGTAGAGCTCAGCGGCGGGTTCTGTCACCGCCTGGCTGCAGTGACCTCCTCTTTGCTTCCCCCGGTAGCGGAAATAGACAGCCCTTTCGGCCACCACCCTCACGCCGTTGAGGGATCGGTAACTCATCCCCACGCTCTCTTCCGAGATACCCGGCACACCGTTCACGAAAACTGTATGACGGGACCGCGGAGGGATGGAGTAATGCTGCACCAGGGGAGGCCTTCCCTCCCTGAGGAAGGTCACCTCTACCTCCGCCCTCCTCTCCTCGGGGTTGGCCATGAGCAGCCAGGTGTGAAAGCCCTCGCCGGTGTAGCCTTCGGCGAAATGACCGCAAAGGGATGGGAGACCTCCGGTGGAGACGTGTCCGTCGTCGGCCCATCCTTGGTAGTTGAAATATTCGGCCCGCTCCGCCACCACGCCTCCCTCGGCTCGGACCACCATGGACACTTCGTCCCAACTGAGGAGCGAGTCCACGGAGACGGTGTACCTCGAAAGGGGCGGAACCTGATAGGTCTTGGCCACAGGGGGTTCGGAAGGACGAAGGTAATCAACGCTCACCTGGACGGGATGGGGATGGGGGTTGAACATCAAAAGCCAGGTATCAAAACGGTCATGGTAAGGTCCGCCGATCACCCTCCTTCCCCAGGCGAAGTGGCTCCCCCAGTATCCGCTGGTATCCAGACAGTCCACGCTGACCCCAGAGTTTGAACCGGTGGAGTGGATGAAGAGGCCGTTGCCGATGTAAAGCCCGGCGTGGTTCACGTAACCGCTCATCCCGTTACCGGTACTGGAGAAGAAGAAGACGACATCCCCCGGCCTCAGGGACTCCCTGGTCACCTTTAGATAACGCTCGTCCCGCGCCTGGTCGTCTGCCACTCGCTTCATGGGATATCCCATGCGCAGGCAGAGCACGTTGTAGACCAGCCCGGAGCAATCGAACCCGCCCTCTGACTCCCTCTCCCCCCCGTAAACGTAAGGACAGCCTATGCGCTCGCCCGCATAGGTGATGGCCCTGCGCTGCTCGGTGCCCATGGCAGGCACTGCACATCGATCGGAGGTGAAAGTATCCCGCACGTAGCCTAGGCGCCACCTCTCCAGCCTGTCCAGCCTCCAAAGGGTGTAGGCCAACTCCGCCCGGGGATAGGGATTGCCCGGCCACACCCGGCTCCCGGAATACTTCAATCTCAGGTTCAAAAAGGTCACCAGGGCACCGGCATGGGGACAACCTGGCCCTAAAAGTTCTTGAAGGTGTTGGGCCTGCGCTTCGAGATTGAGTCCGCGGCAAACCCCGAGGGCCACTTCTTCCAACGCCACGGGCTCCTCCGCTGCGAACCTCCCGTTGGGTCGAGGTCGCATCAGCCCGTGCCGCACCGCCAGATTGGCCCAACGGTAGGCCGGATGATCCTTTCCGAGGTCGGGGAAACAGATCAAGGGATCAATAGGATCACCGCCAAAGCCGAAGACGGATACCAGCGCCCGGGCACATTCCGCTCGGGAGGCGGCTTCCCCCGGGCGGAACCTGCCGTCAGGCTCGGCCATCATGTAGCCCCTGGAAACGGAATGTCCTATGGCTTCCTTGAGGTCTGCGGGGAGATCCCCAGTATCCGAGAGGGAGGCCGTGGCGTTACCGAAAGCCCGCGAGGACGGCCCCGGCAAGGAGATGGCCAAGGTGAGCAGGCACAAGAACAAGACCGTGAGCCTACTGCCCGATAGGGTCATTAACACGCTTTTCTCTTCCAATGCTCTTCCCATCCCTTTTGCGCGCTCCCGTCACCTTCTAAATCGTCCCCTCGCTCGCTCACCTGAAGTCCCAATCCCCACCATTTGCCCATATGGGGAGGGGACGTCTCCGTCCCGGACCCGTGGAAACTCGTGACAGCAGCCGTCTCCGAGCCAAGTTGAGGGGCTCTATTGGCCCGGGGAAGATCCCGAGACTCGATAAATAACGGGAAGATCAGTTTCCAAATTCCTCCGATCAGATAACCTTTTGCCAAGACGCGACATATGTCCGAAAATGACTCATTGAAGGGTCAAGACGAGCTGGTAACCAGGGCGTCCAGCGTCTCCAATAAAGGGGTGGCCCGAATGCAGCGCGACGACAAGCGCAAGGTCTATCTCGATAACGCCGCCACCACCTGGCCCAAGCCGGAGGGCGTCTACCGGGCCATGGACCGTTTTGCGAGGGAAGTGGGGGGAAATCCTGGAAGGAGCGGGCACGAAAAGGCGCTGGAGGCGGGAAGGGAGGTGCTGCGCTGTCGGGAATCCCTGGCCGCTCTGTTGGGGGTGAGCGACCCTTCCCGGATAGTCTTCACCAAGAACGCCACCGAGGCCCTCAACCTAGTCCTGCTGGGAAGGCTTCGCCGAGGTGGCCACGTGATCATAACCTCGGTGGAACACAACTCGGTATGGAGGCCGGTCAGGGCGTTGAGATGCATGGGAGCTGACTACTCCATAGCTGAGTGCGGCCCCGATGGGACCCTCGACCCCCATGAACTGGCCAAGCTAATTAGGATCGATACTCGACTCATAGCCTGTACCCACGCCTCCAACGTGCTCGGTTCCCTGCTGCCGGTGAGGGAGATCGCACGCATCGCCTCCGAACACGACATTGCCCTGCTGGTGGACGCGGCTCAGACGGCCGGCCGTTATCCCATCGACGTGGAGGAGGCAGGCATCCAATATCTGGCTTTCACCGGCCATAAAGAGCTGTTCGGCCCTCAGGGCACGGGGGGGTTGTACATAGCCCCAGGTTGGGAGGTGGAACCCCTGACCTACGGGGGGACGGGAAGCCTTTCCGAGAGCGCCGAACAGCCGGGTTTCCTTCCTGACCGCTACGAGAGCGGCACCCTCAACGCCTGGGGACTGGCGGGCCTGCGGGCAGGGGTGGACTTCGTGTCCCACTGGGGAGTGGAGCGCATCCGGGAGCACGATAAGATCCTCACTGAAAGGCTCCTCGATGGCCTGGAATCCTTGGAAAAGGTCAGGATATACGGCCCCCGCACTTGGGAACACAGGATAGGGGTGGTGTCCTTCAACCTGGAGGGTATATCCTCCTCTGATCTGGCCTACCTGCTGGACGAACGATATGGCATCTGCGTGCGGTCGGGATTGCACTGCTCGCCCTTAGCCCACGCCACCGCCGGCACCCTTCGGGAGGGCACGGTGCGGGTGAGCTTCAGTTTCCTCAACACCGTGGAGGAGGTGGACTACCTCATAAGGGCTTTGGAGGAGATCGTGAGCATGGTCTGAGAAGCGTACTGGGATTCCGTCCTCCATGGGGATGGTGCGTGCGAGTCGCCTCCGCGGGCCTCGGTCAAAAAGGGCGGGGCAAAAGCCCCGCCCTTTTAGTTCCGCTGTTTCCCGAATCACTCGGGGACGAAGGCCTCCATGTCCTGCATGTTCCCCACCGTCTGTTCCTTCCACTTGATCTTCACCCTCATCCCCACGTGGATGTCCTTCGGGTCGCACTGCACCACTCCCATGACCCAGGAGTCACAACCGTCGAACTGGACCATGGCCGATACCCTGGGCTCCGGCATGGGCTCCCCGCGGATGTCGGCATACTGCACGGTGTAGGTGCGCACCGTGCCGTGGTCGCTTATCTCCACCGGCTCGTCGATATTTACGTGGCACTTGCGGCAGTAAAAGGGTCCCGGGAGATACACCATCCCGCACTGATGGCACTTGATGCCCTTGAGCTTCTTCTCCTTGAATCCCTCCAGCATGAGGTTAATGCCCCGGGCTTCTATGTTGAAGTTAAAGGTGGAGAGCTCCCAATACCCGTGCACTATCCTGGTCTCCTCCATCACGGCCTCCCTCCTCTCAGAGCTTCTTGGGCTTGTCCGCCAGGATGGTGATGCTCACATACTGCATAAGGCCTCCCCAACCGTGGGCCAGCGCCTTGTGCACCTCCTTCTCCACCTGGCGCTCGCCCGCCTTCCCCATGATCTGCAGGGCGCACTCGGTGACCCGGTTCAGGGCCGAGGTGCCGATGGCGTTGGTGCTCACCACGCCCCCAGAGGCATTCACGGGAAGCCTACCGCTGATCTCCAGCTCGCCCTTCTCCAGCAGCTTGTGGGCCTCTCCCACCTCGCACATGCCCACCAGCTCCAGGTACATGAGGGTCTGATGGGCGAAGCCGTTGTATATCTCCACGTAGTCGATCTCCTTCTTGGGATCCTCGATGCCGGCTCGCTTGTAGGCCTCTTGGGCAGCGATGACGCACTGGCGCTGTTCCGCCGGGTCGGTGATGAGGCCCTCGATCAGGTTGCCGGTGGTGGGGTCAGAGGCGCAGCTGGCCACTCCCCATACCCAGGCAACCTTATCGGCTATCTTGGCCGCCCTCTCCTCGCTGGCCAGGATGCAGACGGTCGCCCCGTCGGTGGTGGGACACACGTGGCCGAAGCGGACCGGATAGGAGATCATGGGGGTCTTGGCGATCTTCTCCGGCGTGGCCTCGGGATCCTTCAAATGAGCATAGGGATTGCGGGCCGCGTTGCGGCGCTCCATGGCAGCGATGGCGTCGATATGGTCGATGGTGGCCCCGGATTTGTGCATCCAGGAGACCGCCTGGTAGGTGATGGCCCCGGCGCTTCCGCCCCCCTGGGCCCCCATACCTCCGGCGCCGGTGAGGTCGATGCCCGCCATCATCATGGCCATCGCCTCCGGGGTGATGATTCCCAACAGGCCCACCTGGGCGTCGCCCTCGGAGTGCTTCTCGAAGGTGACCACCATCACCACGTCATGCAGGCCGGACACGATGTGATAATAAGCGGCGTGAAAAGCGGTCATTCCCGTGGTGCCGCCGGTGGCTATACGCATCACCGGCTTGCCCAGGGCCCGCATGTGTTCCACCGCCCACAGGTGGGGCATGTTCACCCCCTCGAAGGGATGCATGTTCCCGAAAATTACTGCGTCGATGTCCTCGGGCCCCAGTCCGCAGTCGGCGAACGCCGCCTCCACCGCCTCGGAGACCATCTCGGGGATGCACACGTCCGTCCTCTTGCTCACAAAGCGGGGGCAATAACCCACGCCCACTATTCCCACATTTCGCATGGCCAGAGCACCTCCTTATCCTCAGACTCCCAGGATGACCACGCCATTCTGCTGGGCGCAAATCCCGTCCTGGCCGTGCACCAGCGCCGTTCTCGCCCCATCCAGCTGTAGGTCTCCCGCTTCCCCCCTGAGCTGCAGGACCGCTTCGCACAGGCGCATCAGGCCTCCCACGCAGGGGGCGTGGGCACCCAATGAGCCGCCGGAGGGGTTGATGGGCAGGGAACCACCCGGCCGGGTGTCGCCAGCGCGGTATGCCTTCTCCGCCTCCCCCTCGGGGAGCAGGCCCATGGACTCGGCCAGAAGCGGTTCCTCATGGGCGTAGAGGGCGCTGATCTCGGCGAAGTCTATCTCGCGCGCGGGATCGGTCAACCCCGCCATGGAGAAGGCCCTCTTGGCGGCATCCGCAGCCGACGGTGAGCGGGTGAGATCCCTTTCCCCGAAGAAGTAGGTGTCGATGCTGGACCCGAACCCCTTGATCCAAACCGGCTTGTCCGTGAGTTCCGCCGCCTTCTTTTCTGAGGCCAAGAGAACCACGCATCCTGCATCGGTGGGAGGGTAGCAATGCAGCTCCCGCAGGGGCTCATAAGTTGGGCCAGAGCTCCTGACGCGCTCCACCCCCGCGTTTTCTAATCGCCTTATCTGCCTGGGATTCTTGGCAGCCAGCTCCAAGTCCTTGGCGGCCACCAAATCCAGCAACTCCTCGGAATATCCGCGCCGGGAGAGGTAGGCCTTGGCCTGCAAGGCGGCCCCCGAGAGCTCGTTGAGCAGTCCCACCTGCCTCTCGTAGGCTGGACTCAGGGAATACTGTGTGTACACGTAAGGGCTGACCTGGGAACCGGTGAGCGCCAGGCTTACCACCAAGGCCGTCTCGTACTGTCCCGACATTATCCGCATCCATCCGTACATGACGGCATGAACCCCGTCCATCTCCACTTTGGTCTCGTCTTTCAGGTAGGCTCCGGAGGGCGCATCCAAGAACACGGTGGAGATGGTCCTGCCATCCAAGAAGTCGTTGGAGTTCATCACGAAGGAATCTATCGCGTGTCGGTCGATGCCCAGCTCGTCGAAAAGACCCCTGGTGAGGTTGAAGACCAACCTCTCCCGAGTGGTGTGCAAATCTGGGGCGCAAGCCAACTTAAAAGCGACCACTGCGACCTTTTCCGCCATCCCTCTCACCCCCTGCTATGCCGGTTGAAAGTGGTCCAGGTCGGCGTAGTCGCCCTGAACCTCATCCCTCCAGACCGCCTTCACCCGCATGCCCACCTTAAGATCAGATGGATCCACCCCGGAAATGCGGGCCAGCAGCAACGAATCCACCCCGTCCAGTCTCACCAACCCCACCACGTAGGGGGATTCGGCCTTTTCCAGTCTCTGTCCCTTGACCAACTGCACGTGACCAACGGTGAAGTTCTCCAAGGTACCTTCTTGGGAGACCTCCACGAACTCGCCCATGGTGGCGCTGCATTTTCCGCAGACGGTGCGCGGCGGAACGGCCACCTTCCCGCACTGGGGACACTTGGAGCCCAGGATCTTCCTTTCGCCCAAGCCCCGCAGGTATCGCTCTATGCCGATCCCCACGCGGTTGTTGTACTGGAAATCCAGGGGCACTTTGGGATTGAAGAACTCGAGCTTTTCCGCTTCCATCTCATCCCTCCTTTTCCCAAGGACCGAAGCACCTCACCTTAGGGGATTGCCGGCATTCCCGCTCGCAGCCCTCCATGGGTTAATACTAATATCGTCTGACGGACATGTAAATGCCTTAACTGGTGATTAACACTTTTGACTTTCACTATTTTAAACTTCAACGCGCCGGGAGGCAAAGCACGAGTTTGATGTTGCCGACCGGAACTTGTCCCAGCCCTCGCAGGACCAGTTTATGGCACATCCAGGTTATTCGGCATCGGAGGCGTGGCAAGACGGGTGGATGACTTGAGGATCTCACCCATCCCTCATTTTCGGGGAACGGGTCTAGCGAGGAACGTGCTCTGCCTTCCTGGCCAGCGCGGCCAGGGATGCCCCGACGGGAAGGTTGAAGCGGGATATTAGGAGGGACTCCAAACCCATAACCCCTTTGAGCAGGGCGTTGGAACCGGGGAACAGGGTGTCCATGCCGTGGGTGTACCTGGCTTTGCCT
Source organism: Actinomycetota bacterium (assembly GCA_015711955.1). GTDB lineage: Bacteria > Actinomycetota > Geothermincolia > Geothermincolales > RBG-13-55-18 > JACVJK01. Next base: position 4,136 of record JACVJK010000019.1, on the reverse strand, counting down.
CCCGTGAAGTCGCCTAGCTTTATGTAGGCCTTCACAAGGGGGTGGGTCAGGAAGGTGTAACAGGTCATCCTCACCTTCTCGAAACCGCTGCGCCGCAGGATCCTCTCGACATCCTCACGAGTGTAGCGGCGCAGGTGTCCGGCCAGGCAGTCGAAGTCGCTGTACAACCTGGGCATGGCTGGCAAGGTCACCAGGAGCAGTCCACCGTCCGCGAGGACGCGGTTGAGCTCCCGGAAAGCGACGTGATCCAGGCGGATGTGCTCGATAACGTCCAGACAGGTCACCAAGTCGAATGAACGCTCCGGATAGGGCAGGTCACAGATGTCTGCCTGTCTGACCTCTTTAAGCCCTCGCAGCTGACAATACCTGAGGGCCTCCTCGGAGTAGTCGCAACCCTCCACTTCGCCGTAGGTCCGAAGGAAGGGGAAATTCCCTCCCGTCCCGCAACCCACATCCAGTATCTTCCATTTCTTTCCCGGAACGAAATGGGGCTTCAAAAGGCTCGCCAGGATCTTCCTCCTTCCCACGAACCACCAGTGGTTCTCTTCCCGGGTGTAGATGGCCCGATAGGCCCTGGGGTCCAGCTTCACCGCTCCGCCGTCCTTTCTTCCCGTATCGACCTCGGCTCACTTTCTGGCCCGGTATAGGGCGCCGCGGGGGCACACCTCGGCGCAGCACAAGCAAAGGATACAGGAGTTCTCGTCGATCCGAGGCTTTTTCCCCTCCATGGTCATGGCGCCCACCGGACATGAACTTACGCATAGGGTGCAGCCGTCACACGAATCCTCCTTGAGCCCCACCTTGCCCTCAGGGCGTTGAACTCGCTCTCTTCCCAGGAAAAGGTCCAAGGGTTTCCTCGCGTAGTGGTAGAGTCGCAAGAGGACGGAGGTGATCATGAACTTGTTAAGCTCCGGGTGGTCCGGGAGATCGAACTCCCTCTTGACCTCTTCGGGATTCTCTCCCAAGATTTGGAAACCCTGGGTCCTCCCCAGTCCCCTCTCCTCCGCCTTCCTTATGTGGGGTACCCGGCGGGGGTCAAGCCCCATGAGGCGGCAGCAAGTGGCGTCCACCTCCACCACGTTGTCCCCGGCCACCAGGAGGCCCATCCCCACCGGCCTCCCGTTGGTGGGCCCCAGCTCCCCTTCCATCCCCACCATCGCGTCCACCACCACCAGGCGGGAGGGAAAGAGGGTGTTCAGGTCCACGATGCCCTCGTCCAGACCCCTGACGTGCACGTGGACCTTGTCCTCCCCCGGGACCAGGCCCTTGAGGTTCTTCAATCCCAAGGTCACTATGGTCTGCAGGTGCGTCTTGAGGACGGGGACGTTTATCAACCCCTGGCATTCCAGGACCGTCCTTGCCACCCTCACCTCCCTCAGGACCTTCCCTCGGGGGACCTTCACCACGACCGAGTCCGAGGCGTCGAAGTCCACCAACGGGAAACCGAAACGCTTTTGGAAGTCCCCATATCCCGCCTTGCGGAAGACCCGGGCGGAACGGAAGGGGTGGATGGGACTCTCCCCCACCACCGGCTCCCCTCCCGCCTCCTTCACCATCAGGCAGATCTCGGCCACCAGCTCCGGGTCGGTGACGGTGCCGGTGGAGCTGGGCTTGGCGGCGCATACGTTGGGCTTCACCAGGATTCTCTCGCCATTCTTGACGAATCTTCCCATACCACCCAAAAGTTCCAAGGCCTTCGCCACGTCTTCGGCTTTCTCCGCTCTGACCACCGCCACCGTCATGCCGTCTTCCCCTCTCTTTTCCTTCAGCGCTTCCCATTGAACCCTAAACCGGCCCGGGCCTTTTCTTCTCGCGCAGAGCTCCCACGATCTCCACCGCCCTCTCCGCGCACCAACGCCTTATATCATCACAGGTGGGGGATCCTTCGAGGTATCCCATGAGATCGGTGCCGGAGTCGAAACTCCTTCCCGTCAGGGAAAGGCATTCCGTGGAGCCGAATCTCTCTCGGAATGACCTCACCAGCCCGCTGCCGCGGGACCACATCTCGTCCGACTCCCTGCCGAGATAGAGGTTATAGTGCCCCCGGACGAAGAAGGCGACGTTTCTCGCCGTTCCCCTTTCGGGGTCGTTGCCCAAGGCCAGTCCCAGAGCCCCCAGGGCGGCCGCCAGGGCCCCGCACAGTCCCCCTGAGAGCCCCACGCCCCCGTCCAGTGCCACCGAGAGCCTCTCCAGAGTGGCGCTTCCCAGCCCGAACCTCCTCCTCACCTCCGCCAGGACCTTCGACCCGCACAGGCCTCCCTCCCGGAAGATCCTCTCATCCAGTTCCCCGGGCTCGCCGGATCCCGAAAGGGGCTCCTCCACCAGGCCCACCAGGCGGGGCACGGCCACCGCGGCGGCGTGGGCGCAGCGGGTGAGGAAACGCCCCTGCAGCAGGTACCGCGCCAGACCGATGGGCCTTTCCAGCTCGAGACCCGTCCGCTCCCTGCACAGGGCGCTCCCGAACCTCTCCCGGAACCCATCGGTGTAGTCCTTGAGCCTCCGGTAGAGGGGATCCGCCTTGCCCTCGGCGGGCTCGAGGATGTCCCCCAGATGCCCCAGGGCGATGGCCAGGCAGCCGCCCGACACCACGCCGCAGGTGGAACCGCTCCCCGCCCCACCCCCCTCCAGGGGGCAGGCGAAAAGGAGCAGCTCCTTGTCCGGCACCCTGAGATATCTCCTCAAGGTGTTCAGGGTGGCCTGGGAACAGTTGAGGTACAGGATGAGGCGCCCGGCCCCCAGCGCCCCCATCAGCATCCGCAGGAGCCTGTCCATCTCCCTCCTACATGCCTGAGGTCGGAGATCGCGATCCGCCTCCTGGACAAATACCCTAAAATACCCTATCCCGATCCGGTTCGTCCTCGCTTCCTGGGCGAAAAGCTTCGCCTCCCATCACCGTGCGGCCTAATTATACTCCCGGTAAAGCGGACCTGAACGACGGAAAAGGGCCCGAGGTCAAGTCCTTCCCCGGGCCCTCGAATCCACCTTGGCGGGTCAAGCCCCGCCAAGGACCGCCCATCAATCCACGCCGAATATGGCTATGGAGCAGACGTTCTGGGTGGGAACCCCTCCCAGGTTGTGGGTGAGGCCGAACTTGGGGTTCTTCACCGCCCGGTCCTCGGGCCAGCGTCCCAGCAGCTGGTTGTACACCTCGTATATCATGCGGATGCCGGAGGCGCCGATGGGATGGCCGAAGCACTTCAGTCCCCCGTCGGTCTGACAGGGGATCTGCCCGTCCAGGTCGAAGAAGCCGTTCAGGATGTCCTCCGGCGCCTTGCCCGGTGGGGAGATGCCCAAGTCCTCCATGGTGACCAGCTCGGTGATGGAGAAGCAGTCGTGCACCTCCATCATGCTTATCTCCTTGCGGGGGTCCTTTATCCCCGCCTCCTCGTAGGCCTTGCGGGCGGCGGTGCGGGTGGTGATTATGCCCGCCCCGTCCCAGTTGTTGAACATGGCCTCCTCCCCTGAGCTCACCGAGATCTGCAGGGCCTTGACCTTCACCAGGGGCTGGTTGGGCTTAAGTTTCCTGGCCACCTCTGGGGTGCAGACGATGGCTGCCGCCGAGCCGTCGGAGACCCCGCAGCAGTCGAAAAGCCCTAACGGGTATGCCACCATGGGGGCCCCCATGATCTGCTCCTTGGTCACCGGCCGGCGCAGGTGGGCCCTGGGGTTCTTGGCCCCGTTCTGATGGCTCTTCCAGGAAACGTGGGTGATGGCCTCCTTGAGCTTGTCCATGGGGATGTTGTACTTGGCGGCGTAGGCGGTGGCCAGCTGGGCGAACATGCCGGGGGCGGTGGCGTTGGGCCCGATCATCACCGCCTCCTGGCCGAAGACGGGGGAATCGGGAAGGCCGCCGTAACCGGTGTCCTTGAGCTTCTCCACCCCCAGGGCCAGGGCGATCTCGTAGGCCCCGGAGGCCACCGCGTAACAGGCTCCCCGGAAGGCCTCGGTTCCCGAGGCGCAGAAGTTGTCCACCCGGGTGAAGGGTATGAAGGGGGTGTGGAGCACCCCCCCCGCATAGGTGGCCCCCTTGCCTATGCTGATCTCGTCCAGGTGGATACCTAGCCAAGCGGCCTGGATATCCTTCTTCTCGATGCCCGCGTCCTCCAGCGCCTCGGTAAGGGCCTCCAGCATGAGGT
>JACVJK010000018.1 GCA_015711955.1 Actinomycetota bacterium | reverse complement strand
AGCGGTCCCTACAAGGAGTTCGTGGACTCCTCGCCGTTTTTGCGCTACAACGCCTATTCGGGATCCCGAGCGGCGGGGGTGCTTCAGGTGGTGGAGGCGCTTCCGGTTTCGTCCATATCCCTTCCTTCCGTGCTGTTGGACAAGGCCCGTGTATCTCTTGCTCGCCTCCCGCGAGGCGGGGGGAGGGGGGAGCCGCCACCGCTGGTCTCCCGGCGTCTTTCCTCCCTCACCTCGGTGAAGGCCCTCACGGTCCCGGGAAAAGACGGCCATCCCCTGGTCTTGCCGGTTTTGGCCCTTTCCTGCCGGAAAGGTGGGGTGCTGCTCATGCGCCCGGCCGCCTACGGGGAGGCCCTGGGGGAGGCGGAGCTTCCCGCCCAGGGTATGTTGAGCCTTCTCACCATGGACGCCAAGTCATACAAGGTGGGAGGGAGGGTGGAGCGCCGGGGAAGTACCGTGATCCTCTTCGTGGACTCGGCTTGGTCGGCGATGCCGCCGCTGGTGGGGGAGGAGATCGAGCTGATCAGGTCGTGACGGTTTTCGAGGAAGCGGCACGCGGGATGGACGCGTGCGTCGGCTCGCTCAGGAGGCGAGATCCCTTCCCATGTTCCCCAGGCGGCTGAAGCCCGGGATCCGGAAGGGGAACCGGAAGCGACGATAGAAGAGGTCGAACGCTTTCTCGACCCTTTCGGGGCCGATGCGGGATATGACCGCCTCCAGCCGGCGGGGATCCCGGCGGACGAGGTACCACAGCCTCTTGGTCCACCAACCCGTGGCGAACCCCCGGGTCATGGCCGAGAACTCCCTTGCTGCGCGTTGAGGGTCGTGGACGGCCAGGGCCGCGATCCTGCCTCCCACCAGGGCGCCGCAGATGCCGAACCAGAAAAAGGGGTCCATGGCCCCCGAGAGGGTCCCCGCCAATATGAACCGCCGGTGGAAGAGGCGGGGCTGGCGGGGGGAGGCCAGGGGTACCGCTCCGGAGGCGGGGAGCCAACCACCCCGGACATAGCTTCCCGTCTCCTCCTCGTAGCGGGCGGCCGTCTCCTCGCCCACCGGCTGGGTGGAGAACAGGAACTCGAAGGCCAGGCCGTTGCAGGTGGAGAGGTATCCGTACTCCGATACCCCCCTTCCAACCCAAACCCTGGAGACGCCGTCCTCCTCCGCCTCCCCCACCCGATAAAGACCGTACCAGTTCCGATAGGGAAGGCCGAGGATCCGGTAAAGGGAGGGATTGAGACCACCGGCCAGGATGGTCCCCGAGGGAAGGGAGGAGAGCCCCTCTTCGTCCAAGGGCGTGTCGAACTCGAACTCGATCCCCGCCTCCAGACATTTCCCGTAAAGGTACATGTCAAGGGAGCCAGGGCGGGCGCCCCTCTCCGTGCTGTGGAGGTCCAAAAGGTGTAGGGGAGGGTTTACGACCTGTTTCCCCACCAAAAAGGGACAGCGGCGCACAGAAGTGAAAAAAGGGGAAAGGTCCAGCTCGAGGTAGCGGGAGGTGGCCTCCAGGTCGATGCCGGTGGTGTGGACTGACGGGTGAGGGCCCGCTCCCACTCCCGGTCCCTCTGCCTGGTCCCATACCCGCACCCGGTGGCCCATACAGGTTAGCTGCAGGGCGGCCACCATCCCAGAGATGCCCGCTCCCACCACTATGATTTCCTTCATCTTTTTCCAGCAGAGATCTCGGTCTGATCGATTGAAAGCCCTGCTGTCCGGACAAGCGGAAATGGAGGGGGAATGGGTCTCAGGTTTTCTTGTCCCCCGAAAGGGACGCTTCTTTACCCACGGCCGTCCCGTCGTCTACCCCCTTTTTCCGCGCGGATAATATTATCACGGTGATAACGGGAAAACGGACGCAAGCTGCTCAGGGTTAAGTCGCCGTGAGAAAACAGGGCAGGGTGCAGGTCCACAATCCGTCCGACATAGTCCGCCACTAGGCTTGATGCGATGGGGGGCGCGTCAAAGCAAAGGTCGTCCCCGAAAAGAGCTAATTGCGGGAGGCGAGTAGCGTTGGTAAAGGAATTAGAGCGCCTCAAGAAGGAGATGGGAAAGTTCTGCCTGCTTTTTGCCCTTTCCCGCCACCGGGAGTTAGCCGATCGTTTCAGGCCGGGAAAAGAGTGGAGGAACGTGGATGTGGAGTCCCTCAAGAGGGGGATCCTCCGGGAGGAGGTATCGCCTGGCGACAGGGTGGAGGGGCGGGGCGTCATCAGCCCCTACGCCGCCGTCTATCACCCGAGGCCCTTTTACCCCCAATACGTGCTGGGAGAGATCAGGGCCGCCATGCAGCGGGGCGAGGGAAGCCCGGAAGTCTCCCCCCATTTCCTCCCCGCTTCCCGATTGCCCGCACTACCGGGAGGGTGGAGAATTGCCTTTCTCTATCCGGTGGATACGGAGGCCCTGGTCAGGCCCGCCGTGCCGGCCGACGTCAGAGAGGTCTTGGTGAGGCATTATCCCGTCTTGCCGGTCTTGGTGCCCCCGGAGTTGGGAAGTCCTTGGGGAAGGGCGAGTTTCCGCGCCCGGGTCTTCCGACTGGAGCACGAGCAACTGAGGGAGTCCCTGGGCATGGGGGAGGAGGCGTACCGGGCCTATTCCCGCCGGGGGGTGATCCATTTCCTGGTCCTTGAGGAGCTGTCGGCGGTGGAGGAGGCGGATCTTAGGGGTTCCCTCTTCTTGGAGCTGAGCGTTCCCCGAGATGCCCTGGAGGGGCTTTCGGGCGAAGGGTTCCGGGACCTCTTCTGCTCGGCGGTGGAGGAATGCTTGGGGGAGGAGAGGCAGGTACGGGAGCCCAGTTGCGGTTACCTCCCCCTCACCGGCTATCAGGAGCTTCGGTTCCGCAGCCGTATGACGGGGGTGGTGGACTCACCCTTCTACGGCGTGTTCCGAGCGCCCGCCTCGGTGGGGCTCTACATTCCCTGTGAACTCGTACGGCGGGAATGGGAGGGAGACGGTCTCCTCGGTGAGCTGCTGCGGGCCATGGAGAGAAGGTCTGGTTTGGCTGATTCCCGGGGCGGATGGAAGGTGGAGTTCTGCTTCGACAACACCCTGCCCCACTGGAGGGGCAGAGGGGCTCTCGAGGGTCCCCTTTTCGACAGGCTTGAGAACGAATGGCCGGAAGCGCGAACCTTGCTCTCCTGGCTGCGGGGAGAGGGGTGAGCGGAGGGGGCTCCTCGTGGGACAGCTCATCGATAAGGTCTCGCCTAGCCCACCAGGCCTTGGGAGCGGGAAACCGATCGGATAATCCGCGTACGGGAGGAGACATCCATGTCCTTGCCGGCGCGGCCTCAGGAGAAACGGGAGCTGAGCCCCCTTTCCCCGTTCATGGGGCTTTCCCCCAAGGTGCCCAGCTCTTTCCTTATCCGGTCCATCTTCTCGGCGTGGCGGGGATATTCCACCAACTCGGTTTGGATGAGCTGTCCGAGCTGTAGATCGAGGCCGCTCTTCTCGAGGTAATCCCGGATCCCCGCCAGGTGTCTTTCCAAGCAGGCATGGGCTCCGGCCTGGTCGGAGAAAGGCAGGAGGAGGACGACGTTTTGTCCCCAGCGGTAGGCCCTGTCCACCGAGCGTATGTCCCGGGAAAGCAAGGAAACTGCCAAGTCCCTCAATATGTCGCGTCCTCTATCCCGGCGGACCTTTTCCGAAAGGTCGGGATCGAAGCGGTAGATTATGAGAGTGAATGGATGACCATAGCGGAGGTGTTCCTCCACCTGTTCCTCCAAATGTTTGAGCAGGGCCAGGCCGTTGCCCAGACCTGTCTCCTCGTCCAGGAGATCTTGGGCCTCCACCCTCACGAAGTAGGGACGGAGCCTCCTGATGACCTGGGCGCTGGCCAAGGTCAGGAGCAGGAAAACGAAGAACTTTACCCCCACCATCTCCACCAGGACCACCGGCCTGAAATCCCCCCGGAACCCAAGCCGCAAGCCCGCGTAAAGAACGAAGCAGAAGGCCAGGGTCAACCAAGCCTCCCTGCGGGACCGGTAAAGGCCCGCCACGATTAGGGGTATCATGAGCAGATGCCCCACGATCTCCACCCAGTCCGTCCTCTGCAAGGCCATGGAAACGGCCATGGCCAGGATGGACAAGATGATGATCACCACCGTGGTGCGCTCCAACGTGGCGTAACGCATACTCTATACCTCCCGTGCGTCCGTCCCTCCCGTGCGTCCGTCAGGCAAACGAGGGCAACCTGCCCCGGGTCTCTCCTGTATGGGAAGGTTCGCCTCTCTGAAACCGTTTCTGCCCGTTCCGATTCAAGGTCAGTTCCGATTCAAGATTCCGACACATCCCTCGGGTCATAGCTCGGGATGATTCTGGCAGTTTATCCCTCCCGTGGCGGGGTCGTAGGAATAGGGCTTGAGCCCCGCCGGGCACCTCAGGCTCTTGGGCCCGATGATGTAATCGGGAACCAGCTCGTCCAGGCTGCTCGGGGGTCGTTCGTCATGTTCCATGGAGTAGCGTTCGACGGCCTGCCGGATATTGCGGAGGTTTGCCTGACACCCGGTACTCTGAGATTTTTTTATGGAGTAGCTGTAGGAGGCCACCGCTATCGCCACCAGGATGGAGATGATTAAGAAAGTGACCATCAGCTCCGTGAGGGTGAAACCCCCTTCCTTGTGGTTGCGAGAGATCATCACGACCCTTTCCCTTGACGACCTTTTTGAAATATATCGGTAAGGTCGAGATTTCCTTGACCGCTTTTTACCGTTAGCGCTAAAAGATCATGCCTTCATCTCAAGAATCGGAACTACCGGTGCGAGTGGGTAATCGCGGGGGTTGACGCCTGTCGTTAATGGGGTGAAATAGGCGATACCCCGGCTGTATGCGATGCCTCGGTTGTATTAGTGTTATTCTAAAGCAGACCCCTTTCGGCAAGCGGCGGTTTGCCCCGATGGGTTCGCGATGGGTCGAGGTTTGAGGCGCAATGAGGCCAAGCGCCCTTTGTCCAGCATGAAGACTGCAGTCATGATGACCGAAACCTTGAGACCACCACTGGCCTCTTCGTCGCGTAGAGTTCGCAAGTTGCAGACGGATGTAGGATCCTTTTCCTGCGTGCCTCGCGGCGGAGGGCGAATCGCTGGCCACCCCGTTACCGGAGGCGGCGGTCCTCGTGGGCATGGGGCTCGTCGCCTTCGTGGGGATGGCGCGTGGTTCCGTTAGTATTGAGCCGGGTGGGAAATGACCGGGGAGGACGAGATAAAAAGACCGATGTTGAAGTTGCCCTCTGACGAAGGGTGGGGGAACGAGTCATTTTCAGGTTCTCCCTCCGATCGCCGTCGATGGAGGATACCAGAACGCCTGCTTAGGATTTGTCCTCCCGATGCGGTCCTGGCGGCGGCCGCCCTGGTGGGGGCCCTGGCATACCCTCCTCTCGCCAGAAGGGGGCTGATCCTTCACCGCTGCGCCTTCCGGGAGCTCACCGGTTTTCCCTGTCCCACTTGCGGCATGACCCGGAGCCTCGCTTTGGCGGTCCGGGGGAAGTGGGTCTCCGCCTTCCGCCAGCATTTCCTGGGCCCGCCGCTGCTCTTACTCATTTTCGCAAGCATGGCCCGTTTCCTAGCAAGAAAGAAAGGTGTATCCGAGGATGGACCGCCAATGGCGATGCTGAACTTAAAAGATTGGGAAAAAGCAGCCTCGGTGGGCCTCTTCTTGGTGGCTTGGGTATTGCGAGTTTTGCTCTACGGGAAGGACACGGATCAGGACGAGGCGTTTTGGGGAGCCCTAAAGGGGCAATAATTAAAGGGGCGAAGAATCCCTCGGTGGCAGGAAATAACGTAGGTTCATAGGAGAGGAGGAAAATGCAGGGTTACCCCATGGCCTACCAGGGATCGGACCTGGAGGCCCTGATAGCCGACAGAGCCCGGACGGACTACATCATGGATCCCGGTATGTCCGTCCTGCTATCTTTCGTGACCTGCGGGATCTACGGGTGGTACGTCATCTACAAGCTCGTGCAGCGACGGGACGAGCACCTGAGGAGGATGGCCGCGGTGGCCGACGCCTCCATCCGGCGCCTCCGGGAGAAGGCGCAGGGCAGGGAGGAGGTCATCGCCCAGGAACTGGCGGAGTTGGAGCAGCTGAAGATGCAGATGGTGACCGGCTCCGCGGAAAGGGGAGCCGCCCTGTGGCTGGTGATAGCCATTCTCACAGGAATAGGCACCTTCATACTCTATTACATGCTGATGCAGGATTACGTCCAGCACGACCAGCTGGAGGCCCGCTTCTTCACCGTGATGAGCTCAGCTCTGGCAAAACTGGGCTTGGCGGCGGAGCCTGGCCAGGCGGTCCCCTCGGTGCCCCAGAGGGAGCCGGTGACCTTCATCCTCCTCACCATATTCACTTGCGGCATTTACGGCCTTTACTGGATGTACGTGATGATCAAGGACTTCAATGACCACCTCACCGTCCAGGTGCCCTGGGAGAACTTCCTCTGGGAGGCCCTGCGCTGAGGGGTGGGGTCTGGAAGCGAGGTTTCCCCGGGTGAATTCGAAAGCTTCCAGGAAGAGGGCGAGGGGCGACCACCTCACCGTCCAGGTGCCCTGGGAGAACTTCCTCTGGGAGGCCCTGCGCTGAGGCATGAGGAGTCGAGTTTCGCCTCTCCGGGGAAACGAAGTTCAAGCTACGTGGGTTCCGGCGTGGCGCCAGGCGGGATGGTTGCCGTCGATCACCAGGGCAGCGTCAGTGAGGCGGCCACGAGTCCCGCAGTTACGAGCAGGGCCAGACCGTCGGGCAGGCGCAGACGGCCATGGCCATGGGGAAGAAGGCTGCCTCCCGAGTAACCGCGGGCAGCCAGGGCCGTCCCCACTTCCTCGGCGTCCTTCAGGGTGGTGTGGATCAGGGGGATCACCAGACTCACGTAGAAAGTGACCTTGTTCCTGAGATCCCTCCTCGATGGTCGCGCTCCCCGAGCCCTTTGGGCGAGGGTGATCTCCTGGGCCCTGGCCAAGAGAAGGGGCAGGAACCGCAAGGCAGTGAAGAGGATCATGGCCGTCTCTTCCACCGGAAGGCGGAGCGGCTTCAGGGGCTTGAGTACCCACTCCAGACCCTGGAGCGTTCTCAACTCGTCGGTGGTCATAGTGAGGATGCCCAGCACCAGCACCGCCACCACCAGCCGGAAAGTGTAGAAGTAGGCGTTCATCAGACCAGTCTCGGTAACGATCACGAAACCCAGTCGGATCAACTCTCGACCGGGTGCCAAGAGCAGCTGGGCCAGAGCCGCGATGGTCAGTAGCACCGCCACAGCGCGCAGGGATGCCAGCAGCCTCCAGGGAGGCAGCTTGGCCAGATATGTCAGGGCGAGAACGGCGATCAAGAGAAGGAGTAGACCCGTGGACCTGTCGGTGGCGAAGGCCCCCACCACCAGGGCCAGGGTGCATATGATCTTGACCCCGGGGTGGAGGGCGTGGACGGGAGAGGAGACAGGGTAGTATCTGCCGATGCGGATCCGCTGCAGGTTCAATCCCCATCCCCCCTTTCCGTACGTTGGCGGTACTCCCCCTGTTTTTCGGGGAGTCTGATCCCCTTCTTCCCGGGATCTTTTTCCAAACCACCCCCGGGGGATTCGCCACGGGGAGATTTCCCGGTGTGCGGAAGGTCTTTTGTTGCTTTGCCCTCGCGGGTGAGGGTCGCTTCCAGGATATCGGTCATCCGGGAAGGGGAGGGGAAGGGAGTTTCCAGGCTCCCTTCCAGCCCCAGGGCCAGGGCCAGCCGGAAGAGATCGGGAGGCAGGAGACCCGCCCGGGAAAGATCGGAGTGGCGGCGGGCCACTGTCTCCGGCGAGCCTTGGAGGACGAGTCGTCCTTCCGCCAGCACCGCCACCCGATCCGCCAGCATCTCCACCTCCCTCCAGTCGTGGGTCACCAGGAGTATCCCCTTACCCTCTTCCCTGAGCCGGTTGAGCAGGGAGACGATTCTCCTACGGGATAATCCGTCCAACCCGCTAAAGGGTTCGTCCAGCAGGAGATATGGGGGTTCCAAGGCCAATATGCCCGCCAGGGCCACCCGTCTCGCCTCTCCCCCGCTCAGGGTGAAGGGGACCCTTTCCGCGTAACGGGTCGGATCCAAGCCCACCATATGTAGTGCCTCCTCCACCCTTCTGCGCAGTTCCCGGCCTCGCAGACCGGCCATGCGGGGGCCGAAGGCCACGTCTCGGAAGACCGTGGCTGCGAAGAGCTGCTGTTCGGGGTTCTGCAGCAGGAGTCCCACCCTCGGGGGATAATCGTTCAAGGGCAGGCCGTCACTTAAGACCCGACCGGAGGTGGGGGGAAGCAGGCCCGCCGTCACCTGCAGCAGGGTGGACTTGCCCGCCCCGCTGCGGCCCATGAGGCACATGACCTCCCCCGGGCGCAGCTCCAGGTCGATCCCGCGAAGCACTTCCCTGGCGGCGGCGGTGCCCGCCAGATAGGAGAAGGAGACACCCTCCAAAACGAGGCCTCGCCCTTTCATGGGGCGGACCTCCTTTCTCCGGAAGGGATCCCGGTCTTACCCCGGGGCCGGGGGCGGCGGAGATCCCGCCCGCGCCTTCCGGTCTTGCCGCTCACTCCTGGATGGGCGTGGAAAGAGCCACTCTCCATCCTGACGCGGTTGCCCTGGGGTTTGGAAGGTGAGATTCGTCCAGCAAGGACGTACCTTCCGCCCAAGCGTGGTACGGGGGTCCTGCGGCGATTCGAGCGAAGGCGGGTTTCACGCCTCAAGATCCTTGTCCTCCGTCATCATGGCCGACCAAAGCTGACAGGGAGTCAGCTATCCGGTGGAAGCTCCAACGGGGGGTCGAAAGCGGATGGCCTCTGCGGGCCAACTCCCGGGCTAGCTCCACCAGGGGCGGTGGTGCAAGCCCCAGCTCCCTCGCCTCCTCCAGGTCGAAAAGTTCCATGGGGCGACCCGTGAAGACCGCCCTTCCCCCATTGAGGAGGATGGCCCTGTCCGCCATCGCCACTTCCTCCTCCCGATGGGTGGCGTGCAGGAGCGCGGCACCGGACCGCTCTTTCCAAGAGATCAGGGCTTCCATGATTTCCTCCCGGCTGGCCGGATCCAGCATACCGGTGGACTCGTCCGAGATCAGAAGTCTGGGACGGCGTACCAAGGCACCGGCCAGGGCCACCTTCTTTCTCTCCCCCATCGACAGGGTGAGGGGATCCCTATCCGCCAGGGAATCGATGCCCAGAAAAGCCAGCACCTCGTCCACCCTCTCCCGGATCTCCTCCATCTCGAGTCCCAACCGTGAGAGGCCGAAGGCCACGTCCTCCCGCACTGTTGAGGCCAAAAGCTGGTGGTCAGGGTTCTGGAGCACCAGGGAGCACTGCGACCGGATGGTGGGAAGGAGGTCCTCTTCCGCCGTGTCCAGTCCGAACGCCCGTATCCTACCCCTGGAGGGGAGGAGAAGCCCCGAGGCCAAGCGGCAGAGGGTCGATTTACCGGACCCGTTGGGTCCCACCAGGACCACGAACTCCCCCTCTTCCACCCGCAGGTCGACACCGTCGACCGCGTCGTGGGGAGTACCGGGATACCGGAAACCGACCCCCTCCATCTCCAGCACCGTTGCGGACTCGTATTTGGGGTTCTCCCGCGATGAACCGTTGCCAGCCTTTTCCGGGTCAGCCAAGGGCACCTCCTTCGGCCTCCTATCGGGAGTCGGAAAGGAAAGTCGAGATACGGGTTGCCACCCAGCCGATGACGGCTCCGGTGGGCAGTGCCACCAAAAGCAGAAAAGGAAGGTAATGGCGCAGGCCCGGAAAGCCCACCAACCACAGGGCCACCGCCAGCTGGACGGCGTTGTGCACCACCGCGCCGGCGATGCTCACCCCCATGAGGCTGAAGAGGGGAAGGAAATAGAGGGCGGCCATGAAAACGGTGGCGGCCGTCCCGGCAGAAAGGCTGATGAGCAGGCCCACGAAACTCCCCCGCAGAAGTCCTCCCAGAAGACAGCGGAGGGAGTTCACGCCCAAGGCCTCCAGAGGACCCAGGTATACCAAGGCCACCAGGGTAGCCAGGTTGGCCAGACCCAGTTTGGCCCCGGGCAAGGGGATCACCGGGGGCAGGGAGCCCTCCACGATCTGCAACAGCAGCCCCAAGGCCACCAACATACCCATGGCCCCCACCTTCCTCGCCTTGAGGTCGACGCGGGGGTATGGCGACACCGCCCGGGAATCCGAGCCGGAGGCGGTGTTAACGTGCCCTGAGGTCCTACCGATTGACCGCATCCGGCCCTCCCTCCGAAGCCTTGATCTCCAGCACCACTCGGTTTGGTAGGCAGACGATGCTCTCCCCCGGGCGGGAGATCCATCCACTGCGAACGCAGAGCTTGTCAGGGCAGGCGGATTCCACCATACGCACGCTCCCATCCCGGATCTCGAAAACGCTGTCCCCCTGCCAACCCCTCACGCCGACCTCTCGGCGCCCGGAGAGGTCCAACCTCATCGTCTCCGCCCCGTTCACCCTCACCGAGAGGCTCCCCGTGTGTCCCTGATGGGAACGGGACATGTCCTGGGCCAGCAGGAAGACGCTAAGGGCGATCACCGTCGCCACAAGGAGAGAGTCCGCCCACGTCCAACGCCTGCCGGATCTTTTCTTCATGGTCTCACCGCCGCTTTGCCGGGAGGTGTTCTCCTCGAGGAACCCTCCACGGCGACATCGTTTCGTGGTCTGTTCAACAAAAGGGCTTCCGACCGTCCCCGTTCATCCCGGCTTCCCATAATATTAGCGCCGCCTCCTTTTTCATACGAGGCGGATGAACTCCACTTAGGTTATCGTAGAACCCGGTCCCTGGGAGCGTGGCAGACGGCACCGGAGCCGACCTCCACGGAGGTTCAAAGAAAAAGATCAGCCTGAGACGAGAAGATTGGTCCCCCCGTAGGTAGAAACCTCCCTGGTTAGATCGCTTAGATCGTGGGGTCGTGCTTTTCGCTCGGAACCGACTCTCGGCTAGCGGACATCGGGATGGCTCTGTACGCCTGGCCTTCTCACTCGTGCCCTCAGGGATGTGGAGGACCAACGGTTTGGTGGGAACGCACATTAATGAGAAGGGGTTTCAAGAAGTTCCGCCCTGCCGTGCCTGGCGCATATAATCTTTCCTGTGTCCGAGGGAAGGAGGAAGCAACATGGATTCCATGGACGTGAAGAAGGCCAATCTGGTCTTCCACGACGAGACCAGCAGGGAGTACGACAAGAAATGGGCTATCCGGTTCGACGAGGACATGGCCCGATTCGTGCTGGACAAGTTCGAGTTGGGCCTGAGGGGACCCTTCCCCCGGGTGGAAAGGATCCTGGAGATCGGCTGTGGAACCGGGTATGCCATGCTCAACCTGGGCATCGCGGGGGTGCTGGAGGAATGCTGGGGGTGCGACATCTCCCAGGGGATGTTGGACGTCTGTAAGGAGAACGCGGAGAAGCTGGGCATCAAGGTCCATCTGCAGCAGGCCGACGTGGAGGATCTTCCCTACGAGGACTCTTATTTCGACATGGTCATAGGTCACGCCATACTACATCACCTCCCGGACCTGGACGCCTCTTTCCGGGAGATCCACCGGGTCCTCAAGCCGGGGGGAAAGTGCGTGGTGGCGGGGGAGCCCACCGTGAACGGGCACCGTTTCGCCCGGGTGGCCAAATCCCTGGCCCAGTGGGGCATCAGGACCTATGCCCGGTTGGGGGGAAGGCTGGGAAAGCGCCCGGTGAGGCTCCGGGAGTACCGCGCCGAAGACGAGGGTTCCCACGAGCTCCAGGAGTTGGAGCACGTGGTGGACATCCACACCTTCGACCCCGCGGAGCTTTGCCGCCGGGCCCGCAGGGCCGGCTTTAGGGTGGCCCGTTACGAATCGGAGGAGCTGCTCTCCAGCTTCGTGGGATGGATGATCCGCACGGTGGAGACCAGCGTGGAGGAGGATAACATCACCGACCGTTGGCGTTGGGGCGCCTACAACACCTACAAGAGGTGCCGGGCCCTGGACCGCTATCTGTACCGGGTGCTGCCCCACAGCTGGTTCTACAACATGATCCTCTACCTGGAGAAATGATGCTTGTGCCCCCTGGGGACCTCATGGCGGGAGAACGAGGCGGCGAGGAGGTTTGAGGTGGGCAGGGAAAGCGCGTCTTGGTGGAAGAGGGTGGCGGACGACATCCGCTTCATCATAAGGCACCGCATGTACACGCCCCGTTTCTGGGTGTACCTCTATCGTTTCCTGCGCTTCAAGATCCTCCATCCCCGGGTGAAGACCGAGGGTTTCGTCTTCCTCCCCCGCAAGTACGAGGTGGTGGTGAAGAAGGGCGCGGTGATGCGCATCGGCAGGTTCGTCTGGATCGGCAGGAACAACGCCCTGCGCTGTCACGAGGGGGAGCTCTACATAGGGGACAAGACGGTTTTCGGGTCCGACAACACGGTGAACTGCTATGCGGGGGTGTACATCGGCCCGGAATGCCTCTTCGCCGACTCGGTGTACATCGTGGACTTCGACCACAACTACTGGGATCCGGAGATGAGCATTCGCTCCCAGGGGATCAGTAAGAGCCCGGTGCGCCTGGAGGGGGATATCTGGGTGGGCACCAAAGTGGTGATCCTGCGCGGCGTCACGGTGGGCAGGGGGTCGGTGATAGGGGCCATGAGCCTGGTCAACCGGGACGTGCCGCCCTATTCCATAGTGGGCGGGGTGCCGGCTCGAGTGTTGGGTTACCGTCCCCGTCCCGTGGTGGACGAGGAGGCGGCGGAAGATGGGTCCCGACGTGAGCCGGGCAAGGAGGGTGGAGGATAGGAGAAGGGAGTTGACGGACGATTTCCCGGTGATATTGCACAGTCCCCTCACCGGCCAGCCGGTGATCGTCGCCGAGGCACGGGCTAAAAGGCCCGGGGGTGGGGGCACCGCGTGGGAGGGTATGTGCCCCTTCTGTCCCGGAAACGAGGCCATGACGCCTCCCGAGGTATGGGCGGTGGGGAGGGAGGATGGACCGGAGAACGGACCCGGCTGGAGGATGCGCCTAATCCCCAACCTCTACCCAGCGCTGGTGGAGACGGTACCGGCCCCCGTTAGTATTGTTCACGAGGGGGAGGAGGCTTTCCCGGCCCGGGGTAGACACGAGGTGTTGATTCTCACCCCGGACCATCACCGGCCGCTGCACCGCATGGACCCCGAAGGGGTGGCGGAGGCGCTCAGGGCACTGCGTCGCCGCTACGGTGAGTTGTGTTCCTCGGAGGGGGTCAGGCAGGTGGTGGTCATGGTCAACCAGGGCAGGGAAGCGGGTGCGTCCCTGGATCATCCCCACGCCCAGATATTCGCCCTTCCGTTGGTCCCTCCCTTCACCCAGTCCCGGATGGAGCGTTTCTCCTCGGGCGAGGGTTGTCCCATCTGTCGGGAGATAGAAAGAGCCCGCGTCACGGGCAGGATGGTGGTGGAGGAGGACGGATGGGCGGCCTTTTGTCCGACAGCCCCCCGTTTCTCCTACGAGGCCTGGTTGGCGGGGAGAAGGCACAAGCCCCACATCACCGACTGCGGCGAGGAGGAACTGGACTCCATGGCGGTGGTGCTCCGCCGCCTCCTCGGGGCCTTGTCGCGACGCCTTTCCGAACCCCCCTACAACCTCGTGCTGCAGTGCGCCCCCTGCGGGCAGGAAGGGGGCTTCCACTTCCACTGGGAGGTCCTGCCCCGTCTGGGCAGGCTGGCCGGCTTCGAACTGGGCACTGGCATCTTCATAAACTCCATCCCCTCCACCTCCGCTGCCTCCGCCCTAAAGGAGGTCTTGGGTTGAGGAAAAACGACGTGACCGAGGGGGACGTCCTCGCCTTGCTGCTCTTCCGCCCCCGGGGAGGCTCTGGGTATTGGGGGTTGTCCGCGTTCCCGCCTCAGCGTTAGCCCCCGCACCCTGATCAAGGCGACGCGTGCGGTTTCGTGTTGTGGCTCGCCAAGGCTTACAGGCGTGTCGCCGCGCGTCAAGGGCTTCCACCTTTGCAGGGGTTCTCCACCGCGGTCATTTCTGGAATGGGTTTCCGTGGACGCGCTCACGGAAGCATCGGGCCGCCATCCCAGCGAAGGCCACGTTCGTCATCCTGAGAAAGGATGTCAACGAAGGCATGTCTCAGGCTTTAAACGGCCTCGTCGGCGCTCGGCTGGAGGAGAAGGGGCTGCGAGATGTGAGCGAAGGCATCCTTCCGGCCTTAATCCTCGGCCTCAAATTCGGTGAAGTCGGAGAGGCGACTAGCGAGAAACGAGTGGAGGTCTCCTTCCCGAGTTAATCGGGCGCGGCTTAAGACCTTATTCTCGACAAGCGTTCTCAGGCCCAGGGTTACCCGCAACGTCACCTGACGCCGGCCGTGCCGGGATGGGCTCAGGGAGGAGGACAGCCGGAGGCGGAGTGGAACCAGAGGTGGCAAGCCAGGGCCCGGCAGGCGGAGGTGGGGGTGGGGTACGCGGGGATTCCCGCCGAGTGGAGGCGGAGGAAGTGGGGAGCCAGGAACGAGCCGGGAAAGAGCACCGCCACCATGGGTTTTCTCACCTCTTCCTTGGCCTGGACCATCTCCTCGGTGATGGCCTGCAGGAGCCCCGGGTCGCCCTTGCGCGAGGCGGGGGCGCTTCCCACCGCCAGGATGAGGTCCACCGAGGGGTCGGCGTCCACCGCCCGAAGCACCTGGGCGTAGACGCCGGGCTTCACGGCGCCGAAGCCCAGGTCCACCGGGTTGGAGGGGCTGGTCCCCACGGGGGGGAGGAGGTCCCGGAGGCGCTTTACCGTGGCGGGGGCGAGGGGGGCCAACTCCAGTCCCGCTTCCTCCGCCGCGTCGGCAGCGTTCACCGCCAGGCCCCCGGGGGAGCTCACCACCGCCACCCTCTTCCCCCGGGGCCGGGGGAGGTAGTGGAGGGCGCAGGCGGTGTCCAGCATCTCTCCCAAGTCCCTCACTTGGATGACGCCGGCCTGCCGCAAGGCCCCTTTCAGGATCTCAGAGCTCCCGCCCATGGCGGCGGTGTGGGAGGCGGCGGCCCTGCTCCCGCCCGGGGTTCTTCCTCCTTTCATCAGTATCACCGGCTTGGAGCCGCGGGCCCTCCGGGCCGCCCGCAAGAAGCGGCGGGCATCTCTCAACTCCTCGAGGTAGGCCAGCACCATCTCCACCTCGGGGTCCTCGAGGAAGTACTCCAGGAAGTCGGCGCAGTTGAGGTCCAGCTCGTTGCCGCTGGAGACTATGCGGTCGAAGGTGAGGCCCCGTTCCAATGCGGTGAGGAAAGTGATGCTGGCCAGAGAACCGCTCTGGGATATCATGCACAGCCTCCCATGGCCGGGGAACATGCCGGCGAAGAGGGCGACCTTGCCCCGGGAGGAATAGACCCCCATGCAGTTGGGGCCCACCAGCCGCAGGGAGGTGCCCCTTATCGCCTCGAGGATCCGCTCCTCCAGGATCCTTCCCTCCTCTCGCCCGGTCTCCGAGAACCCTGCCGTGTTCACCACGCAACCGGCCACGCCCCGTCGGGCGCACTCTCCCACCAGCGACGGGACGGCGGCGGGAGGGACGCTGAGGATGGCGAGGTCCACGCTCTCAGGAAGGGTGGCGATGGAGGGATGGCAGGGAAGCCCCATCACCTCCTCGTGGCGCGGGTTGATCGGATAGAGGCGGCCCTCGAAACCCATGTCCAGCAGGGAGCGGAGGAGTAGGGAACCAGGGCTGTCGGTCTCCGTCGACGCGCCTACTACCGCCACTGAGCGGGGGAAGAAAATGCGGTCGAGCGATTCCTTGAGACGGCGGTCCATGTATCAGCCACCGTTGGCGCTCTCGGGGATGGGAGGACAGAGCCGCAGGGTCCTGGGGCGGTACTCGTATTCTCTGACCGCTTTCTCGTAGACCTCCATGGTGTTACGGGCGATCCTTCGCCAGTTGTACCTCTCCCCGATGAACTTCATGGCGTCCCGGCTCAGCCGCTGGGCCAGCTCCCGATCTTTAAGCACCCGGATCATGGCCTGGGCTAGGGACTCGGGATCCCCCGGGCGGAAGCGCAACCCGGTCTCCTCGTGCACCACGATCTCCTTGAGGCCGCCGGTGTCCGCCACGATCACCGGGCATCCCGCCACCATGGCCTCCAGCACCACCATGCCGAAGGGCTCGTATAGGCTGGGGACCACCGTGAGGTCGGCGCTCTTGTAGAACTTCACCAAAGCCTCGGAGTCCACGAAGCCGAGCATCTTTATCTTGTGGCTGAGGCCCAGCTCCTCCACCATGGCCTGGAGGGCTCGGGCATGGGGTCCGGTGCCCGCCACCAGGAAGCACAGGTCAGGCACCTCTTCCAGGACCTTGGGCATGGCCTCGATGACCGTCTGAACCCCTTTCTCGTACACCAGCCGTCCCACGAAGAGTACCATCCTCCGGTCGGGATACACGAACTGGCGGTGGATCCGACCGCGGTCCGGTTTCACCCGGAAGAGGTCGTACTCTATGCCGTTGGGGATGACCGTCACCTTGTCGGGCGGGAGCTCGAAGATGCGCACCACCTCGTCCCGCATGTAGTTGCTGCAGCAGATGGTGCAGACGCTCTCGTAGGTCAGCCACCACTCCACCTGGTGGATGATCTTCTGCATGGGACCCGGCAGCCTCCCCTGGTGCCTACCGTATTCGGTGGCGTGGATGGTGGCCACCAGGGGGATACGATAGGCGTGCTTCAGGGCTATGGCGGCGTGGGCCACCAGCCAATCGTGGGCGTGGAGCACGTGGACCTTGCCTATCCTCTCGTTGAGCAGGGGGACGGCCCTCTCCAGGAGGGCCACGTTGAACTGGAGCGTCCACGGCACCCAGTCGTCCTGGGGGATCTGAGGTGGGTAGAGGGGAACCCGATAGATGTGTACTCCCTCCGACTCCTCGTAGTCGGGGGCACCCTCCGCGTCCTTGGTCACCACGTGGACACCGACTCCCAGGCGGGCCAGGTTAACCGCCAGCTGGTGGACGTGGGTTCCCAGTCCTCCGACGATCCTCGGGGGGTATTCCCAAGAGAGAATGAGTACCTTCACTTAACGACCCCCAGTTCCCCGCGGGGACCCAATCCCCACTCGGCCAATGGAAAATTCTATTCCACCGAAAAAAGATTGGCAATAATGGGATTTATTGGAAAATATGAAATTTATATCCAGCTCTATTCAGCGTCCGCATGTCCTGAGGAAGCCCATTCTGACTCCCAGAAGCCTGGATGCAAGAATGGAAAGGGGTTGTCCAGGTGTTCCAAACGCGGGAGCGTTTCCCTCAGGCCTTTCCCATCCCCCTTCTCCAGCAGGTCCAGGAGGAGGGAGAGCCTCTCGGCGTGGGCCTTGAACCGCTCCAAGGAGTAGCCGGCGGCGGAGTCCCGAGAGACCATGTAGGGCCAGTCGCTGGACTGGAGGAGAAGAAGCTCCCTGCCCGCTTGGGCCAGGGTCCGGTGACTGAGAAAGGGGTCCAGCGCCTTTTTTGCCGTAGCGCTTCGGAGGCAGCGGAGAAACCTTCTCTGAAGGAGGTGGAGGGTCTTGAGGAGGGAAGAGGTCTTGGGGTTTATCCAGGGGCTGAAATCCCCTTCCGGCGCCCACGTGGTCTCCCGAGGGCTTATTGTCTCCAGCTCCCCGTGATTGGCCCTCCGGGCCACCCTTGCGGGGAGTTCCAGAATCGGTTCCATGAGCGAAAGTACCTCCCGCAACCAGATGGGACCCTCCCACCACCAATGGCCCATGAGCTCGGTGTCGTAGGCGGCCAGCAAGAACCGGAGGCCTCGATCGTCTCCTTCGAGGACGCACCCTGGTCGGGGGCTTTCTCCCTTCCCCAAGGAGTTAAGCCGGCGTTCTATGTGCTGGGCGAACTCCCGGGCGTCATTTTTTGCCTGCTCCACCGCTTCCTGGGGTCGGTAGACCTCCTTGTGGTCCAGGGGCGTCTCCAGGGAGGTGACCCTCCAGTACTGGAAACCATGGCCTTGGTGATCCCTTTTGCAGTAGTCCCGGTAGGGACCCCGACTTGGTATGCCCGTCTCCGTCCACACCAGCTGGTGAGCCTCACGGTCCCGGAGCAGGGCCACCAGGTTGGTGTTCCCCAGAAGGCGGGGACGGGAGGAGTCGGGGGCTGCCGAGTGGTCGAGCACCACGTAGACCAAGGGAGGGGAGAACCGGGAAAGGACGTCGTCGAGTTCTGGGCAGTAGGCGCATTCCGGCAGCCAGAGACCCTCCGGTTCCCTCCCAAAAAGCCGTCGGTACTCCTCCAGCCCTACCGCTATCTGGGCCTTGGCGTGGGTCGGCGACCTCAAGGCCGGGAGGTGGGCATGGGTGGCGGCGCTGGCCAGCACCTCCACCTTTCCCGAGTCGGCCGCCTCCGCCAAGAGAGAAAGCATCCTACCCCGGAAGCGTTCCTCGAACCGGCGGAGCAGTTCCCGGAGATGATCGCGGTAATGGCGGGCAAGCTGAGCGCGTTCCCTTTCCCCCAGCCCCGTCAGGCGAGCCACCTCCTCCTCTGCTTGCCTTATCCGGTTCAGTAAGTAACCTCGGAAGCGGTTCTCGAGATAAGGGTCTCGGAGTTGCTCGGCGAGGATGGGGGTGAGGGTAAGGGCGAGTTTGCCCCGGGTCTTGCCCTCGGCGAGATCCTGAACCAGCTCCCATACGGGCAGGTAACATTCGGCCCAGGCCTCCAGGATCCACTGTTCTCCGCAGGGCCAGTCCCCGTTCAAGCGCACGTAGGGCATGTGGGTGTGCAGGAGCAAGCAAGCCTTCGGCGGGACGGGATCCTCGCAGGCTTTGCCGAGTTCCCACCCCTCCTTTTCGGCTAGCGCCGTGCCTCCGGCGCGTGACTCGGAATTCCAGTCCACCGTTTTGTCCATCGCTCTCGAGGATTTCCGCCGTCCAGGCAGTTCTCGCAAGTGGCCCCCTTAGCTGCAGCCTTCCCCAGGGCGCCTTCAGGGAGGAGCAGCATTCCTTCGGGTCGGCGGTGGGCCGACGTCATCCTTGTCAGAGGCACATCACTTGACGATTTTACACGGCCGGAAACGAAGACGAGGAAGCGTTCCGCTTGACGTGGCTTAATCCTTCCAACCCATCCCTATGAAGTCCAGGGCCTTCTCCAGTCCCCTCTCGGATACCCGGAAACAGCGGGTGTTGAGGGAGGGTATGAAGAGGGGCCCGTAGAACAGGCGCTGCAGAAGCGGAGGGATGTTCAGGCAGAACTGGGAGAAATTGCGACGCGTTAGGATGTCGTGTAGGCGGAGCCGCCCTGCGTGGAAAATCCCCTTGATCTCCACTCGAGGGAAGAATCCCTCCATGAAGGCGCGGAACTCCTCCAAGTCGTACTCGCGGATGTGGAAGGGGTTGATGGGAGAGTCCCTCCCCGGGGAGATGATGTGCCGGTTGGGGGTGGTGATGACGCAGAGCCCCCCTCTCCTCAGCACCCTTCTGGCCTCATCCATGAGCCTTTCCGGGTGTTGGAGGTGCTCCACCACCTGCAGGGAGCATACCAGGTCGAAGGACTCGTCTTCCAGGTCCAAGGAACAGATGTCCATGTACAGGAAGCGCAAGTTCTCCCTGCCATAAGTTCGGCGGGCGTGATATATGGCCTCCGGGGCCAGGTCCACCCCCACCGCCTCCTCGGCCACCCGGGCCAGCAGGTCCACGCCGTACCCCTCGCCACTGCCCAGGTCCAGCACACTTTTCCCGCGGGCCAGGGGCAGCAGGAACTCGTAGGCCACCAGGTGTCTCTGGAACCAGTAGTTTTCCTCCTTTATCCCCGGCAGCGTCCTCTCGCCTGTGAGCATCAGGGGTGGGTAGCTGTCTTGGGGCAGATCCCCGGTATATACCTCTTTTTCCATCGATCGCTCCTCTTGGTATTCCATCGGTGTCCAGTTCATCCCCGGTGGTGGAAGGAGCCGTTCTCTTCCTTCCCGGGCCGACGGCGACCCCTCTTGACGGTCTTCGTGGGCGCGCTCGTGCCCCAGGCGGTCTGGCACCGACCCCGGGCCCTCAGGTGGAAGGGTGTCATCCGGGGACGGGCCCGAGTAGCGTCAGCCCCACTCGACCCGCAAAATTATAAACGAGGACAAACGCTGTAGGCCGCGACCTTTTGAAGCTCTACTTAGCCGTCGAGGTCGCCGACCACATGGGGGCGCGGGACATCGGCACGCGGCTGCGCGGATTTGCCTTACCGCGGGTCGCCGGCGGTTTTTCGAGAGAAAGGGACTGCGGGGAAAATACCCTTATTTCGCGCGCCCGCCTGGCCCATCACCAGGAAAGGGAGAAGTGCCTTGCGCCTCGACGCCCGGGCTTTCGGCGCTCCCATCTCATTTCACCAATTCCAGCAGGCGGCGGAAATTCTCGTCGTCGGCGCGCACGGCGATCTCGTACATGGCCGCCTCGGTGGTGGTGACCACCGCGCCCTCCCGGGCCATACGCTCCAGTGCCAGCCGGTGGTCTCCCTCTCGGCGGGAGCTCACCGCGTCCGCCAGCACTTGGACGACATATCCTCGGTGGAGAGCGTCCAGAACCGTTTGGGCCACGCAGATGTGGGTCTCGATCCCCGCCACCAGAAGCCTCTTCCTGCCGGAGGCGGCCAGTTCCCGCTCGAACTCCTCAACCCCGAAACAGCTGAAGATGCGCTTGATGATGGGGCGGTACTCGGGAAGGACTTCCTTCACCTCATCCACGGTGTAACCCAAACCCTGGGGGTAGTGCTCGGTGAGTACCACAGGTACCCCGTAGATAGGTGCGAAGCGGAGGAGGAGGCGCAGGTTGCGGGTAATCTCCTCCCTGCGCTCCACCGCGCGCATGAGCTTCTCCTGAGGGTCTATGATGACTACCAAGCTGTCCTCAGCGTTGGCCAGGGACGGATGACGCCTCATGATTACCTCCTTTCCTCGCGTCCTGCGACGACGGCCTCGCCGGCCATGGTGACGGTGCGTCGGCCCTCAATGGGACTTTCCCCGCAGGTAACCTTCCACCAAGTCGGCCACCGCCAGGGCAGAGTTGAAGGCGGTGTCCCCCCCGGTGCCGGGTGCAGCGGTGGCGTCGCCGCACAAGAAGAAGTTCTTGAGGGTGGGGACTGTGAAGCCGGGACGGTAGGGCAAGGATTGCTCCGGGCTGGGAAGGAACCCGTCCACCATCTCCAAATGCATGCATCTCTCCCATTCCACCAGGTCCCACAGGCCGGGGAATATCTCCTGCAGCAGCCCTCGCAGCCGCTTTTCCTCTTCCTCCAGACCCTCTCTTTCCGAGACCTTCCAGAAGGGGAGGGGATAGAACCAGGAGAGCAGCGCCTTCCCCGGAGGGGCGGTGGAGGGATCGATGTTGGAGGTGAATTGGCCCATGGTCACAGGCTCCGCGGTGACCAGGAGCCCCGACCTCTCCGTTAACCGGCCGCGAAGGCCCAAGTCCAAAATAATCCCTGCCGTGGGCTCAAGGGCCTTGTACTTGCGGACGAAATCGGGAGGAAGGTCTCCCTCGCCGAAAAGCGAGGGGACGTCCCGGAGAGGAATGGCACAGACCACAGCCTTGGCGGACCAGACCCTGTCTTTCGCCTCCACTCCCTCGACCAAACTCCCTCGAACCTTGAGACCGGTGACCGAAATTCCGGTACGAACCTCGCCGTTCCTCTCCAGCTCTCCTTTGAGGCCCGTGATTATGGCGCGGGTACCGCCTTTCGGATAACCCACCTTCTCCCGGGAACGTAGGGCCTTCTTGAGAAAGGCGGCGAACTCCCCGGCGGAGGACCTCTTCAGGTCAGGGGCGATGATGCCTATGCCCGAAAGCACTTGAAGGAGGGTCCGCACCTCCTTACGGCGACACCCCCCGGTGATGTCGTGGAGGGATCGGGGATAAAGACTCCGGACGGGAAGCGCCACCAGCTTCAAGAGGTGCGCCACCGCCTCTGCCCTGGCCTGGGGCGGAAGAAGAGGGGTTTTGAGGATCTTGGGGACGCTGTTAGGCAAGGGCTGGAACCGCCCTTCCCACCAGAGTTCCGGCTCTCCCACCGGCATGAACTCCAGTTCCCTTCCCAGGCGGCGAAAGACCTCGGCGGCCGCCCCCTGGGAGGCGAAGCGGTTGGCGTGTAAACCGTATTCCACGAGGAAACCGTCCCTTTCGGCGAAACTCGCCCTGCCCCCCAGGTGAGGCGATCTCTCCAAAAGGATCACCGACAGCCCTCGGTTGGCCAGCAACGCCCCCGCTGAAAGCCCAGCGTATCCTCCCCCGATGACCAGTACGTCTGCGTCCATCGCAATCCCCCCTAAAGATTGCCTTCACGCCTGACACCCCGTGCCGCCCGTCGAAGCCGCTCGGCGGGTTGATGGGATGAACGGGTTCTAACCCAAGCGGCTCGGCAGGGACACCCCACGGATAAGGATACATGAAAACGGACATAACGGGCGCTCACACGCGGATTGCGGATTCCGGTTCCCGAATCAGGCCGCCTCTGGGCTCACTGGTAGCATGCCGCTCAAGGTAGCACCTTTCGGGGAGGGTATTAGGGATAGGGATGTGAAGCGCCTCCCTCGACCGCCAGCCGGCTCCTCCCCCCGCGTCGACGCCGGGGCAAGAAGGATCGTCAACCGGCTTTCCCTCGCCGAAACCTCCGCCGCCCAGGGCTTCAGTTCGCGAAAGCTGCCCTCCAAGGATTAGAATAAGGGCTGGTTTTTGCGAGGAGAGCTGGCCACTCCTGAATTGGGATGCTGGCCTCAAAGGGGTCCCATGCTCACAAAAGGGATCCCATATCCCTCGAACCTCAGGGGAAACACGTGTTGGAAACGACGTCATCCGGTGGCGATTACGGCAGTGGTAGTAGATGGGGTGAGCGAGCGTTGAAAGAGGAGAAAGTTGCCTTTTACTCCGATTCCTTGGAGCACATAAGGTTGGAGGGAATGTTGGCCCTCCCTGACCAAGCAGGACCTTACAGGCCTTGTATCCTGTGTCACCCTCATCCCATAGGTGGAGGATCCATGCATGTGGCTTTGCTCAAGGCCATATCCGACCGCCTTTCCTCGGGTGGGTGGGCCTGTCTGCGGTTCAACTTCCGGGGGGTGGGGGAGAGCGAGGGAGTCTCCACCGGCGGGATAAAAGAGCACGAGGACATAGAGGGGGCCTGGAGGTTCCTCGCTGAACGGGATGACATGAACCTCTCCGAGCTATCCCTGGCGGGATGGTCTTTCGGTTCCTGGGTGGGACTGAGATGGGCGGTGGAGAAAGGACGCTGCCGGAGAGTGGCCCTGATAGGCCCTCCCATGGTGGGCTTCGACTTTTTTCACTTCTTGGAAGGAAAAAAGCCGCCCTTTCCCTTTGAGGCGATAATCATATGCGGCGACCGCGACCAATTCAACGACCCGGCGAAGGTGGGGGATCTAGCCGATCGGCTGGGGGCAGAGGTACGGTTCATACCCGGAGCTGACCACTTCCTGTTCGGCCGGGAGCGGGAGGTGGCGGAAATCCTCTTTCGAGAGTGGTCGGAAGGATGAGGGTGGGGGCCTCGGCGAGGCATTATTTTCTGCTCCGAGAGGACGGGTCTTTGGATGCGGTGTGGGGGAAGCTGGGGGACGCTCGAGCTATTGATCTACCCTCCCTCGTTAGCGCCCCTGATTTCAGGCGCTGGGAGTGCCCTGGCGCTGAACTTGTCCCGCGCTTTCCCACGGGACGTTTGCCCGCTCGCGACCTGCATAGTGGCTGGCGGAGGCCGGGGGCCTGGAGGGTCGAAGGGTTCGCGGGCAGGGATCGCGAGGTCTGGAGCCTAAGGCAAAGGATTTCGATCCTTACCTCGAAGCCTCGACTTTCTTGCCACTCCCATAGCCCGTGGATATAATACTTTCGGCGTTCGAGAAAGGACGCATTCCCGATTTCCACCCGAGGACTCCACAGGAAAGAGCCTAATGCGAGGAGGTGAAGGCGAAGGTCAAATATACGCCAAAAACCGGTGAAGAGAGGTCGGATGGTGTCGTGAGGCGAGGAAAGGAGATGCAGCATGATCCCGAGCGACCTTGAAATCGCACAGGCAGCAAAGATGCTCCCCATCACCGAGATCGCCGCGAAGATGGGCCTCGAGGAAGACGAGATCATCCTCTACGGCAAGTACAAGGCGAAGATCGAGTTCGAGGCGGTCTTGGAAAGACTCAAGGACAAGCCCAACGGAAAACTCATCGACGTTACCGCCATCAACCCCACCCCCCTGGGAGAGGGAAAGACCGTGACCTCCATTGGGCTGACCCAAGCTCTTGGAAAGATAGGCAAGAACGTGTGCCTCACCTTGAGGGAGCCTTCCCTGGGGCCAGTTTTCGGCATCAAGGGCGGTGCCGCGGGAGGAGGCTATTCCCAAGTGGTCCCCATGGAGGACCTCAACCTCCACTTCACCGGGGACATCCACGCGGTGGGGGCGGCCAACAACCTGTTGGCGGCCATGATCGACACCCACATCCTCTTGGGCAACAAGCTGAACATCGACCCCCTCTCCGTCTCCTGGAGGAGGGTGGTGGACATCAGCGACCGCGCCCTGCGGGACATAGTGGTGGGTCTGGGCGGCCGGGCCAACGGATATCCGCGTCAGACCGGGTTTGACATCACCGTGGCCTCCGAGGTGATGGCCATCCTGGCCCTGGCCACCTCCCTCAAGGACCTGCGCCAGAGGCTGGGCAAGATCGTCATCGGCACCACCTACGACGGCCAGCCGGTGACCGCTGAGGATCTCGGTGCGGCCGGGGCCATGACGGTCCTTTTGAAGGACGCCCTCAAGCCCAACCTCATCCAGACCCTGGAGTACCAGCCTTGCATCATGCACACCGGCCCCTTCGCCAATATCGCCCACGGCAACAACTCCATCGTGGCCGACCTGGTGGCCCTCAAGTGCGCCGACTACGTGGTGACCGAGTCCGGCTTCGGCGCTGACATGGGTGCCGAGAAGATGATGAACATAAAGTGCCGTTATATGGGCATCACCCCGGACTGCGTGGTCATCACCTGCACCATCAGGGCCCTCAAGATGCACGGTGGTGCCTTTGACGTGCGCCCCGGCAAGCCCATCGACGAGGAGCTGGTCAAGAAGGAGAACATGCCGGCCCTGGAGAAGGGTTGCGAGAACCTCACCAAGCACATCGAGAACATGAAGCTCTTCGGAGTGCCAGTGGTGGTGACCATCAACCGCCGGGTGACTGACACCGAGGCGGAGATCGAGTTGGTCAAGAAGATCGCCGAGCAGGCGGGCGTGGTGGCCTGCGTGCCCATAGACGTGTGGGCCAAGGGCGGCGCGGGAGGAACCGAGGCCGCCGAGGCGGTGGTCGAGGCTTGCAACCAGCCCAAGAACTTCAAGTTCCTCTACGAGCTGGATTGGCCCATCAAGCAGAAGATCGAGACCATCGCCACCAAGATCTACGGCGCCGACGGCGTGGACTATTCTCCCGAGGCGGAGCGCAAGATAGAGCTCTTCACCAAACTGGGCTACGACAAGCTCCCCATCTGCATGGCCAAGACCCAATATTCGCTGTCCCATGATCCCAACCTGAAGGGAGCTCCCAAGGGCTTCCGCCTTCCCATTCGGGATATCCGGGCCTCGGTGGGAGCGGGCTTCCTCTATCCGCTGTGCGGCGAGATGATGACCATGCCCGGATTGCCCAGCCGTCCCGCCGCGGTGGATGTGGACATCGACGAGAACGGAAGGACGGTAGGCCTGTTCTAAGGCTGCATAGAGAAACGGAATGACCCATACGGTGCCCCGGTCATTGCAGACCGGGGCACCGATGGGGTTAAAGTAGGGATCGAGCCCGACATAACCGAGCGCAAAACGGGTCTCGGCGGGTTCTTAGTCTTGGTTGAGCCGGCCATCTGCGGGATGGCACCTGAGAACGAGGGAGGACCGGTGGAGGATTCCTGCAGGGTAACCTTCCTTCCCGACAACCGCTACATAGTGGTTCCCAAGGGGGAGACCATCCTAAAGGCGGCCATGGACGCCGACGTCCACATAAACGCCTCCTGCGGCGGTGCCGGTTCCTGCGGGAAGTGCCGGGTGGTGGTGGAAGAAGGAGGGGTGGAGAGGGAGCCCAACCCCAAACTCTCCCAAGAGGACATAGCCAAGGGTTATGCCTTGGCCTGCCAGACTCGCGTGCTCACCGACCTAAAGGTCACGGTGCCCATCGAATCCCGCATAGGCGACAAGCGCATATTCGAACGGAAGGAACCAGAACCTGCCCATGGTCACCTCCTTTCGGCCGAGGATTGGGAGAAAAGGCTCCCTCCCTGGACCTTGGACCCGCCGACCAAGAAGATCCACCTGGTGCTACCTCCCCCCTCCCTGGACGACAACACCAGCGACGCCGAAAGGGTGAAGCGGGGGCTCGCGGTGGAGGCGGGGCTGAGGGACGTGATCATAGACTACCCCGTGCTCCAGAGGTTGCCCAACGTGCTCAGACAGAGCCAATGGGACGTGACGGTGACCGTCTTGGACAGCGAAGAAGAGCTGCGGGCGGTCAGGGTGGAGCAGGGAGACACCACCGAACGCCAGTCCGCCGTGGCCATCGACGTGGGCACCACCACCATCTCGGCGGAGTTGATCGACCTGCGAACCGGGAAGGTGGTGGCGCGGGCCTCCGATTACAATGCCCAGGTGGCTTACGGAGAGGACGTCATCTCCCGCATCATCTACGCCACCAAGGGCACCGGATTGGCCCGACTGCAGTCAGTGGTGGTGGGCACTATCTGGAACCTCATCAAGAGCCTGGTGGAAAAGGCAGGTATCGAATACTGCAACATAACCCATGTGGTGGTGGCCGGTAACACCACCATGACCCACCTTCTTTTGGGCCTGAACCCAAAATACATAAGGGAGGAGCCCTACATACCCTCCGCCACCTTCTTTCCTTGGATAAAGGCCAGCGACATCGGTCTTCGCATCGCGGCGGGGGTATACCTGTACGCCATCCCTTGCGTCGCCTCCTACGTGGGAGGAGACATAGTGGCCGGCATGCTCGCCTCGGGCATATTCAACACCGACAAACTCACCCTCTACATCGACATAGGCACCAACGGGGAGATGGTGCTGGGCAACCGGGACTGGATGCTATCCTGCTCCTGCTCTGCAGGGCCCGCCTTCGAGGGCGGGGGCGTGAAGCACGGGATGAGGGCCACCCGGGGAGCCATCGAGCAGGTTCGCATAAACCCGATCAACTACGAACCGATGATCATCACCGTGGGCAGGAGGAAACCCATAGGCATTTGCGGGTCGGGGCTCATTGACGCCCTCTCCGAGATGTTCCTCACCGGCATCATCAACGAGAAGGGCAAGATTAACCTGGACCTTCCCACTCCCAGGGTGAGGGCCACCGAGGGAGGCGCGGAATACGTGTTGGTGTGGGCGGAGGATTCGGCCACCAGGAGGGACATCGTCATCACGGAAGTGGACATCGACAACCTGATGAGGGCCAAGGCGGCGGTCTACGCGGGCATAGAGATCCTCCTTTCGTCGGTGGACATGGACGTGTCCATGATCGACGAGCTCCTAATAGCCGGGGCCTTCGGGCGCTACTTGGAGGTGGACAAGGCGGTAAACATCGGTCTTTTGCCGGACATAGGCTACGACAAGATGAAGTTCGTGGGCAACGGGTCGCTTCTGGGCGCCCACTTGGCAGCCCTGTCCAAGGAGATGCTGCAGCGGGCCAACGACATAGCCCGCCAGATGACTTATCTGGAACTCTCCACCAACCCCGCCTTCATGGATCGGTACCTATCCGCCCTGTTCTTTCCCCATACCAACCTGGACGCGTTTCCCACGGTCAAGGAAAAGCTGGAGCAGTACCGTTCACAGGAGAGGACGTTTAAGAGGGCGGCCACCGCCGGAGGGGAGGAGTAGATGTCCTACGTGATAGCGGTAGCGGGAAAAGGGGGGACGGGAAAGACCACTTTTTCCGCCCTGAGCGTGGATTACCTGGTGAGGGCCACAGGCAGGCCGGTGCTGGCGGTGGACGCCGACTCCAATGCCAACCTGGACCGTGCGCTGGGGACCAAGGTGGAGAAAACCATCGGCTCCATCCGGGAATATCTCACCGAGAACGTCAACAAGATGCCTCCCGGCATCTCCAAGGAGGTATGGGTGGAGACCCTGCTCCAGCAGGCCTTGGTGGAGGAGAAGGGCTTCGACCTCATCTCCATGGGTCGACCGGAGGGGCCGGGTTGCTATTGCTACCTCAACAACATATTTCGCCGTTACCTGGACGCCATGACCGACCGCTACGATTTCGTGGTCATGGACAACGAGGCGGGGATGGAGCACCTATCTCGGCGCACCACTCGGGGGGTGGACGTGATGTTCATCACCTCCGACCACACCCGTAGGGGAGTGGAAACCGCCCTGCGCATCAGGGACCTGGCCCGAGAGCTGAAGCTGGACATCCGCCGGATGGCGCTGGTGGTGGGCCGGGTGAGGAACGGCCTCTCCGAGGAGCTCCGCAAGCTGGCCGAGGAAGGAGGGCTGGAGTTGGCGGGGATAGTCCCCGAGGACCCGGCCATAACGGGAAACGACGAGAAGGGGCTCCCTCTGGTGGCCATACCGGAGGACAGCCCGGCCAGGAAGGCGGTGGAGGACATCCTCCAGAGGTACGTGGAGCCCTTGAGAAAGGGGGGGTGAAAGGGAAAAATTATTCGGAAAGATTATAGCCAACTGGGGTTTTTGGTGAGATAATCTTTCGTTGGACCGGGGAGGTCGATGATGTACGTAGAAAAGCCCATGGTCGCATTCCTGGACAAACTCGCCTCCAGGTCTCCGGAGCCGGGTGGCGGGGCGGCATCGGCGTTGGTGGGAGCGGTGGGGGCGGCCCTGGTTTCCATGGTGGCCAACCTCACCCTGGGAAAAGAGAAGTACGCCGACGTCCAGGACCGCATCGAGGAACTCCTCAAGAACTCCGAAACCTTGAGGTCCGAACTCCAGGACCTGCTCCAGAAGGACACCGAGGTCTACGCCGAGGTATCGGCCGCATACAAACTCCCCCGCGAAACCGAGGAACAGAAAAAGGAGAGGGCGGCCAAGATACAGGAAGCCTTGAAGTCCGCCACCGAGGTCCCCTTCCAGATCGCCGAGAAGTGCCTGGAGGTGGCCAGACTCTCCCGGATCGCCGCCGAGATCGGCAACGTGGGAGCGGTGAGCGACGCCGGGGTGGCGGTCCTTTTGGCCGAGGCAGCCGCCCAGAGCGCTGCTCTCAACGTGAGGATCAATGTGGTGAGCATGGAGGACCGGGAGTATGCCGAGGATCGTTGGTCCCGGGTCCAGAACATCCTCAAGGAAGCCTCCGAGCTCAGGGACATAGTCTTGCGGTTAACCTACGAGAAACTGGGTTGATTCGCTTGGCTGGCCGATAGGTGGGCACTGGGAAAGGGAGAAAGGAGAGCGGAGATGGGAATCGTCATAGACTGCGTGGCCATCGGTGAGGAGCTCATGAAGGAGATTCTCGAGGAAACCGAGGCCCTTAAGGCCAAGGGCATCGTGCCGGGTATAGCCACGCTCCTGGTGGGAGACGACTACGGCGCCAAGATGTATAGAGGTCAGGTGGAGAAGTTCTGCCAGGAAGCGGGCTGGAATTATTTCAACGAAAACCCGCCGGCGGACATCAGCGAGGCCGATTTGATCGAGATCGTTAAGAAGCTCAACGCCAACCCCGAGGTCAGTGGGATCCTTCCCCTACGTCCCTTCCCCGAGCACATATCCGACAGCGCAGTGATCAACTCCATCGACGTGAACAAAGACATCGACTGCTTCCATCCCTTCAACATGGGCAAGCTGGCCCTGGGGGAGCCCACCTTCCCCCCCGCCACCCCCTCGGCGGTCATAGAGATCTTGGACCGCTATGCTTGGCAGTACGAGAACATGGAGCCCAAGGACTTCTACGAAGGGGCTGAGGTGGTGGTGGTGGGCCACTCCAACATAGTGGGCAAGCCGGTGGCCTTCCTCATGCTCAACCGCAACGCCACCACCACCGTTTGCCACGTCTTCACCAGCATGAAGGGCAACCTGGAGAAGCACACCAAGGGCGCCGACATCCTCGTGGTGGCGGCGGGAAAGCCGGACCTGATCGGCCCCGACCAGGTCAAGGAGGGCGCCATAGTGGTCGACGTGGGCATCAACCGGGTCAAGGTGTTGGACGAGAACGGAAACCCGGTGCTCAACGAGAAGGGAAAACCCATGACCAAGACGGTGGGGGACGTCTCCTTTGACAAGGTCAAGGACATGGTCAAGGCCATCACCCCGGTGCCCGGCGGGGTGGGGGCGGTCACCAACCGCATGCTCATGAAGAACGCGCTCCGGGCTTGCAAGATCCAGCACGGACTGGAGTGACGGCGGTCAATAAACCCCCTCGGAGGGATGCGAATAATATGGGATAGCAGGATCGGAGAGGAAAGGAGTAGGCAATGGCTTTCAGTCTTCCGACGGAGACGGCCAAGGGAAGAATTCGGGAGGTAGAGATAGGGGCTGGCGAAAAGGCACGCAAGGTAGGGGGCGAGAACTGCATGCCCTTCTACCTCTGGGAAGGGGAGATGCCCAACAAGCCCCTAGTGGCGGCGGAGGTTTCCGACGAGGTCGGTGAGCTGCCGCCGGCCTTGGAGAAGGTCTTGGGCGACGTGAAGAACGACCCGGTGGCCTGGGCCAAGAAAGCGGTGGAGGAGTGGGGGGCGGAGGCTATCTTCCTCACGTTGACCTCCACCGATCCCAAGGGAAGCGATAAGTCCGCCGAGGAGGCCGCCGAGACGGTAATGAAGGTGGAGGAAGCCATTAACGTGCCCCTCATCGTCTACGGCACCGAGGACCTGGACAAGGACGCGGAGATCGCGCGGGTAGTGGCCACCAAGGCGGAGGGCAAGAACCTGGTGATCGGGCCCGCCAAGGAGGAGAACCACAAGAAGATCGGGGCTCCGGCCATAGGATACAAGCACGTGGTGAGCGCCATGACCCCCATCGACGTCAACTTGGCCAAGCAGCTGAACATCTTGCTCACCAACTTGGGCATGGAGCCGGACAAGCTCATCATCGACCCCACCACCGGGGCCCTGGGCTACGGCCTGGAGTACACCTACTCGGTCATGGAGCGCCTTAAGATCGCCGCCCTCATGCAGGATGACTCCATGACCCAGATGCCGCTCCTGGCCAACATAGGTTTCCAGGCCTGGAAGACCAAGGAGGCCAAGAGCTCCATCGAGGACTACCCGGAATGGGGAGACCCCGAAAAGCGGGGGATCATCTGGGAGACCTTGACGGCGGTAGCACTAATGCTGGCCGGGGCCAACATCCTGGTGCTCAGGCACCCCGAGTCCATAAGGTTGGTCAAACAGCTCATATCCGACCTCTCCGCATAGCCGTTCACATATGAGTAGGGGGGTTCACGGAGAACCTGGTCAGAAGGAGGAGAAGCACATGGCGGAAATCGAAGAACTCTCTGCGTGCGAAGCCACGCGCAAGATGCTGCAGAAGGCCGTGGACGAGGGCATGGAAACGGCCTTCCAGCGCAAGGAGCAGCAGAAGGGCTGTGCCTTCGGTGAGGCAGGCACATGTTGCCGCTACTGCAACATGGGTCCCTGCCGCATCAACCCCAAGAAGCCCGAGGAAGCTAAGGGCGTGTGCGGTGCCGACGTGGACACCATCGTGGCCCGCAACTTCGCCCGCATGGTGGCGGCGGGAACGGCCGCCCACTCCGACCACGGACGGGCGGTGGCCCAGACCCTGATCATGGTGGCCAAGGGCGAGACCACCGACTACGAGATCAAGGACCGGGTGAAATTACTGGAGGTGGCCGCCGACCTGGGCATCGAGATCGGGGACCGGGACATCAACGACATCGCCCTGGAGGTGGGCGAGCGCTGCCTGGCCATGTTCGGCCAGCAGGAAGGCGAGCTGGAGTTCGCCCAGAGGGCGCCCGAGCCCATCAAGGAGATCTGGAGGCAGCTGGGGATCTTCCCCCGGGGCATCGACCGCGAGGTGGTGGAGCTCCTGCACCGCACCACCATCGGCGTGGACCAGGACTACAAGAACATCATCCTGGGGGCGTCGCGCTGTGCCCTGGCCGACGGATGGGGCGGTTCTATGATCGCCACCGAGCTGCAGGACATCCTCTTCGGCACCCCCGAGCCCTTGGAGAGCTCCGCCAACCTGGGCGTGCTCAAGGAGGACGAGGTAAACATCATAGTCCACGGACATGAGCCGCTCCTTTCCGAGATGATCGTGTTGGCGGCGAGCCTGCCGGAGATGCAGGAGAAGGCCAAGGCGGTGGGGGCCAAGGGGATCAACCTGGCGGGTATCTGCTGCACCGCCAACGAGGTGCTCATGCGCCACGGCGTCCCCATAGCCGGAAACTTCCTCCAGCAGGAGCTGGCCCTCCTCACCGGCGCGGTGGAGGCCATGGTGGTGGACGTGCAGTGCGTGTTCCAGGGCTTGGGCACCATCGCCAGCTGTATCCACACTGACATCATCACCACCTCTCCCAAGGCCAAGATGCCCTTCGCCCGTCACATCGAGTTCCACGAGGACAAGGCCCTGGAGGTGGCCAAGGAGATCGTCTCCACGGCCATCGAAAACTTCCCCAAGAGGGGCAAGGTGTACATTCCCGACAACAAGGAGCCCCTCATCGCCGGCTTCAACCACGAGTACGTCAACTACATGTTGGGCGGCCGTTATCGCGCCTCTTACCGCCCGCTCAACGACGCCATCATCGATGGCCGCATCCGCGGCGTGGTGGGCGTGGTGGGCTGCAACAACCCCAAGGTGAAGCACGACGACGTGCACGTGCGGGTGGTCAAGCAGCTCATCATGAACGGTTGCCTGGTGGTGGTGACCGGATGCGCCGCCCAGACGGTGGCTAAGGCCGGCCTGCTGCTGCCCGAGGTGGCCAGGGAGATCTGCCCGCGGGGCCTCTGGGAAGTCTGTGAGGCGGTGGGCATCCCGCCGGTGTTGCACTTCGGATCCTGCGTGGATAACAGCCGCATATTGATCGCCCTCACCGCCATGGTGAAGGAAGGCGGTCTGGGGGAGGCCTTCTACGACCTTCCCGCCTGCGGCTGCGCTCCCGAGTGGATGAGCGAGAAGGCGATCGCCATCGGCCACTACTTCGTCTCCTCGGGCGCGGCGGTGGTGTTCGGGGTCGGCTTCCCCACCCTGGGAAGCAAGAACGTGACCAATTTCCTGTTCGAGGAGCTCAACGACATCTTCAAGAACTCCTGGCATCTGGAGCCGGACCCCGACAAGATGGTGGACAAGATACTCTCGCTTATAGACATGAAGCGCGAAGCTCTCGGTATCACCGCGAAGAGGGAAAGGATCCTGTACGACATGGCTATGAGGAGGGAGTTGGAGATCTAATGAGTAGGATAATCGCTGCAGCGGCTATTAAAGGTGCTCATAAAGAGGTCGAGACGGCCGAGCGCATGCTGGCCGAGACCAAGGAGGCGGTGGGGGCCACCGCGAAGGTGGAGTTCCCCAACACCGGATACTACCTGCCCATCATCTACGCCCTCACCGGCATACCGGTGAAGACCCTGGAGGACATGGACAAGGTCCTGGAGATCGCCAGGGACCTCCTGCCTCCCATGCCCAAGAAGAGGCACTGGACGCCCTACCTGGGCCACGCCCTGGATGCCGGCATCGCCACCTTGTTCGCCGGTGAGATCATCGAGGGCTGCAAGTACGCCACCAACCCCCCGGTGGATGATTTCTGGCTGGGAGCCGCCGACGACGTGATCATGCGCGAGCGCGGCGTGGAGTTCGTGGACGGGACGGCGCCCGGCTTCTGTGCCCTGGTGGGAAGGGCTTCCAGCCCGGAGATAGCGGACAAGATCGTGGTGGACCTGCTCACCAAGAACCTCTACGTGTGGATATCCGGTCACGTGGATGGGGTGAGCATCGCCGAGCAGCTCCGGGAG
>JACVJK010000017.1 GCA_015711955.1 Actinomycetota bacterium | reverse complement strand
AGAAGTCGGAATCCCGAGACGCCTTGATCTCATCGAAGGAGAAGAAAACGATCGCCGCGTCTTTCGTGCCGTGATCGTGCAGGGTCGATCCCGCCGGTTCCTCCCAAAATCGAGCGGAAGACGGCTTACATCCTCCGAGCAGCTCATCCTTTCACGGCCCCGCATATAATCGACACTTCATCGTTTCTGAGCCAGCTTTAGGTCATGTCACAAGGATTCTTACATTGGGGACAACGGCCGCCGGGCGAAAAAAGTCGAGCTCTTCATCCCTTTCGCCGACAAACATATACGAGCTCATAACTTTCCGTGAGAGGCGCGGTTACCCAAAACCCAACCCTCATCGAGAACCTCAGCGTTACGCCGACGAAAAGGGATCCGTAGCCCCTCATTCGACCTGAGCTTCTCTTCAACGTGGCGGTAAAGCGAGGACCTCGATTTGGCTAATACCCGTGCAAAATGAAAGAGGGGGCGGTCGGCACATAGCCAAATCTTCATTTGAGGCCGACCGCCCCATCAAACGTCCCCGAGGAGGCCATCACTCAGTCCATCGGGCTTGATTGCTCGCTTCGTGGACCCGATGGGGAGCTCGAGGGTGAAGCTTCACTTCTTCAGCAATTCCTGAGCCATCTCCCTCAGTTCCCGTTTTAGGATCTTTCCCACCCCGCTGGTGGGCAGCTGGTCCACGAACTCGATGACCTTGGGCACCTTGTACGGGGCCACGTTGTCGCGCAAGTATTTCAGTATCTTCTCCTTCTCCGCCTCGCTCTTCTCCACTCCCGGCTTCAGGATGATGAAGGAGGCAACCCTCTCCGAACCAGGCCTTTCGGGGTCAGGAACCCCGATGGACGCGGCCAAGTCCACGTCGGGATGCTTCATGATTACGTCGTCCAGTTCCCGGGTGAATACCTTGAAGCCGGAAACGTTCACCATGTCCTTAACCCGGTCCACGATGTAGAAGTACCCGTCCTCGTCCATGTAGGCCACATCCCCGGTGTACATCCAGCCGTCCCTTATGGCCTTGGCCGTCTCCTCCGCCTTGCCGAAATATCCCTTCATGACTTGAGGGCCACGAATGGCGATCTCCCCCGGCTCGCCCTGCGGAACCAGCTCTCCAGTCTCCGGGTCCACCAGCTTGAACTCGGTGTCCGAAAGGGGCATGCCCACCGAACCCGGTTTCTTTTTCCCGTACCGAGGGTTGCAGCAGGTGACCGGAGAGGTCTCGGTCATGCCGTACAGCTCGATGAAGCGGTTCTTCCCGATAACGCTCTCCAGCTCGGCTATGTTCTCCACCGGGAAAGGAGCGGCAGCGCTCAGACAAAACCTCAGGTTGCTGAAATCGAGCCTCTTGAACTCCTCGCGCTTCATCAGCTCGTAAAAGATGGTGGGCACATTGATGATCACCGTGGGCTTGTATTTCTTGGCGCACTCTATCAGGAAGTCCACGTTCCTCGGATCCGGAACGCATATGAGGGTGGCCCCGTTGGTCATGGTGAACCCTCCCAGGGCAAGCCCGGCGATGTGGAAGAGCGGGAAGGCGGAAAGGGCCACCTCGTCGGGCCTGAGGTCCAACCACGTGAGGACCTGTTTCCGGTTACACATATAACTGCGCTGGGTGAGCATGGCACCCTTAGAGGGGCCCGTGGTCCCCCCGGTGTACATGAGGAAGATGATGTCGTCCATGCTCCTCTTCACCATCACCGGGTCCTCGGGCATTCCCTTTATGGCGTCCATGAAGCGTACCACTTTCTTGCCCGGCAAGGGCTTCACCTCGCCGGTGGGGATCTTCTTGAGGGCCTTGCCCAAAACCCGCTTTATTCCCGGTAGGAAATCAGCTATCTCGCTGACTATCACGGTCTCGAAGGCGGTCTTGTCCGCAACCTCGGCGATCTTCTCGAAGAGAACGTCCACCGTCATGATGAACTTGGTCCGGGAGTCGTTAAGCTGATGCTCCATCTCGCGGGGAGTGAGAAGGGGGCTCAAACCGGTGGACACTCCACCGGCTTTCTGGACCGCCACGATCCCGATATAGTGGGCGGGTATATTTGGCATGTGCATGCCCACCACGTCCCCGGGTTTTAGGCCATTTTTGATGAGGTAATGGGCCAACCGATTTGAAAGGCGGTCGATCTCCCGATAGGTTATCTCCTTTCCCAAGTAGATGAGGCAGGTCTTGTCAGCGTATTTCTCGACTGTCTCCCGGAACTTCTCCGCGAAGGTCTTGTCCTCGTACTCCAGGTTAGGCGGCACGTGGTCGTCGTAATTCTTGAGCCACGGCTTTTGAGAGTAGATGTCCGTCATCTGGTTACCTCCTCCCTCCCTGACCTTGTCCTACACCATCACTTACATCAGATATGCCGGAAAAGTCTTCGCGGGAAAGAACAATTATATGGAAACCAGTAGTACGAAGACGTGGTTGAGTGCGCAGTTCCAGCTTTAGATGTACTTGTTAACCTAATATGCGCCGCAGTGCTCCCGATACCCCTTGGATCTTTGATGCCGACCGCCTCTTAAAAATAAATACCATAGTTTGGGAGAGGAGAAAAGTCCAACCTCTTTCGGGCGAGCGGGTTCCTTCATCCCGAGCACCATCGCGGGGAAACCAAGGACAGATGAACTCGAGCCCATGAGCTGGGTGGAGCTCAAGGCTGAACCCCTATAGGGCAAAGGGGAAAAACAGGAGATTAAAGCCAGCGAAATCCCCCGAAAAGCAAGGGCAAAAAGCCTCCGCCGCAACGTGGGTTTCGAGGTTGCGAGGTCACGGTTGGGAAGAGGAACGGCATCTTGGACCCGTAGGAAAAAGATTCCATGACCCTAAAAGGAAAAGGAACGGGCGGTAAGGCCCACCCGTTCCAGTTCTGCGCTGCTCGATCGGCCTATTAGAAGCGGTAATTGCTCCTGGTCTCTGCAAGCCTCGGCTTGGCCTCGTTGACCTTTAAGGTACGGCCATCCAGCTCCCTGCCGTTAAGTTGGGCGATGGCGTTCCTCGCCTCCGACTCGTCGGGCATTTCCACGAAACCGAAGCCGCGTGAACGGCTGGTTCCCCGCTCCATGACCACCTCGGCGGATTCCACGGTGCCGAAGCGCTCGAAGGCCTCCCGCAGATCCTCGGAGCTCGTCGAGTAGCTCATGTTTCCCACGTAGATTCTCACATCCTCACCTCCTCTCAAAAAAACTCCCGGGGAGTCGGTCTCCCCGGGATCGTTCTCCAGGTATCGGACCAACGACTCAACTATACATGTTTTCCCGAGATTAGGCAAATTCGACCTCACATCGGTCAAACCCAAAAGAACCGATAAGAGCTGCCTCGTATCGGACCACTCCTCGCTCTCGCCAAAGAGCTCCCCTACATTCCAATCGTCGTGTGGGTTGACGGGGGTCAAAAGGACGTGCTTACCGTTTCAGCCGAGGAAACTGAAAGGGTCACCCCGGTGCGTCTTAGATCAGCGACCTCGCCGTGGGCTGCACATTCACATGTGTGCCGTCATAATAAGCGGCATTCAGAGCTATGCACACAATAACGATGCGCTTGAAACCCGCTTACCTCTTGAAACCCTGGTTTTCTGGTTAAAATCGACCACCTGCGTTCCAGGGCCGCCTCAGAACCAAATCTGGTTTTTACGAAAAAAGGTAAGCAGCCTTCCGCCGGCTTGATCGTGTTTCCCGAGCTGAGGGATCATTGACATCACGACCTCGCGCTAAATAGTATGAGGATGGGTCAAGAAGACCCGTTTTGTTCTTGATGAAAGCCACGGAGGCTTGGGCTCACCCGAGCCTCCTTGTTTTTGGCCAGATCGCTATCTGGGCTGGGGTCGTTTGGCTTGACCCTCGGGATCATCTGACTCTATCGGTGAGCGAAGTGGGTGGAGAACAGCAGCCAAACGTAACGGGAAGAGGAAAGGAGGTCCAGCTATGCATATACCCGATGGCTTCCTGAACACTGGGGTCAGCGTGGCGACCGGGATCGTCGCCGCGGGTGCAGTAGGTTACGGGCTGAGAAAAGCCCGGGAGGAATTGGATGAAAAGTCGGTACCGCTCATGGCTATGGTCACTTCCTTCATATTCGCCGCCCAAATGCTCAACTTCCCCGTGGCCGGCGGAACCAGCGGACATTTCTTAGGAGGGGCACTGGCAGCTTTGTTATTGGGACCTTGGCTGGGCTGTTTGGTCATGGCATTGGTCTTGCTGGTCCAGTGTCTGGGCTTCGCCGACGGCGGGCTCACAGCCCTGGGAGCCAACATCCTCAACATGGGCATCATCGGAACCGTGCTGGTCTACTACATATTTCGATTCTTGCAAAGGGCGTTACCGAGCGGTCGGGGATCCTACTTGATCTCCGCCGCGGCAGCTGCCTGGCTGTCCGTGGTTATGGCATCCGGAGCATGCGCGGTGGAACTGGGCATATCGGGCACCACTCCCATGGGGGTCGCGCTTCCCGCCATGCTGGCGATTCACGCCATCATCGGCATCGGCGAGGCGATAATAACGGTGGCGGTACTGTCCCTGGTCATGGCCGTCCGACCTGACCTGGTAAGGACCTACAGGCCACAAGGGGCGGAAAATCTCGCGTGATCTAAGGGGGTGAAAGGATATGGAGAAAGGCAAGAAAAGCGTCACCATATTCGCCCTGGCGGGACTGGCCTTCGCTGCCGCGTTGGCATTGTTGGTCTCCCCTTTCGCCTCCACGCATCCCGACGGGTTGGAAAGGGTAGCAGAGGACCAGGGGTTCATCGAGAAAGCCGAGGAGACAGAACCAGCCTGGAAAAACGCCCCTCTTCCTGACTACACGGTGCCGGGACTCAACGAAAAAAAGGTGGACGAGGAAACGGGCAAAGAGGTAGAGGAGCCTACCCGATGGAGTACCGGCCTTGCCGGCCTTCTGGGCACGGTGGGAATTTTCTTCGTGGCCTGGGGTCTTGCCGTGCTCCTCAAAAAACCCGAAAGCCGGGAGGAAGAGAAAACTGAGGTGGTCTCCACCTGAACATCGGCGACCACGGAAGGTGGAGGAGTCAAGAAAAAGGCCAATCACGGAACAGCACACAGGCGCCGTGAGGTTGCTCCCGCACGGATCCTCATCGGAAGGGAGGTTACGTGGAGCACGCTTTCCTGGACAAGTACAGCGGGATCGACAGCCCCATTCACCGGCTGGACCCTCGCGCCAAGGTGTTGGGCACCGTTTTTCTGGTCGTAATCTGCGTTACCACCCCGCCCACGCTGTGGAAGGCCTTCGCGGCATTTTTCGCGTTGGAAATCACCTTCATCGTCTTGGCGCGGCTGCCATGGCGACATGTTTTGAAAAGATGGATGATCGTGCTGCCCTTCATAGCCGCGGTGGCCTTGGTGGTCCCATTTCTCTCCAAAGGGGGCGGCAGCTACAATCTGGGTCCCCTGCACCTCCACGGAAGGGGATTATTGACCCTCTGGAACGTGGCCGCCAAGTCCTCCGTGAGTGTGCTGGCGGTAGTCCTTCTCTCCTCCACCACTCCCTTCCCCGACCTCCTCAAGGCCCTGAGAAAACTGCGCGCGCCATCGCTCCTGATAAACCTGCTATCCTTCGCTTACCGCTACATCTTCGTCTTGGTGGACGAAGCACAACGCATGCTCAGGGCTCGGGACTCACGAGGTTGGAACGGTCGTTGGCTATGGCAATCCCGCGTCATAGGGAACATGATAGCTTCACTGTTCCTCCGTTCCTACGAAAGAGGAGAAAGGGTTTACGCGGCGATGATGGCCCGGGGCTACGATGGGGAGGTGAGGTTAATATACGAACTCGCTTTTGGGGTGGAGGAGATCGCCTTCCTCTGTCTAACGGTCTTGGTGCCGCTGGCTGCCAGGATACTGGCCAATGTTTAAGCGATTCAG
This sequence comes from Actinomycetota bacterium, assembly GCA_015711955.1. Lineage (GTDB taxonomy): Bacteria > Actinomycetota > Geothermincolia > Geothermincolales > RBG-13-55-18 > JACVJK01. The sequence continues at coordinate 29,550 of JACVJK010000017.1, read as the reverse complement.
TGATTTTCCTCGTTAGGCTAAATGTCGTTTAACCTTTGCGCTCATCGGCGAGATCCATGGAATCATTGGAGTGCGATCGGTATTGGGTTAGAATCTAACTTCGGAAAAGCGAGCAGCTTTGCTGTACGATAGCGGAGGGAAGGACAGTGCACCACAGACCCGCGGTAGAGGTCAAGGACCTTCGCTATTCTTATCCCGATGGCACCGAGGCCCTCAGGGGCATCGACCTCGTCATCGAGGAAGGCGAATCGGTGGGTATCGTCGGGCCCAACGGAGCGGGTAAATCCACCCTTTTACTTCACCTGAACGGCATCTTGATGGGTCGCGGAGAGGTGAAGATCTTTGGAATGCCGGTGATAAAGGCGAACCTCAGGGACATACGCCGTAGAGTGGGCCTCGTTTTTCAAGATCCCGATGATCAGCTCTTCTCTCCCACCGTCTTCGACGACGTGGCATTCGGCCCCATGAACATGGGCCTTTCCCAGCAGGAAGTGGAATCGGCGGTGAAAAAGGCCCTGCGCCAGGTGGGGCTCGAGGGTTTCGAAAGGCGATCCGCTTTTCACCTCAGCTACGGCCAGAAGAAAAGGGCCGCCATCGCCACCGTCCTATCCATGAACCCTGACCTTCTGGTTCTCGACGAGCCCTCCAGCAACCTGGATCCCAGGGCGCGCCGAGAACTCTCCGAATTGCTCCAGTCCCTGAAGATAACCAAGGTCATCGTCACCCATGACCTTCCCTTCGTGTTCGAAAACTGCGAGCGCGTGGTGGTGATGAGCGAGGGTAAGGTCGTAGCGGACGGAGACGTTTTCAACATCCTGTCCGACGGCAAACTGCTGGAAAAATATGGACTGGAGCTCCCATACGGATACTATCCGTTGCCCAAGGAGACTCGTTGACGCCGCCGGTTCGTGGGTCACGGTTTTTGGTGCACCCGATGGCACTGCGGAATCCGTGTGGCGCTGGGTCTTTCTTTTTTGCGCCTAACAAAGCAGGTGCACGTTTCCCAGGTGAACCCGCCTCAGGCCCGCTCCCCGGGCGGCTTCCAAACACTCCTCGGCCTGCTTGCGGGAGGTCACCGGTAGATCCCGCATGGCGTGGCGAGGATAGAAGGCCAGCAGCGAATAGGGTATCTCCGGATCCAACTCCGCGATGAAGGTGGCTATCTTGCTCACCTCCTCCGCCTCCACGTAACCGGGTACCAGGAGGGTGCTAGCCACCAGTGGGGGAGGATCCGGCCTTTCCGACACGCGAGAAGCTGCGTACTCGAAGTTCTCTAACGTCTGGCGGTTGTCCACCCCGCAGATAGCTCGGTGTAATGCGGGGTCAAAGGCCTTGAGATCGAACTTCACGCAACCTCCGCTAACCAGGGAGAGATCCATGGCCAGCCTCAAAAGGCCTCTGTGCATGCTGCCGTTGGTTTCCCAGCAGATGCGGACTTTCCCTCCTCTCCTCCTTAGAGCCAGTTGGGACGCCCTCAGGGCGAAGGGCATTTGCGGTGACGGGTCACCCCCGAAATAACATATGCACTCCGTGGTATCGTCTGCAGCCTCGGCCAGCTCCTCGGGAGCGACCACCGGGGCCAAGGAGGCAGTGAGTAACCGAAACTGGGAGTTCTGGCAGAAAAGGCAGTCGAAACTGCAAGCGCCCAAAAAAACCGCGAGATTACGCCTCCCCACTGCCCGGCTTCCCGGACAAACCCAAGCGGCCACGCAATTGGTGGGAAGGGGGTCATAGTAATATTCCGCCAATCCGTGACGGGAATCCCCCGCCAAGTGTACCAATTTTCCCCTTTCCGCCGTTCTGATACCACAGTAGCCCCTTTCCCCTTCCCCTAATTGGCAAAGATTGCCACAAATTCGACAGCGCACCCCGCCCTCAGTCCGGGGAGGATATGCTGGCAAACCGAAAGGGAATCTGAAACGCGCACGTGCCCTTTCTTCCGTCTCGGCATCCATGCCTTTTTCGAGGAGACAAAAAACGCACTGCTCAAGGACCGCCGAGACGGTAACCGAATCCCTTCCGCAACCCTTGCAACGGACCTTTTTCTTCTCTATCCCGGCTCACCTCCCATTATCCACACCATCCTCTAACGACATGAGCCGCGACCACAGAGGCCTCTCATGTCCATGGTCGACGAGCTGCCCCTGATGAGAGCCTGATATCCTTTCTCATTATCTCCCCGCTTTCTCATCTATCAAAATAGGGCATTCGCCGGGTTGACGGAAACATGTGTTCCTCTCGACAGAAAAGCTGCGTCCGCCATGGGCCGAGATCAACGATGAAGAGGGGTTAACCTCTATCCTGAACGGGGGCGAGAGCCCTGAAGCCCGACATGACCATCATTTCCTTCTCTCCCACAAGCCTGTAATGCATATGGCATGAGACGAAAGTGGTGATGAAAGCAATGTGGCGAGAAAAGGGGTCTGCGCGAGGATCAGAGATCCACCTAAATAAGACCGATGAGCTACCATCCTGAAACCATGGAATGATTCACCTATGAGGTAGCCCCGAGAAAACGCGCAGGGTAAGGTACCGCGCCGTCACACAATACACGTGTTGTCCATACCGTCAAAACGCCGCATTTTAAGCGATATGCAACTTCCTTCGGGGAATATGAAGGTAATCCCGGAGCGTCGGTTAACCTGACCTCCCCAGGGTTTGCCCTTGACCCCCAGGCTCTCTTGCTCTTTAGTTAAGGCATGGAGAAGAAAGGGCTGGAGCGGGGCGGCTTCATGGCCTCGGAATATGAAGCCCATCTGGAAGGGGCGAGAAAAGCCGTTCGCAGGTTTAAAATCGCCTTCGCCTTGGCGCTGGCGATTATGGCCGGGGTGGGGGGCTATCTGGTGCTCTTCAGGGGACATCCCGCCGAAGCCACCCTCAAGAAAGCCTTTCGGATGGCGGAAAAGGGGGACTTCGAGGGGATCGCTGCCCTACTCGACCCCGAAGGTCCCCTGAGTACCCTGTTGAGGCAAAACGATGACGCGCTGAAAAAGGCTCTCGAAGAATTCCTGGAGAGATACCGCCTGGAGATCTCGTCCCCCACCTTTCGGGTACGTTCGGAAAAGAACAGGGCCGAAGTGGAGGTGACTGGTGGTACGGTAAGGGTTTATGCCCGCTCCGGATCCGACGTTCCTGTGGCGTCATTGGGACTGAGGGATTCGGGGCTGGTCTTCTACCTGGAAAGGAAGGATGGCAATTGGCTGGTGGAGGACGTGAACCAAGATATAACCCAGTGGACCACAGGCGAAGGTCTGCCTTTCAACTGGTGATCTCTATCTTCCTGCTTTCGGCGTTGTTCGCCACCCTCCACGGATGTACCTCTTCCTCCCCGGAGAACTCGGTAAAGGGATTTCTGGAAGCCGCCTACGAAGGTAACGAGAAGAAGATGGCTCGCTGGACGTGGGAGGGCACCATCACGGATTACCGGGGCGGGGAACGCTTTGTCTCCCAATGGGGAGCAAGATTCCAAGTCAAACGCTTCAGGATGGAAGAGAGGATCGCGGTGGCGGTGGTGGAGTTCGAGGTGAGCGGTGAGAGCGTTGAAATACCTTACGTGTGCATGCGAAGAGGTGGTAAGTGGAAGGTCGCCCTGCGGGAAACCATGAGGGCTTGGGAAGAGGGAATCTGAGCACGAATACCTGGAGTCTCGGCCTATTCGCCCTCCATCCATGATGACCGCGTCCCATTCAGAACGACGCGGCTAGATACCAAAGGGTCCCGATCCCGCCAACACCTTCCCCTGAGCAAAGATCGCTTTCTTCCCATGCCCGTCATGGCGCCCGCGTCGTTCTCTTCGAGGTCGCTTCGCGATGGGAACGAGGATCCGCCCATGAGCCCAAAATGCGCCTTCTCGGCAGTTTCCTGCCCCCGGACCCAAACCTAGGCGAGACCGTGCCCCTCAGCGCGAAGCCTCGGTAGCCCCCGTCCACGAACGAGGGGGTGCAGGGGCGCCCTTTTTCGCAAGATCGTCTAGTGTGGTTCGCCGCAAGGATCGCCGGAACCATATCATTGGGGAAAGGGGTCCTGGAAAAGGGGGCCTCGAGAGATCCTCAGCTTCCCTTCTTCCTGTTTTTCGCCTCGCCAGCAGGCCCTCCCACACCGGCCTCGCAATTGGGCCCCTGGCCATCGGGGTGGATGGCCACCTGAAAGACCTCGTCTATGTGCCTGACGGGAACGAACTTCAGGTCTTTCCTTATGAATTCCGGTATCTCCTCGAGGAACTTCATGTTCTCCTCAGGTATTATCACTTCCTTCACTCCCGCCCTATGGGCCGCCAGCACCTTCTCCTTGAGGCCGCCGATGGGAAGGACCTTTCCTCGCAGGGTTATCTCCCCCGTCATCCCCACTTCCTTCCTCACCTTCCTCCGGGTGATGGCGGAAAGAAGGGCGGTGGCCATGGTCACGCCGGCGCTGGGCCCGTCCTTGGGTATAGCGCCGGCCGGTACGTGGATGTGCAGGTCGTGTTTCTTGAAGAACTCAGGATCAACCCCATACCTATCGGCCACGCTCCGCACGTAGGAGAGGGCGGCCCTGGCTGACTCCTGCATTACCTCTCCCAGCTTGCCGGTGAGTATGAGATTTCCCTCTCCCGGCATGACCTGGGCTTCCACGAAGAGCACGTCGCCACCCGACTCGGTCCAAGCCAGTCCGGTGGCCACCCCCACCTCGTCCTCCTCCTCCAAGACCTCAAAGCGGTATTTGGGGGGGCCCAGGAGGTCGTGGAGGTCCTGCTCTCTCACCTTCTTGCTCTTGCGCTTGCCCATGGCGATTTCCTTGGCCACCTTGCGACAGATGGTGGCAATCTCGCGGTCCAGGTTACGGACGCCAGCCTCCCGGGTGTAATTGCGGATTATGGCCCTCAGGGCGCCCTCGGTGATGGTCAACTGGTTCTTCTTGAGCCCGTGAGCCTCCATTTGGCGGGGGAGCAGGTGATCCCGGGCTATGTGCAGTTTCTCCACCTCGGTATATCCTGGGAGCTCCAGCACCTCCATGCGGTCCAGAAGGGCAGGATGGATGGTCACCGAGGTGTTGGCGGTGGTTATGAACATGACCTTGGAGAGGTCGAAGGGCACGTCCAGGTAGTGGTCAGAAAAGGAGTGGTTCTGCTCCGGGTCCAACACTTCCAAAAGGGCTGCTGCCGGATCGCCTCGGAAATCCGCCCCTATCTTGTCCACCTCGTCCAGCATGAACACGGGATTGTTGGAACCCGCCTTGCGTATTCCTTGGATAATGCGACCGGGAAGGGCACCTATGTACGTTCTGCGGTGGCCCCTGATCTCCGCCTCGTCGTGCATCCCGCCCAAGGATACCCGCACGAACTTCCTCCCCAAGGCCCGAGCGATGGATTGGCCCAGCGAGGTCTTGCCCACCCCCGGTGGTCCCACGAAACACAGGATGGGACCCTTCATGTTCTGCTTGAGTTTTCTCACCGCCAAATATTCCAAAATACGGTCCTTGACTTTCTCCAGGTCGTAGTGGTCCTCGTCTAGGATCTTCCTGGCCCTCTCGATGTCCAGGTTGTCCTCAGTGCTCACGTTCCAGGGCAAGCTGGTGAGCCATTCCAGGTAGGTCCGGGCCACGGTGTACTCGGCGGCAGCCACCGGCATCTTGGCCAGGCGATCAAGCTCCCTCTCTGCTTCCTTTCTCGCCTCCTCCGGCATGCCGCTCTTTTCGATCTTCTCCCGGAACTCGTTTATCTCCATGGTGCGCTCGTCGATCTCGCCGAGTTCCTTTTGGATGGCCTTTAGCTGTTCCCTGAGCCAATATTCCCGCTGGCTCTTGGACATCTCCGTCTGGATCTGGGACTGGATCTTTGAGCCTATCTCCAGGATCTCCAACTCCCGGTTGAGATAAATGGTGAGTTTCTCCAGCCTCTCCTTGACGTCCAAGGCCTCCAGCAGCTCCTGTTTTTCCTCCAGGCTCAAGTTGATGTTGGAGGCTATGAAGTCGGCCAAGTTGTGGGGCTCGGAAATGTTCATGGCGGCGATGAAGATCTCGTTGGGAAGGTAGGGCGCCATCTGCACGATGTTCTTGAACTGCGCCAGGATGTTGCGGGCCAAGCCCTCCACCTCGATGGTCCGTTCCACCTTCTCCCTGACCTTTTCCACCCTTGCCTTGAGGAAAGGATGGGTCTGGACGTAGTCCACTATGCGTATGCGGTGCACCCCTTGCACAAAGAGCTGCATGGAGCCGTCAGGGAGTTTCAGCATCCTGATGATGGCCGCCGCCGTTCCCACCTGGTAAAGCTGCTCCGGCTGGGGATCCTCCACCTCTTCCCGAGCGGCCACCGCCGCCACCATGCGATCCGAGGTGAGAGCCTCGTCGATCATCTTCACCAGCTCTTCCCTGGTGACCAGCAAAGGCACGATGATGTGGGGGTATATCACCGTGTCCTTGAGGGGGAGCACCGGAAGTACCTCCGGTACATACGGTTCTTGCATTCCCGAAGGATGATGATTATTGGGCAAGGCTTACCTCCTGTACTCTTCCGCGAGATTCCAGTGGCCCTATGAACTCCGCTCTTCCTCGTTCCTCCCCGCAGCCTCCATCTCCTTTTGGGTTGAGGCCTTGGGAAGATAGATTTCCAGGAAACCTTTGCGGTAGACCGCTCTGGCCGCTTCGCAGTCCACTTCCACCGGAAGCTCGAAGTCGCGTCGAAAATCTCCGTAATCGATCTCCAGGAGATGGGTGTTGGATATGTCCGCCGGCCTTTTCTGGTGTCTCTGGCCTCTGATGGTGAGCAATCTGCCCTGTACGACCAACTCCACCTCGTGTTCGTCCACCCCCGCTAAATCCACGATCACGTAGAGCCCATCCCCGGACTCGTATATGTCGCATTTCGGTTCCCAAGCCCTGACGAAGACGGCAGAGGGTTTCTTCCAGCGAGAGAACTCTCGAAAGAATCTCTCCATATCGCTGCGGAGGTTCAAGGGATCCTGATAATCGTACAGGGTCCAAAAGTCATCGTACACGTCCGGTTCTCCTTTCGGGGAAGGTCTTTCCACGCCTACTTAATTATACCCGCCCGCAATGTTGACATAGCCACAGTGCTCGTGAGTGACCGGAGCGAACCGGGGCCCTAACGGCCAAAGAAGAGAGTCGATCGATCAACCGCCGAAGGGCTTGGCGTAGAACTCCCCTCCGATCAAGGTTCCCCGGAGCATTATCACGTTAGGGGAAGTGCTTCGCATCTTCGAGCCGCACGCGATTCGGAGTCAGCCTGAATCCCGTCCTCGATATGCTAAATTTGGAAGTCTTAGCGGTTCTATCTCATCCCTTTCGTTCAATGAGCCACCAAAAGGCCGGTGACGAGGCTCCAACTTCGTGGCCCACCCGGAAAGGAACTACAACTCTCCCCGATCAAAGAGGTTCTTCCACACAACGGCGGCATACCCGCCGTCTCACCCACTTCACCTTAGGTAAATCGCTTTTCGAAAGCTTTCTCTGAGCCGAACAGAGGTGTCCCGCAGCCATGACCGAACGAGAAGGGAATCCATGGTAGCCTCACGGAAGCCGGAAATCCTTTCCGATCACCAGCACCACCCCGGCTTGGTGCTTCTCCGACACCGCTCTATCTTCACTTAGAGCTCCCTTTCCTATGTTAAGCAGGGAAGCCAGCTTCTCGGCCGTCGACCTGCTATCTTCCCGGTAAAAGATCCTTGTCTTGGAATAAACCTGACTGGCGTCACCCACCTTGGTCACGACGAATCCGTAGTCCTTGATGTAATCTGAAGTCCTCCTCGCCAACCCGTCCACCTTGGACCCGTTTAGCACCGCCACGGCGGCCTTTTCCGCCATCTCCTGCACCACCATCGATACGTTTTCCTCTCCTGGCTCCCGAACGCTGCAATATCTCCTGATGTTGTCGAAAAGCCTTTTGGTCTCATTGACATCGTGAACGAAATACCACGGCTGCCCCGGCGCCGGTTTAGGCGAATCCCCGGGGATGGTGGCGAACTCCACGTCCTCCACCTTCATCCCTTGCATGAGCTCGGCCAAGGCGAAAATCATCTCGGGCTGCATGGTGGTGTTGAGGTAGCGAACGGTGGCGTCGAGGAGGTTCAGCAAGGTCCTTGTGTCCCTGATGGACAGGGCTTTCTCCATCAAAGCCCTGAGGAACCTCTTCTGGTTCTCGATGCGGTCAAGGTCGCCCCGAGGCAGTTTTCGGCTCCTCACCAAGATGAGGGCTTGGTCGCCGTTGAGGAGGTGCTCCCCTTTGGGGAGATATCCTACCAAGGGATCGTTGATGGTCGCCTCCAATCGGAATGGGACGCCCCCAATGGCGTTGACAATGTTCTTGAAAGCCTCGAAGTCCACCTCGGCATAGTGGTGCACCTCCATCCCGGTGAGCTCCTCCACCACCTCCACCGTCCCAGCTGGGCCGTGATAGGCATGGGCCGCGTTTATCTTCTGGTAACCGTGACCTTCTATTCTCACCTTGGTATCCCGGGGGATGGAGACCACCACCGCCTTCTTTTTGTCCACGTTCACCGATGCCAGCATGATCACGTCAGAACGATAGTACTTCATGTCCTCGTCGGGAATGCTCCCCTTGTCGATGCCAATGAAAAGGACGTTGAGCAGCTGTTTTGGATTGTGCCAAGACGAGAGTCGGGCATAGAGATCGGGTTCCTGTTCCGGTCTTATCACGGCAGGGTTGAAGCGGAACTTCAGGTAATGCTTGGCGGCCCAGACCTTTATGTGGCTAAAGTTGAGTAAGCCAGCTACCAGACCGCCCAAAAGGGCCAAGCAAACGGCCAGCTTCAGCCGCCCTATCCACTTCTTCCTCCTAATCAGAGGCATTCTGTCCGCTCGTTCCATACTCGGGTTTGACGATCAGGAGTGTCCCGCCGTTCCGGAAGGCCCGTTGCCCTTTCATCCCATATGCTTCTGGCTCCCATGACAATGACCACAAGTCGATGCGCGCCCAAGAGAGGTTCACTGGCGTTCACAGGTCAAATGTACCCCTGCTTTTTTGGAGTCACGGCTTTCATCTCGCAACGGAGATGCATTAATCCCGACGAGTCAAACCACCAACTTCTCATCGGTGATTTGGAACCCTGAAGGGCTCGAACTCCCTGCCCGGAAAAACCCTTCCCTCGATCTTTTATGAACGCGCTGAAACAAGGCGATTCCATCCATAATACGGTTATCTGGCGTCACAAAGAGATTATAAGCTGCTCGCCGCCGACACGCCAAAAACGTCGCTCAGGTTCGAGAAAGCAGCCGCGATGACGAGCACCTTTGGTCAAATGGGGCTATAGGGGGATTGTGCGGCGGTGAGACCTCCCCCGGGAATGGATCACCGACATAAAACGGGTGAATCAGCTATTATTAGGCCTGTCCTGGGCTGAATTCCCTTTCAGCACCACAACTCGTCTATTCGCCTCAAGGCCTATCTTGGATAAGAAATAATACGAGGAAAACCGGCTTGCCCAAGAAGCCCCCCGGGATCCCGAGATGTCACCCCCCCGGTTTAGATTTTCCCTGACGGGGATGCGGCTGGACTTTTAACCGGGACAGCAAATGGGACAGGATACCCGTTTTGCCAGGCCTGACAGGAAAATGGCGATTCCTTTCGCGAGGGCCTTAGAGGAGAGCGAAGGGCTCACGGGAAAATGTTTTCTCCTTGAAGGAGGAAATGCCCCTTCCATCGAATAACCGGCTAGAGGCAGTAAATGGTGTGACGGATCTTTAATGAGAGGGGTGCACTGGTGGAGTTCCTAGTGTTTCTCCTCTTGGGGTTTGCGGCGGTCCTTTTGGTGATCCCCTCCCTGATTCGGGGAAGGCTTGAGGAATCCCCTGTGGCAACGGCCGATTACTTCCAGAAGAGCATGAGCGAGCTGGGAAGGTCGTTAAACATGGGCGACCCCCGTCGAGACAGTCGAATTAACATCACAAGGCGTGGGATGCCCACTTCAACCCCCAGATACGGTACGGCAAGCCACGAGGGATCTCTGGTAATGCGCCATCGCGACCATCGGGCGGCAGGACGACCGAAAAGGACGAGCAAAGCAGAGATCAGGAGAAACAGAATAATGGCCACGCTCCTTCTCAATTCTCTGCTATGGGGTTCGCTCGCCCTCTTCACGACCGAGTTCTGGGCCCTGGTTCTGTTCACCCTTGCGTCTTCGATGTTCGCCCTCTATTGGCTGGCCGTCATATCCCTGACAAACCCTTCCTATCGGCGAGACAGGATCGAGAAATCGCATTCGGAGGTTTTTGCGGAAACCCTGGAAAAAGAGAAAGACGCCAGTGTGCAACTTCCATGAAATTCCGTTTTTCAGCCAAACCACTACTATGACCCAGGGAGGCGCTTGCGTGTCTGCACTCCTCCACGTAGCAATATGACCGCTCCCCTTCTCACCGCTTCCCCTACCGGCAGGAATAACGTGGCACGTGGTTCATTTTTCACGACTTCCCAGAGCGAATTTCTCTCCCTTCACAAACGCCTTCACGACCGTCAGACGAGTAACGAGAGAAGGAAGTAGAAGAGGAGATAACCGGCAAGCGCCAGGATGCTGAATCTCCCATAGGAGGGCCTGATTTCCCAAGTATAAAAAAGGACCAAGTAAAGCAAGCTTACGCAGGACAAGATAGAGACGAGGGCATAACGAACCCAACCCTGTTCTCCCCGTATAAGGGGCATAAAAAGATAGGTCATGGCCAATAAGATGAGTCCCACCCCCACGAGGACAAAAAGCTGAAACCAGGTCATTTGTGCGGACCGATGGCCACCCGTGCAGATCGGTGGTTTTCCCGATCCATCCTCACTGATTCCCCTCTCGGAGTCATCCATCAGGTTAACATCCAGGTCGCTCCTTTCCTGCATTACAACCCTCCTTTCCCGTTCATGACTTATTCGAAAGTACCGCGAAAGACGAACGGGTTTGGATCAGCTGAACTCCCTGATTCCGCTCCTCTTTTCGTCCTCGCCCATTTCCTTGACATTTCCCTGGCTGTGCCTCCCAAGCCTTTGCCGGTGAATCCCTTTACGAAATCGCTTTTGCTCAGGCGAGCGAAAATACCTTTTCTGCCCCCCAATCTCCCGGAAAACCTCAATTTCACCGTGATGCCAATAGCTCCGGCGAGACAACCACCCAAAAAGGAGAGGGCCACTTCCTCGGTACTGGGAAATGTTCCTAGCGCGAGATTTATGGAGATATCTGAAAGTACACCAAAGCAACCAGAAAGGAGCACCAATGAAAGCACTTTATGCAAACCTCCTCCAAGTACGTAGGGGGCGACGACAACGAGGCCTTTTCCTGTCAATGCCCTCACGCCGGTCGTTAAGTAGGGGTTGGCAAGGGAAAGACCATTTATCAGGGCTTTACCTAAGGATCCGGTGGCTCCAAAAGTCAAAAACAGCAACAATGCCCAGCGAAGGTCTAGGGGCTCTCCATTTATGTGGGAAGTGAGCCAATGAGCTAAACACCCGGATGCCCCATGGGCCATGAAACTCTTGATAAACCCCATCGACCCTAAGGAAACAAATCCCGATGATAAAATAGGGGTCAGCTGGCCAAGCAACAGGACCGATCCACCAACCGACAAGCCTAAAATCAGACCAGATACGAAACAACCCCAAAAAGAAATCCCTCCCCCTCTTGCTCCCGCTAAGTAAACGGAATATCCAAGGGAGGCCAGGCCGCCGGCCAAACATGCCACCGAGAGCGCAACCACGGACATCCCCATGGCCAGACCGCCGGCGACGACGAGGGAACAAACCACCAGGGCGGCCAAAAGTCCTGCCAACGCTCCCTTGACATAGGAGTTGGAGAGCAATGATCTCACTCCAGCAGATATGCCCTTTCCAGCGGACATAAATATCCCCACCAGGCGCTCCCGAAAGAACCTCTTTACCGAGTCCGTGGCCCTATCCCAGATCCCTCTTTCGTCCCGTCCTCCAGAGTCCCCGATCCGATAAGTTGAGATCTCCCCGTTCACGATCTCCCTTCCCGGCGTGGAAGATGGGTTACTTTCCTGGCTGTCCGACGACGAAACTCCCACCCTGCCCGAATCCTCTTGGCATGGCCCTAAGAAAAGGCATTTGCCCGGATCTGGATCGACGTCGGAAAGGTAAGGAAAAGGGTCCACGGGCTTCCCGTTTAGATACAACCCGAAATGCAAGTGGGGAGAACTCGAAGACCGATCCATAGAGCCATCACTTAGGGCTATCACTTGCCCCCGCTCGACTTTATCCCCCTTTTTCACGTAAATCCTCTTAAGGGACACATAAGTGGATCTAAAACCCATCTGGTGATCGATGGAAACACATAGACCCAAGGGGGTGAAGCCCGCAAAGGCCACCACGCCAAAAGCGCTGGCCCTCACCTCACTCCCCCTGGGGGCCTCGATGTCCAGTCCCGCATGCCCCCCTTCCCAATAAGGGCCCGTCGGTGGCCGGAAGGGCATGCTCACCCTTCCCCTCAACGGCCAATCGAATCGGGGTGGGCTCTCCCCGACCGCGAGGGCCGGGGAGAGCCAAGGGTGGAAGGAGATAAGGAGGGTTAGGAGAGGCAGGAAAATGAGGAGCAGATCTGCTATATCGTTTTTTTGCTTTCCTTCTCTTGTCATTGGAAATGATCGAGATCTCCGGCCAACGATCCCCGGAATGGGAGTTGGAGTGTGCCGTCCTCTTTCTTTCCCCGACGTCCTCATTCCCAAAACCCTCAAAGAACCGTCACCGTGGTCCTGCTATGCGACTCTGAGCCTTTGTCATCCACGACTTTAAGGGTGATGTTGAAGACACAAGGCAACACATCGGCATCGTAGACGTGGCTAACCACCATCCCAAAAAGGGTGGTTCCGTCACCGCAATCCCACTGATACTTGACTATCTTCCCGTCAGGGTCGAAGGATCCCCGGGCGCTCAAGACCACGGTCAATGGGGCAGCGCCCTTTGATGGGTTAACCGATAGCCGAGCCACAGGTGCCCTGTTTGACTGCTTTTCCAAAACCCCCTTTCTACCTCCACCTGACGAGGGAGATCCGATCCCGCTTTGCGTGCCACTGGAAACAAAACTCGTATCCTCTTCCGCGCCTACGGTTCGACCTTCCCGTCCGTTGAGCGCTTGCGACGAGGTGCCGTCTCGTTCGACAGACGTGGTCGACCCAGCAAGCGCATCCCGCGGCCAACCTTTGCTCACGGAAAGGATCACTTGTTCACCCGGAGAAAGCATGGCACCCGATGGGGGCTCGGTGGCGCAAACAGTGCCCTCGGACCATAAAGAGGAGGGCGATTCTCGCAAGGTGAACCGCAATCCCATATCAGATAGGAGCTCAGCAGCCTTTTCCTTAGGAAGGCCCACCAAGTCAGGTAGCTTAATTCGAGAATCACGTTCACCGATCCCCGTCGTCGATCCCGATTCTCCTTCACTCCTCCTCCCCCCAGAGAAAACGGCCAAAAGCGCTAGCAAAATAGCCGGAAATATCGCCAGGATGAGCCACAGGGGCTTGAGGCTACGATTTCTATTAGCGTCAAGTCCATCGCAAATTCCTTCCTCTACCTCATGGCCTTCGGTATGACGTCGTTTTGCAATACGTTTCGCAAAGCGGTGGTAAACATTGCCATTTTCGTGGGGCGGATCCAAGCGAGGGTCGGACCGAGAGAAACGACCATAAACCTGCCCAACACCTTTCCCGTTCTCCATCGGAAATCCGGGGCCAAAGCCCTTCCACTCCTCTGCGAGAATCTCTAACAGCAATCGAGGTGAGGTAGGCCGGCCTCCGGGGAGCTTGCTCAAACAAGAATCCAAGAATCCGGAAAGGCGGGGCGGAAGAGGTCCGGGAGGCAAAAGCTCGCGGGTTAAAAGCGCCAGGGTGTATACATCGGCGGGCCTGCCTCCTTCCACTTTCCTCTCGGTCTCAGGAGCACGGTACCTCTCCACAAGCCTGAAGACGTCAGGCTCAAGATCCTCGAGCAACCATCCATGAGCTCCTCCTCCCAAATAGACCTCCATGCCTTCGGAGATGAGTACTCGAAGCGGGCTGATACCCAGATAGGAACACCCTTTCCCATAAAGCTCCGAAGCGGCTTCGCTAACGGTCCTGGCAAGGTGCAATGCCAAGGATGGCTCAGTCGAGCCTTTCGAGTCCATCCACTCCCAGAGACTTAAACCTTTGACCCTCCTACTGACTGCGAACAACCGATCGCCTTCCGTCCACCAATCTAAAAGGGGAAGGAAGCATGGAGAGGAGAGAGAGGCGCTAATTTCCAAAAGCTCGACCAACCGATCCCCATCCTGGGCAGTGACGCGTCCCAGCTTGATCTCGTCCACCTCTACCTCAATCCCAGAAATGACGTCCTCCGCTAAGTGAACGGACCAGAACTCTCCGCTTCTCAGGGTCTCCCGAACGACCCATCTGTCTTTCAAGACCCTTCCCATGGTTCACCTCCGATCAGTTTAATTATATTAACTTATTCAAGTATGTCAACATTAATATGTTAGAACTTGCCCCTTTCCCTCACTGATGGAATCATGGGGTCTATGAGGTGGGAAGAAGTGGTCATGGGCTCGTTGGCGCTCGTCTGGGCCCTGGTCATATTTCTGGCCAGAGGGGAGATCATGCAGTTGGCCCGGGAGGGTTCGCGAGGCTGGCGAAATCCCCGCTTCCTGCGGACGGCGGTTTATCTGTCCTTGATCTTGCTGCCGGCGGCAGGGCTGTGGCTCATAATATCCCGCGGATCATGAGCGCAGTCCAAAATCGATTCAGAATCGCCGAAACCACAGGTTTTTCAAGAAAAGCGGAGAAGGTCCCTAAAAAATCGGGCCTCTTAAGTCTAGCGCGAGGCAGGGTTGGAACTTCAAGGAGGCCGACTCGAAGGGCACTTCGGGAATGCCATCGACCGCTCCGAATAGCGGGGCAGGGGAGTAAATCATGAGCGAAGAAGGACTTCGAAGGACGCTCGCGCATCTTTTCGATAGCGGTGAAAGGCTCTCGTCAAAGAAGGGTGAGAAAGTTGTCCAAGATATGGTTGGACGGCGAGATCCTCGATGACAAAGAGGCACTCATCAACGTGATGGATCGATCCGTGCTATACGGAGACGGGGTTTTCGAGACCCTGAGGGCCTACGACGGAATCCCATTCCGCTTAGACCGACACCTGCGGCGTCTGGAAAAGGGCTGCCAAGCCCTGAGAATGCGTATCACCGCCGATGAAGCTGAGCTCTCGAGGGCCATATCCCTTCTATACGAGGAGAACGTGGGCTTTGGAGACGCCTACGTACGAATAACCGTCACCGGGGGGCTTCACGACGGGGGCAGAACCCTGACCCGAAGTGGCCAACCCAGGACGTTCATCTTGGTCACACCTCTGCCCCCGGTGCACTTCAGTCCCAAAGATAAGGGCATCAGGTTGTGTTTGGCATCCTTTCCCAGAAACTCCCATTCCCCACTCTCGAGGATAAAGTCTGCCAACTACCTGGAATTCCTTTGGGCCCGCCAGGAGGCTACCGATAAGGGCTACGACGATGCCCTTTTCCTCAACCAAGAAGGCCATCTTTGCGAGGCCACCACCTCAAACCTTTTCCTGATAAGGGAAGGTGGAGTCTTCACGCCCGGATTGAAGTGTGGCCCTCTTCCCGGAATCACCCGGGAGACGGTCCTGGAGCTCTGTAGGGAGCTTCTTATTCCCGCCCGCGAGGATTGCCTGGTGCTCGACGATCTTCTTCAGGCCGACGAGGCCTTTCTCACCAACAGCGTGGCGGAGGTGATCCCCGTGCGCGAGGTCGAGGGCCGGTCATTGCCCCAATGTCCCGGGCCCATCACAAAAACGGTTCATGAGGCTTATCGCGATTTGGTGAGAAAGGAGCTCGGCGCCAAGGAAATATGAATGCAAAGGGTAGGTGTGAATGCAAAGGGTAGGCTCGCTCATCGAAAGATGCACCGAAACCCGCGCGAGAACGTCTATATGAATTTGCCGGCACGCAAAGGCCAGAACCGCCGATTTGCCCAGAAGTTCCTTCCTCGACTAACCATGGGCTTCCCTTCACTTATCTGCTCTGGTCTGTGATGAGGGCTCGGATGAGATCCGATCCTGAGCGTCATAAGATTTGAATTACCTTCGCCCTCATGGTCGTCTTAGGCGCCGGCGTCCGATTCGCTGTCCGAAAGCGTTATCGAATTTTGTCCGCGAATATGTAGAACCCGGGAGGCTTCCTTGGAGGTTCAAATGCCATCACTTGAGGCCAAAGCCTGAAAAATTGCCTTTCCCTTGTCCAGGGTCTCCTGGTACTCGTCCTCGGGAACCGAATCGGCCACTATTCCACCGCCCACTTGAAAATAGGCTCTGCCTCCTTTCACGATGACCGTCCTGATAGCTATGTTCAATTCCAGGCTTCCATCATATCCCAAATAGCCTATGCTTCCCGTGTAGACGCTCCTGGCATTGGGCTCCAGCTCGTCTATGATTTCCATGGCCCTTATTTTGGGGGCCCCGGTTATGGAGCCGCCGGGGAATGTGGCCTTCAGAAGGTCGACCGCGTCCCTTTCTGGATGGAGCTCGCCCACCACCGTGGAGACCAGATGGTGGACGGTGGCGTAGGACTCCACCACCGCATGCTCTTCCACCCTGACCGTCCCGTAAGCGCACACCCTGCCCAAATCGTTTCTCTCCAAGTCAACGATCATGGACAGTTCCGCCCGGTCTTTAGGGGAGGACAGGAGCTCCTCTTTCAACCGCTCGTCCATGACCGGGTCGCGCGAACGGGGTCGAGTCCCCTTAATCGGCCTGGTCTCCACCCTTTTGCCATCGCTCCTCAGGAAAAGCTCCGGCGACGAGGAGAGCACCTGGGCCTCCACGATATTGAGATATGCCGCGAAGGGAGCGGCATTGAGGCATCGAAGGCGCCTGTATACGTCCCAAGGGTGCTCTCGTAACGAGACCTGAAAGCGCTGGGTCAGGTTGGCCTGATATATGTCCCCAGCGAAGATGTACTCTTTTACCTTCCGCACCGCCTCGAGGTACTGCTCTCGGGTGAAATTGGAACTGAACCCCACGTCTTCACCGAACCTGGTAAAGGAATAATCCGGCTCGATAGTCTCCAGATCCGTAATCACTTCTTCCAGCACTTTGTCGGGACGGCAGGGATCAAGACCAACCACGAAAGTCCTCCCAGAGGTGTGGTCATGGGTTATCAGTCGATCGTAAAAGGCCATACACATCTCGGGGAGTCCCAGGTCGTCCACGGCCCTCCCGGGAAGCCTTTCTATGTGTCTGCCAAGCTCGTAGGCGAGGTATCCCATACAACCCCCTTTCAAGGGCGGCAGATCCTCTTCCTTCCCGACTTCTTCCAAGGCATAGCCTTTGAGCGTCCACCTCAACACGTCAAATGGGTTCCCCTCTCCCGTCTCTCTGCTCCCATCCCTATACAGTTTGACCCATCTCCTCCCCCGGGTGGCGAGTACCAGGAAAGGTCGATATCCGATGAAGGAATGAAGCCCCAAACGGGGCATGACGAGGCTTGAGTCGAGGAAGCAAGAGTAGGGGAGGTGGGCCAAACGGTGAAAGATCTCGTCCATGGGTGGTGCCCCATCGAGCTCCTCGACTTCCAATGAGAACTTGGTGGCCAACCCTTGCATCTTCCCACCTCCGTATATTGATGTCTCTTGTTCGCCACACAAGCTCACATCATGATCCTTCCAGCTCCGGCTGAGGCTGCTCCCCTCAGGGTAGCACCCTCTCTTCTCCGTCCTCGCGAGGGGGCTGCCGGCCAATCAGCGCAAAGGCAAAGGAAGTTCCTGAGCATCTCCAGGCCCTGGGGGGTCATGAAGGACTCGGGGTGGAACTGAATCCCTTCCACTGGCAGCTCCCGGTGCCGTAAGCCCATTATTATGCCATCTCCCGTCCGGGCGGTAACCGTCAGGCAGGAGGGAAGCCCCTCCTCTTCCACCACCAGGGAGTGATAACGAGCAGCTTGGAAGGGATTGGGAATGCCCTTGAAGATGCTCTGCCCGTCGTGATAGACCAAGCTGGTCTTTCCGTGCATCACATAGGGAGCTCGGACGACCCTGCCACCAAAAGCCTCACCGATACATTGGTGACCAAGGCAAACTCCAAGAATGGGCACCACTCCTCCAAACTTCAGGATGATCTCCTTCGACAACCCAGCGTCCCGTGGGGCTTTGGGTCCTGGGGAGATCACTATTCCCCTGGGTTCGAGCCTTTCCACGTCCCTCAGCCTGGCGTTGTCATTGCGGAGAACCTGGAGGTCAGCGCCTAAAATCCCCAAGAATTGGACCAGGTTGTAGGTGAAGGAATCGTAATTGTCCACCATGAGAATCCTCAAACCCTTGATCCTATCCGGGTCTTTATCCTTCATCGGGCTTCTACCTCCCAGTCAAAGTCCTTTTCTATCCGAACTCGGCCCCGCCCACAGAGGGAAAGGATCAATTCCACGGATCATCTTCTCCCGAGGGACGAACCACTCGTTTCCCGCAAGGCCACGCTCACATCAGAACCCTCCGTCCGCCTCACCATTCAAAAAGAAAAACCAGCCGGAAATCCCGGCTGGGTGCCGACCACGAAGGTCGCCTGACATACCGGCGAGAAGATTATAACATCCCATCAGGGGTCAAGATGAAGCGGCATCGATCGAATGAAAACCTCGAGCATGAGGTCGGTTGGCGATTCGAATGGATAAACTACCTTGGGTAGCGAGCACGGCAAGCTCTTGAGACACGGACAAGGAAAACCGATCGGGTAACCAGTGCGACATGGGACGAGAAAAGCGAACCTGAGGGACAAGGGTTTTGGGGTAGAACCCTCGGCATCAAAGGGACCTCCCCTGAATCCCAGCACGGCCTTGCTCAACCGAAAAGTTGGAAGCCTTTCCGTGCTCAGAACGGCAAAAGCCGAGGTGGGGATCTGCGGGAAAAACCCCATGACGGCGAGCCTAGGCCAGTGGCGGAGGACGCCTTCCCAATAAAAGCAGGATGATGGACGAAAAGCTGTGGGCAGTGGGAATCACTCGCTGGTTCCACGAGGGGTGGACTCGAGAAAGGATGGATGATGGACGAAAAGCTGTGGGCGCGGAGCGAAATAAATCGCGGTGAGCGATGCCGCAGCCTAACGAGGGAAACAATGACAAAACCCTCCTTGGAAAAAGCCCAATCCAGGACAATTACGGCCATCTCGGCCGCGTTGATCCTCCTTCTTTGCTTGGGTTCAGCGGTCAACTCCGTCGGATGCGGGAGAAAACCCCACGAATCGATGGAAACACCCCGGGTGGACGGAGGACTCATAAAAGGACAGTGCCGCGACGGTATTTGGACCTATCTGGGCATTCCCTACGCATCGCCACCGGTGGGTAGTTTTCGCTGGAGAGAACCGAGACCGCCTTCCCCATGGGAAGGGGTCAAAGAGTGCATTGAATATGGCCCTTCTTGCCCCCAGCCTCTTGGAGGATGGGCTGATTACCTCAGAGTGGACAGAACCGACGAGGACTGCCTCTATCTCAACATATGGTCCCCTGCCGCGCATCCCTCGGACAGGCTTCCGGTCATGGTGTGGATTCACGGAGGAGCTTTCCGCTCGGGCTCAGGTTCTTTAAGGCTATATGAAGGGTCCAATCTGGCCCGCCGGGGAGTGGTGGTAGTGACTATCAATTACCGGTTAGGGCCCCTGGGTTTCCTGGCCCATCCCCTGCTGAGCGATGAATCTCCCAGGAGGGCATCCGGCAATTATGGGCTTCTGGACCAGCTGGCCGCTCTATCGTGGGTAAACCGCAACGTCAAGGCCTTCGGCGGCGATCCCGGCAACGTCACCGTTTTCGGGGAATCGGCGGGCGCGATGAGCATCCTTTACCTCTTGACCAGTCCAATCTCCACGGGCCTGTTCCATCGGGCCATCGTAGAGAGCGGACCCCTGCCCGACTGGGGGCTTCCCACCTTGAGGATGCTAAGCCTGGAGGAGGCAGAGAGAAAGGGCGTGGAGTTCGTGAAAAGACTGGGGGTGGACCTGACCGACTCGGATAAACCCGAGGAATCGCTGGAACGCCTCCGAGCCATCCCGGCGGAAGACATAATAAGGGCATCGTCCGATTTCGACCCCCTCTCCGTGGTGGGCTTCGGGCCCATCGTGGATGGCCACGTGCTACCCCAAAATCCCGTGCAAGCATTTGCCCGGGGAGCCCAGCACCGATTACCCATGATAATAGGAGTCAACGCCGATGAAGGTACCTTGTTCGCTCCGGACATAGACCTGGAGAAGTACCGGCTCTTAGTCTCGCTGGGCTATGGGTCTTTCGGGGATAAGGTCTTGGAAATGTTTCCAGCTAAATCCCAAAAAGAGGTAAAAAATGCCCTCTCACGCCTCATAACCCAATTGGGTTTCTCGGCCACTTCTCGCTTCGTCGCGGACAGCTGCTCGGCAGCGGGTTCCCCGGTTTTCCTATACCTGTTCCGTAGGATCCCCGATGATCCTCGGGCGAAAAAATGGGGTGCCTTCCACGGCCTAGAGATCATATACGTCTTCGACAACCTTGATCTGGCCAGCTCTCTTTCCGCAAACGAGATCGACATGCGCCTCTCCACCGTGATGGCAGGCTACTGGACGACCTTTGCTCTCCAAGGCGACCCCAACAGGGAAGGCTTGCCTTTCTGGCCTCGCTACTCATTGGAGGAACCGCAGTACCTGATCCTGGGAGAGGATATCCATTCAGGAAAGGACCTTCACGGGGAAGCCTATCGGCTCATAAGACTGTTGAAAGGCTGTTGAGGTGGATTTACCCTCTCCACTGGGCGGTTAACCCGCCTGGATGATCGGCGTTATGCGGCATCAGGTCGAGGCCATCGCCCCCTTTCCAACCCCAAATCTACGTCCCCGCCTCGCTCCGCCTATTCGCTTGCCCATCGCTCGCCTTTAGTGGCGAGGCCGCTTTCGGCAAGGTCCTTGACTCAGAACCCCAATTCTTCCCCGACGATGAACACTTTGAAATCGGTCAACATGGGCCTGCGGGATATTATGGTGGTGATCCGGCAAATGCCTGCTGGGTTCTTGCATTCGACACATCGCCCATGCTCGGCACAAGGCGTGGGTATCCCCAAGCGCAACGCGTTGGCGGGAGCGGCCACCTCCTTTATACGCTTCAAGGCGGAACTCAAGTCAGGGACCAGCTTGTTGTAACCCGCCACAACGACCACCGTGGAGGGCCCGAAGGAAAGGGCCGCCACCCGGTTGCCGATTCCATCCACGTTCACGATCTCGCCCTCCATGGTTATGGCATTGGCGCTGGATAGATAGTAGGGTGAAGTGCAAGCGCGACGACGCACCGCGATGGATTCCTCGAGTTCCATGCCCGCTTCGTGAGCGTGGACCAAATTACCTCTTACCCTGAGCGCATCGAGGATTCCAATCTGGCGGAGCGTCCAGGAACCGCCACAACCCACCTCAGCGTCAGGGGGAATGACTTCCAACACCGCCTCCACGGCCTGCTCGGATCTTTCAAAGAAACGGGCATCGAACTCCGCCTTCATGAGGGCTTCCACGGCGCTTTGACAACGGTTCCTCAAATATCTCTCCCAAGCCTCGCCCGCGGTGGAATAGCTCATCTCGACCTCCTTCGGTCTCGAACCCCAACCATGGAAATCCATCCGGGTTTTGGATCAACAAATTCTTCGCCCCCGATGAAACGGACGCCTTCCCGAGATGAGCGCGAATTTCACCGCCGACACCTCCACAGCGACTGTCCGATATCCCAAAAAGCCGCCGTTCTCGGAGAGGGCAAACAGCCCTATTACCCGCTTCGCTCACGCTTTTTCTAAAACGCCACAAGGCCACCATCGCTTGCTCCCTGAAGCTGAGCATTCCAATGGTCAAATCGCCATGGAACCGAACCGAAGAATATCTTGAAGAGTCCTTGGCAGAAGGTGGGGAAACCGAAGCGGCGAACGGCGAGAGAAGGTGGGCCGTTTGGATAAAAGAGAAGTTCTCTTGGCGGCTCTTAACGATCAGCCCACTCCCAGGTTCCCGGTAGTAGGGTCGGGAGGATCCATAAACGTCCTCACCCGGCACGTGCTGGATAGGTTCAGGGTGGCTCTCCCTTCCGCTCATTACAGCGGAGCGCTCATGGCAGAGTTGGCGGCAGCCGCTGGCGACATGTTGGGCTTTGATGGAAATGGGGTGCCCTTTTGCCTCACGGTGGAGGCCGAGATATTGGGGGCGAAGGTGGACTTGGGAAACGGAAACACCTTGCCCCGAATATCGGCTTATCCAGACCTATCACCCCGGGAGTTGGCGGAGAGCGTCCCCCCTACCCCGCTGAACAGGGGAAGAATACCCCAAGTGGTCAGGGCAGTGGAGCTCCTGAAGAAGATGAGGCCCCACGTCCCCGTAGTAGCCAACATCACCGGCCCCGCCACTCTGGTCTCCTACTTAGTGCGCCCCACCGTCCTCTTAGAGCTCATGCGCCAAGATCCCCGCTTCCTCCACAATTTCCTCGAGGAACTGGTCTCCTTCCTCTGTGCTTATGTCGAGGCCTTGGTGGACCACGGGGCGGAAGTTATCTTCATCCACGAACCAGTGGGGAAAATGAGTTCGTACGTGGGGATTGACCTGTTTTCCAATGTCCTCCCCTACCTCAACGAAGTGGCTCGTTACGCCCATCTGGGAGGTGCCTATCTGATACTCCACCTATGTGGCTCCCGGAAGGAGATGATAACAGCTTGTCGCGAGGCCCACGTGGACGCCTTTTCGTTCGACCCGGAGGTGGACCCGGGGGATGCGAGGGCCTTGCTCTCCAAACCGGTAGTGGGAACCGTACCCCCATCTCTGGTGCGCTACTTCCCGCCGGAAATGGTTCTGGAGGAGGTGCTGCTCACCGTGAAGCGGGGGGCATCGCTCATCTCACCACCCTGTGGACTTGGGATCGACACCCCTTTCGCCAACCTACGGATCATGAAGGAGGCCTCTTATCGGTTTCGGGTTAACTGACCCATTGATTCCCCCACCCCGCTGAATGATGGACAAACAACCTGAAAGCACCACGTGCAATGTACCGTCCCATGGCTTGGTTAGAACCCCACGGCGGAAAGTCGAGGCTAAATGACCTCCAACAAGGGCGAAGAGATGACTTTCGTCGGATCGACCTTGTTCCCGTGTCGCTGGTACAATTTCATCCTCAACGATCGGGGGGAGCAAAGAAGTCTGGGAGAAGCTTTTTGACGAAGATGGTCTCGCTTCCGCGGCCTTTTGGCCATGCTCTATAATTGGATAGCCCTTTAGGATCGATCCTTTAAAAAGGTTCGATCCCTCAAATAGAGGCGGAAGGGAAGGCCGAGTCCTGAAAAGGAGATCCAGAGCGACGGGCCAGGTGTGAAGAAGGATGTTCACTGCCAACAATCCCCTGGAACTGATAGGCAGGACCCCGCTGGTGCGCCTTACCAAGGTGGTGCCTTCCAACCCTGATGTGGAGATATACGCGAAGATGGAAGGCTTCAATCCCTGCAGCTCGGTGAAAGACCGCATAGCCAAGTACATGATCGAGGGCGCAGAAGCCAGGGGGGAGCTCACTCCGGAAAAGACCGTCATAGAGGCCAGCAGCGGCAACACCGGTATCGGGTTGGCGATGGTATGTGCTTATAAAGGATATCGCCTCAAGATCGTGATGCCCGAATCGATGAGCGTGGAGAGGCGAAGGGCCATGGAGGCTTTCGGGGCAGAGGTAATCCTCACCCCAGCAGAACTAGGGATGAACGGCGCCATCCAGAAAGCCTTGGAGATGAGTGAGGACCCTTCCTATTACCATCCGAACCAGTTCGCTAATCCCGACAACGTGCGCGCTCATTACGAGGGAACTGGCGAGGAGATCCTCCATCAAGTGGACGACATAGACGTTTTGGTGGCCGGGATAGGCACTGGTGGCACCATCATGGGGGTGGGAAAAAGGCTGAGGGAGGCCTATCCAAATCTGCGAATTGTGGGGGTGGAACCCTATCCAGGGTCTCTCATCCAGGGGCTCCGCAACCTCTCAGAGTTCATGCCCCCCATCATGGACCTGTCCCTCATAGACGAGAGGATAAACGTGGAGGACGGATGCGCTTTCAACACCGTGAGAGTGCTGGCCAGGGTTGAGGGCCTCTTCGTGGGAATCTCCTCGGGAGCAGCGGTGCATGCAGCCTTGCAGGTAGCGGAGCGGATGGGGCGGGGGAAGATAGTGGTGATCCTTCCCGATCGAGGCGATAGATACCTCAGCACTGACTGCTTCAGCTGCGGGAACGCGGAATGCGTCTACGCAGACTTCGCTCGTTCCCTGAAAAAGACGCACCCTCCCGGCCAATGAATCGGGGGGCTCGAGTCTTCCAGTACAGTGGCCCATCTTCCCTTCAGCCCCCCCTGGGTCACGCCTCCGTCGAAACCACGATTCCTCGCCCGCTTCACCGTGGGATAAGTGCCATCCCGAACCGACCCATGTCAATACCCCTTAAAACCAAATGACTCTCGTCCTTTTCCCCAAACCGGTGAAAACCAGTAGGCCGTTTCTGATCGGGGAGGCGTGATCAACCACAAACCTCCGACCGAACAAATGACCCAACCCCATACCCAAAAGCCCGCCTTTTCGAGCGACATCGAGGACCGATTTGATCGAGCCCTTATCTCTTGCGTTTCCCGGGGGTCAATCAGGGCATTTCGCCCCGCTCAACCACAGATAGCATCTATAGATAAACAGACACTGTGTCGATTACTCTAAACGAAAGGGAAACTTGATGAGGTGAAAAGCTATGCCCACCTCGACGGACAGACTATCGCAGCTTCTTTTGAAGCACGGCGTCATCACCGAAAAGCAGCTCCAAGCAGCCCTTGAGAGACAGAAGGAAACCGGTTCCTCTCTGGGGAGGGTGCTTCTGGAGCTGGGGTTCGTCAAGGAAAACCAGCTGGCGGAGCTCATCGCTCGGGAGCTGGGCCTGGAGTACGTAGACCTGCTGGAGTACAAGATCAATATCCAGGCCACCAATATGATCTCTGAAGCCATGGCCAACCGTTATCTCTGCATCCCCATCGACTTCGAGGACGGCAAGCTGGTGGTGGCCATGGCGGATCCCACCAACATATACGCACTGGACGACATCCGGCTGACCACCGGTTACCAGGTGAAACCGGTGGTAGCGGCAAAGGAGGACATTCTCCACGCCATTCAGAGGTATTACCACCTGGATACCGACGTGGTGGAGGAGGCCCTGGAAGGCAAAGAAGAAGACCTGGAGGAGGAAAAGCTGGGAGGGGTGGTGGACGACACCCCATTGGTGAGGTTCACCACTACTATCATTACGGAAGCTGTCAATCGGGGGGCCAGCGACATCCACATCGATCCCAGGGAGGACGAGGTGCTCATCCGCTACCGGATCGATGGGGTCTGCCAGGAGATAAAAAGGGTCCCCAAGAACGTCCACACCGGCATTATCTCCAGGATAAAGATCATATCCGACCTCAACATCGCCGAGCACAGGGTCCCCCAGGACGGCCATTTCGGAATGGTGCACAACGGAAAAGCCATCGATTTCCGCGTGGCCGTCTTGCCGACAGTTTATGGGGAGAAGGTGGTGCTGAGGATCCTGGACAAGTCCAGCATCCTCTTGCGCTTGGAAGACTTGGGCTTCCTGCCCGAGGCGCTGGAGAAGTACAGAAAGGCTTATACTCAGCCCTACGGGGCCATCCTGGTCACCGGGCCCACTGGTAGCGGAAAGTCCACCTCCCTGTACGCCACCCTCAACGTCCTCAACACCGAGGACCGCAACATCACCACCGTGGAGGACCCGGTGGAATACAGGCTCCCCGGCATAAACCAGGTACAGGTCAACCCCAAGGCGGGACTCACCTTCGCCACGGCTTTGAGGAACATCCTTCGCACCTCTCCCGACATCATCATGGTGGGCGAGATCCGTGACCGGGAGACGGCCAAGACGGCCATTGAGGCTGCCCTCACCGGCCATTTGGTCCTTTCCACCCTCCACACCAACGACGCACCGAGTGCCCTTCCCCGCCTCATAGAGATGGGCGTGGAACCTTACCTGGTATCATCGGCAGTCTCCTGCGTGATGGCCCAAAGGCTGGTGAGAAAACTCTGTCCCAACTGTAAAGTACCCTATGAGCCAGATCCGGAGATCCTGAAGAACTTAGGCTTTCCACTGGCGGAAGGCGAGGAAAAGGGCCTCATCATTTACAAGGCCAGCGAAACCGGTTGCGCCAAGTGCAACGGGACCGGTTACAAGGGAAGGATCGGCCTCTATGAGGTAATGCCCATGAGCGAGGAGATAAAGAGACTCACCGTGAGAGAGGCCTCGGCCACCACCATCATGAAACAGGCGAAAGAAGAGGGACTCATCACCATGAGGGATGACGGATTCTTAAAGGTAAAAATGGGAATAACCTCCATCGAGGAGGTCATGCGGGTGGTGGCCATCTGAAAAACCTCATGAGTTCGCCGAATGTGCCTTCCTGACTCTCCGACTGACGGATAGTGAAAGGCCCGGCAATCTTATGTCAATGCGGGAGGGCTCCCGTCCGCTCACAACCTTGCCGATCACCCGTTCTCCACACCCAAAACGCCCTTCGCTTCATCGAGGGCCTCATCCAGATCGCTGGCGAAAGGAATCATCTTTTCCAAGCTGACTGCCTCAAAAGACTCCTTGACCAGGTCATTTACCCCGAAAATCACCAGGGTGCCGCCCGCCCTAACCGCTTTTTTGAAGGCGTCGACTAAAACGGAGAGGCCGCCGCTGGAAATGTAACTGAGCTCGGAAAGGTCCACGATTATGGCCCTGGCGCCCTTTTTGAAGGCGGCGTTCAAGAGGGAGAAGAAATCCTCCACGTTGGTGGAATCCACCACCCCCTCCACCCTCGCCAGAAAGGCGTCTTTGAGGGATGCGAGGGGTTCTGCGCTCCATGCCATAGTATTCGTCCTTGTTCCCGGGCATACTCTTTTACAAATGGTAGCCGCGCTACCGCTGAGAGTCGCAAACACATTCTATTAGTTGCGAAGCAAGAGTTCGTTTAACTCTAGGTCCACCCGCTCCAGCCATGGGTCCATCCGGAAAAGGGAAAGTTCCAAGAACTCTTGTTCAACCATCCCCTCCCAACCCTTTATGAGCGCCTGCATGCGGTCAAAGCGGTCGGCTATGGAAACGCCCTGCCATCCCTTTCCCCCCTTCAAGACCGATATAAGGCGGTCCACCATCTCGTGAAGCAGCGTGAATATCTCCAGCAGGTTTGTCTTTAGGCCTTTCAGATAAACTCCGTCCTCCGCATCGCTCTTCAGCCTCTGCAGCGAAGGTTCCAAGGCATCCCTCAGTCTGATCAACCTACCCAGCTACTCTTGATCGGAGCGAGGAGCTTCCAACTGCGTGATGACGGCTTCCTCCATCATCACCGGCTCAATGGCCTCAATCATCCTCGCCAGCTCCCCCAGAGCCTGGATTACCTGACTCTTGCCCTCCCGACAGCGATCAATGAGCTCGTGAACAAGCGGGCCAAGACCTTCCAGTTGACCTCCGTAATCCTTTATCTCCAACTCAACTAATATGCCGTCTAACTCTTCCAGCGCCAGGCGTGACTGGTGCATGGCGGCATTTACTCTGGGCAGGAAAGAAGCATCCTCGAAATCGAAACCTTTCAGGGCATCCTTCACCGACCATATCTTTTCCAAGCTTTCCACCAGAGTCCCGTGAAGCCTGTCTATCTCCTGCACCTCTTTTAGGCTCCTCTTTCCACACCCCAACCATGAAAACAGGAAAAGCGCAAACGCCGTAAGCAAGATCGGAAACAGAAGGATCCTTATTGCTTGCGCAAGTAGACCTCCCATGAGAGCGTGCGGCTTTATAAACTGTTATAACTTCCATCCTGCCTCGTTTGCCTGTTTTCACTGAACATGGGGTCGAAATCTCCCTGTCATTCGCAGTGAGGACACTTCTTTTTTACTACAATCGCCTTACAAAAAGCTGAAGGGTCTTGCCCTTGCGGGCAAGACCCCCAGGTTGGTGGTTCAGAAGGGATCACCACCATCGGGATCCCAACCGAATCCCTCAATCTTACAGTTGATGTGATGTCCCAAACCGAGCACGTTGAGGTCGGTATGCATCCGCAGTATGAACTGGTCGAAGAAGGTGATGGGTGGTGAATCGTTATCCCTATCCACTCCCGTGGCGTTCAAGGCGTTGACCAAAGCCTGCCCCCTGGCATTGTGGTTCGGTCCCCCCAAGTTCAATATTAGATTGGTGATGAAATTCTGCCCGTTGGTGCTGGTCAAGGCCGCAGCCAAGACATTTGTGTCTAGGGCTCCCAATAGGTTCGTTATAAAAGTCTGGTTGGAGTTTAATGCTCTAGCCAACACCGTGGCGTTGAGGTTTGCTATCAGATTTGTCAAGAAGGTCTGGTTGGAATTTATTACCCCCGCCAGCACCGTCGGGTTAAGGTTTGACACCAGGTTGGTTAGGAACGTCTGATTGTTGTTGATTATGTACGCTACTTGGGCCGCGTTAAGCCTGGAGACAAGGTTGTTGACCCAATCCCTCACGGAATTGGAATTGATAACCCCCGCCACCACTTGGGCGTCCAGCCCTGTAATCAGGTTGGTGAGAAAAGAGGGGTTGGAGTTGATAGCGTTGGCCAGGACGGAAGGCGAGAGATTGGTCAGCATGTTGGTGACGAAGGCCTGGTTGGCGTTGACCGCCCCGGCTATCACCGAGGCGTTCAGGTATCCCAATAGATTGGTCATGAAGGTCCCGTTGGAGTTGATGGCGTTGGCAAGCACCTGAGGATTGAGGTTTCCGATGAGGGCGGTGACGAACCCTTGGTTTGCGTTGACAGCTCCGGCCACCACTGCCGGGTTCAATGCGCCCAACAGCTGGTTGATGAAGGTTCCGTTGTTGTTGATGGCATTGGCCAAGACGGTGGGGTTGAGATGCCCCAACAGCCTAGAGAGCATTTCCTGATTGGCGTTTATCGCGTTGGCCAGCACCAATGGGTCGAGGCTCCCCAGGAAGCCGATGAGGAAGGACTGGTTGGCGTTCAGGGCCGATGCGAGGACCGAGGGTTCGAGATTTGTTAGAAGAGCGCTCAAAAAGCTGACGCTACCGTTAAGTCCTCTGGCCACGGCCCCTGCGGTATTGGAGTTCAGAGCGGGCATCAGTCTTTCTATGAGCGTGTTCCCTGTCCCCTTGGCGGAATTGGAGTTTATTGTACCGGCCAATACCAGTGGATCCAGGTTGTCCACCAACGCTTGAACGAGGCCGAGATCGTTGTTGTTAAGACCCTGGGCCAGACGGGCCCCCACCGCGCCGCTCAGGTGGGCGAGCAGGGCATCCAGCATCCCCAGGTTGGAGTTGAGGCCCTGGGCCAGAAGCCTTCCGGTGTTGGAGTTCAGGTTGGCGATGACCGCCGGAAGCAGCTCCTCGTTGTTGTTAAGACCCTGGGCCAGACGGGCCCCCACCGCGCCGCTCAGGTGGGCGAGCAGGGCATCCAGCATCCCCAGGTTGGAGTTGAGGCCCTGGGCCAGATGTTTTCCAAGATCTTCATCCAAATTGGCGAGGAGAGTTTGGACAAATGCAGCATTGTTG
>JACVJK010000016.1 GCA_015711955.1 Actinomycetota bacterium | reverse complement strand
AGAGGACTTTCGGTTTATACACCACTACCGGGGACTCTAACCATGTGGGGTTCGGCTGTGACGGTTGAAGATCGATGGGGAGCGTGGGGAGAGCTTAGAGATCAGGCATACAGGGTCTCTCCCGGGAACGTACACAAAGGGAAAGGGCCGGGGCATTGAGCCCCGGCCCGGGCGGCCCTACTCAGCCGCAGCTCCTGTTGCACTTACAGGTTCCGCCCTTTTTCCTGGGGATCTTCGTGATCCTCATCTCACCACCTCCTTGGTAGTGATTTCCTACACCTTAAATTATAACCACTCTACGGGACTTTAATTCCCTTGAGGTTGACGGAAGTCACGGGCACTTCTACATATGGGAATGTCTTCAGATTGCAACGCTCAAGACGCCGTCGCCAGAACAAGGAGGCGCTTTAGGGGGTATGTCGCTGATTCTGGGAGAGCGGTATAGACCTAGTCAGGTGACACATCTCATAATCCGCCTCGCGAAGGCATGCGTCCCCTCTGCAGGCATGCAAGCGGGTCCGGTGAGCCTGGCCCGCAGAGGGCCGATCCCCGATAAAGGCAGCCTCCCCCGCAGGAGGGAAGTTCCGGACAATCTCGACAGGCCTTCGGGGGAGGGATTCTTGGGAGCTTTTTCCAGGCATCCCTGAGTCCTTTTCCCGCGTCGCCGCCCTCGAGGTCACGGTAGTATCCGCACTTGACCAGTATGCCCTCCGGGGTCACGCAGGCCAAGTGATGGCCGCATCCCCCCGTTCCAGTGGTATCATGGGGCCCGGGTCCCCATCCCAACTCCAGAAACGGCAAGGCCTCTTCCAGCGGGACCAACAGGTCGCTTTCGCGGGTCAGTCTCCCCTCGGGAACAGGATATTCCAAGGTCCAGGCAGAAACCCCTTCGTGCCTCAAAAGTTCTCCCAGTTCCTCCAACTCCTGCAAGTTACGGGAATGCACCACGGTGGCCACCGAGACTTCCTTCCCCATATTCCTTACGTGGCGAAGTCCCTGAAAAGCCCGGTGGAAGGATCCTGGGCCCCGCAGGTGATCGTGGCCTTCCTCCAGGCCATCCAAGGATATCTGGATCTCGTGAAACGGAAGTTTGTCCTCGCCGAGACCCGAGAGGAGCACCCCGTTGGTAACCAACACGGAACGGAAACCCTTTCCTGGCAGACAGGAGACCAACTCATCCCAATTGGGGTGCAGAAGCGGCTCTCCTCCCGTGACGATGAATCGCAGCCCCCCTATCGCCTCGTATTCCTCCGATAATTTGCGGAACAATGAGGGTTCCATGTCGGAGGTCTTTGGCTCCCCAAGGTAGCAATGGAGGCAGTGGAGGTTGCACCTTCCGGTGACCTCCACCATTAGGTAGCGGAGGGAAGGCCTCTCGTTTATTCCCACCCGAACTGGGACGGGATGGGGGTCGGAGCGAAGAACGAGAAGGCCTTCCTCCAGGCAATATTCAAGGAAATCAGGCTCCACCCGCAGGGAGGATAGGGGCAGGCTCCCATCGCATCTGAGGAAGAACGAGAAGGCCTCCTCGCTCAGCCGGTATAACTCGTCCCGAAAGACATGGTAGAGGCAAGGCTCCTCCAGCCTCTTGAGAAAGACCCCCGGCGCCAGAGTGGGGAAAGCCTCATCGCTTATTTTCGTCGGTCTTTCCATTCACGCCTCCTCAATGGTCGAAGTTCGAGCGGGCTCTATTAAACTTTTGCGCCCCCTTTTCGAGCCGGCGGTGGATGTTTTCCGAATCCCGGAAAAGCCAGCGTTTACCGTCATTTCACCCCATGGTAGCGGGTTATTCGGATTTCTGCGCCCGCGTTCTTTACGGGATGATTATGGGAAAGGGCAAACACATATAGACCGCTTCTTCTCGAGGCCCCACTCAATTTTCCCCCTCTCCACCGAGTTCGGGGATTTCAATTTTATCGCTCCTGCTGATAAGCCAATTCGAGAGCCTTCATTCCGCCTACCACCATGGCGGGACCTTCAAGGGCCTTCCCCGAATAGATGGACTCGGCGGGACTTCCCTTTCGTGATCTCAGCCGGCCCTCGCATTCTAAGCCCTATGGGATATCCGATGGCGGCCGTGAACTGTGTTTGCATCTGGCCTCTTGAGGGTAGGTGAGCCTTACAAGAGGATCAACCAACCCTCTCGCGTTGGTTTCGTTTTCTTTGCTTCACCTTTGGCGTTCGTCCAGGGCCAGCAACGCTTGCCGCAGATCTAAACCTCCCTTTTGTATGAGGTTCTTTAAGAGGACGAAACAGCCGCATTCCAGGTTCTCCTCATCTTCGGGATGATAGAAAGGACAATCGGAACATAGCATCTCACGGAAAGTGTCATCGTCCAGCGATCTTCTTCCCTCCAGCACCTCGCGGGCGAGCCTGGTGAAGTGGACGAAAGCCCTTCCGTTTTTTCCGTCTTCCAAGCAATGACCCCCCTTCTCGTCCTGAGTTAATCCTCAAGATGGATTTTACCCTCAGGGAAAGGTGCCTGACCCGTTTGGATCATTTCCATCTGGCACGATCGAGGGTAATTTTTAGGTGGAATTACCCCAATGGGTTATTAAAATTACCCGAGAAGTAACGATAAAGAGCACAGGAAGCGAGAGGAACTCATCGGGCTCGCCGAGACCCGAGGCGACGGGATGGGGCGTGGGCCATGGGCCTTGAACAGGATCTAGAGAGAACCCTGTTGGAGAACTTGCCTGGCTTGGGAATGATCCTGGACGGGCAGGGAAAGGTCCTTTATGCCGCCTCTTCCTCCCGAGAGCATCTGGGAGTGGCCCCGGAAGAAATGGAGGGAAACCTCATCACCGAGTTCCTGGTGGAGGAGGACCGTTGTCAGTTGAGGGAGGCTATATCGGCGGGATCCCGTTGGAAAGGGGAGGCGAGATTCCTTTCCGCGGGAGGGGAGACCAGGTATCACCAGATCTCCATCACCCCCATCTGGGAAGGCAGGGGCCGCCTACTGATAACCTGCGACATGACCGGCTGCCAGCAGGAGCTGGAAGAGATGAGCATCGAGCTCAACCTCTATGAAGCCTACCGCGAGATTTTCGACGCGGTGAACGACGTCGTTTTGGTGCACGACCTGCACACCGGGGCCATCCTCGACGTCAATCGTAGGTTCGAGGAGATGTTCGGGTTCAACAGGGAGGAGGCTTTGGGGCTATCCGTCGAGGACCTGAGCTCGGGGGAAGCCCCTTATGACCAAGAAAATGCCGTAAGGTTGGTCCGAAGAGCGGCCAGAGGCGAGCCCCAACTCTTCGAATGGAGGGCCCGCCGGAAGGACGGCACCTTGTTCTGGGTGGAGGTGAACCTGAAGCGGGCGAGGATCGCCGGCACCGACCGGGTGCTCGCCGTGGTAAGGGACATCGACGATAGGAAGCGCAGCGAGGAAGAACTGCGGCGCAGGGAGGAACTCTACCGGGCGGTTTTCGAGACCTCTGGGACCGCCATGATCATCGTGGATCGTAAGGGCACCATCGTGGAGGCCAACCAGATGGTGGAGGAGATCTTCGGGGTAACCCGCGAGGAAGCTGTGGGAAAGAAAAGATACATGGACTTCATCGCGGAGAATGACCTGCCCATGGTCAAGGAGATAAGCCGAAAGCTCATGACGGGAGAACTGTCCGGCCCTCAGCGATACGAGGCAAGGGCGGTGACCGGGGACGGTTCCGAGAAGTTCCTGATATGTTTCGCCAACGTCCTTCCCGGGGTGGGCGGCTTGGCCTCCTTTTTGGACGTCACCGAGATCAAACGCATGGAGAAGGCCTTGAAGGCTAGTGAGGCGAAGTACCGCACCATCTTCGAGTCCACGGGAACGGCCATGTATTTGGTGCGTCGGGACGGCATCATCACCGACATAAACGCCGAGGCCGAGAAGCTCTTCGGTTACGCCCGGGAAGAGGTGGTGGGCAAAATGGGATACGCGGACCTCCTGCACCCGGAGGAGGTGGAGAGGGCCAAAGATTTCTCCAGAAAAATCCTTGCCGGCGAGCTTCCCACCCCCTTCCAGTACGAAGCCAGGGCCCTTCACCGTTCAGGGAGGGTCATCGAGGCCATTGTCACGGTGAGCATGCTTCCGGGTAGGGAGGAAAGCGTGCTCTCGGTGGTAGACATCACCGACAAGAAGGAGTACGAGAGGGAACTTGGACGTAGGGCCCAGGAACTGAAGGATTTTGTGAGCATGGCCGCTCACGAACTCAGGCACCCGGCCACCCTGCTCAAGGGCTATTCCTATACCCTGCGAAGAGCCTGGGACAAGATGGAGAGGGAGATGAGAGAGGAGGCACTCAACAGCATAGACGAGGCCACCGAGAGGCTGGTGGAGCTGGTGGAAGAACTATTGGACGCGTCGCGGGTGGAGCGGGGCAAACTCACGCTGGAGCTGAGGCCGGTGCGGCTGGATGAGGTTCTGAAGCGGGCCCTGGACGAGATGAGGATGAGAGCTCCCGACCGGCGCATAATTTTGGAAAAAAAGGTCGAGTGGGAGGAAGTCGAGTTGGACTTAGACCACATATTGAGGGTCATGGTCATCCTTCTTGACAATGCGGCCAAGTACTCCCCACCGGGCGAGGAAATAAAGGTGATCGTATCCTCGAGAGAAAAGGACATCCTCATTTCGGTGTTGGACAGGGGGCCAGGCATACCTGAGGAGGAGCGCGAAAAGATCTTCGATCGATTCTATCAGTCCGGGAACGGAAAGAAGGGTTTGGGCCTGGGGCTTTACATCGCCCGAGGTATAGTGCAGGCTCACGGAGGAAGGATTTGGTGCGAGCCCCGAAATGGGTGTGGTTCCATATTCCATTTCACCCTCCCCTTGAGACATGAGGATGGCGAACAACGCGCGGGTGGCGGTCTCTGAGATTCATCCTTGCGTGGGCTATTGGTTCTGCGTGTCTGGCCTGAGAACCCGAGAAATCCGTTAGCTCGAACGGCTCCCCTGTACGGTTTGGCGCTTTCACGGGAGGCCTTATAAATTTCGAAACAAGGCGGGTCTTCTTCCCCACCGATTGTCTCGGAAACCCTGGGGAAGGTCGATAGCCGGTGAACTCGAGACCGCCGTGAGGAGCGGACGACTCATTGGATTTACGGACTCAGGAAAGAGAGGGGCTTCACGACGAGGGGAGACCTCCGTAAGCGGAGGCCTCCCCATCGTGGGAGAGTTAACGGGGCAGTCGTATCGCGCTCAAAGATCATTCTTGGATGCCGGCCAGGAACTTAGCGTACCTCTTCTTCTCCTCGATGTCATAGGTGCCCAATATGGCGATGTCCTCCATCACCGGGGAACCGCCGCCGTGCACGCCTGCGTACTGCATAACCCCGGCCATGGAGGAGCAGGCCAAGTCGCTGATCCAGGCGAAACACTTGTAGACGTTTTCCGGGCTCACGTGGTCGGCTCTCTTCAGATATTTCTTGACCAGTTCTCCCACCTCGGGACTCACCACTTCCTCGCTATAGGGGAGAGTGGCTGGAAGACCCCCGGCCAGGTCAGCCAGGATGTCGTATTCGTGGTAAAGGTTCACGCCAGCGTGCTTCCTGGCCACGTTACAGAAAACCACGTCGGGGATTTGGGTGCCCGAGGGAGCCCTGGAGGATTTCACGGCGGCGGCTATGCCGCATCCGTACACCAACTCGGCCACGCAGATGAGCTCAGCCAGCTTTTTCCGCACGTGGTCTTCCCTCTCGATACCGTTGTATTCGGCCACTAGGGCGGCCGTGCCCATGATGATATCGGTCATGGCAGGCTTACACCCGGTGTAGGAATGCCTGTGGTATAGGGCGAACAGGAGAGCCAGCTGACCTCCGAACTCCGTCTCGCCACAGAGGAAAACCCTCTCCCAGGGCACGAACACGTCGTCGAAGATGGTCAAGGACTCTATCTCCCCCTTGCCGGACAGGGGGCTGGCCAGCTCGGGAACCCGTTCCCGGTACTTGGCCCCCCGGCAAACCAGCTTCACCCCCGGATGATCCCCGGGCACGGCGAAGGCCACCGCCCAATCCTTCTCCTCCGGGGTTAGAAAGCGGGTGGGGATGGCGATGATCTCGTCGGCCAACGGAGCAAAGGAGTTGTGGGCTTTGGCCCCTCGCACCACGATGCCGTCCCGGCGTCTCTCCACCACCCGCAAGTACAGGTCGGGGTCGGTCTGTTGGTGAGGCCTTCGCTTGCGGTGACCCTTCACGTCAGATTGGGCACAGCACCCCACGATGTCGTTGGCCTGCCAGTATTTCAGGTAATCCAGCCAGCGCGTGTGGTATTCAGTGCCGTGGACCTGGTCGCACTGGTAGGTGATCACCGAGAGGGCGTTCATGGCGTCGATGCCCATGC
The DNA here is from genome assembly GCA_015711955.1 of Actinomycetota bacterium. Taxonomy (GTDB): domain Bacteria; phylum Actinomycetota; class Geothermincolia; order Geothermincolales; family RBG-13-55-18; genus JACVJK01. The sequence continues at coordinate 30,078 of JACVJK010000016.1, read as the reverse complement.
ATCGTGCGATACACCCCCCCACCATGCGGGTGGCCACCCGAGTCATCTCCTGCTTGGCCAGCAGATCCTCGGGACTCTGGTGGATGTGACAGAATCGATTTATCCTCTCGCCCGTGAGATGAGAGGTGGCAGTGCACAGGTGCTGGTAATCGGGGTGGGCGGCTAACTCGAAGGTGAGATCCATGATCTCCACGCCGGGGATGTTGTCCCTACCCAGGACCTCGCCCCCCATGTAGATGTTGGGCCGCATGGACCTGAGTTTCTCTCGGTATTCCGCTGAGGTTCGCATCTTCGTCAACCCCCTTCAAGTAGAGTTTTACAGAACGCCATATTGATTGTAGAATAGCTCTGATAAAGATGTCAAATTTAGAAAGGAGGTTCATAAATTATGGCTAATTCAGAGATAGAATATAAATCAAAGGATAAAACCACAGCCATTATCGACGCCGCGCTCAAGGTTTTTGGGGAGAAGGGGTTCTACAACGCCACCATCTCGGAGATAGCCAGGGCCGCGGGGGTCTCCGAGGCCACCATCTATGAGTATTTCGGGAGCAAAGAGGACCTACTTTTTGCCATCCCGGGGGAGATCACCAAGAGGGCGGTGGACTTCATGGAGCAGATGGCGCTCTACGTCAAGGGAGCAGCCAACAGGATCCGGGCCATCGTCTACGGATATTACCAGTTGTACAAGGAAAACCCCTATTATTCTTCCTTGGTGCTCTTGGACCTGAAGCACAATCGCAACTTCATGGAGACGGAAAGCTACCAGGAGGTGAGACGATCAGCCCGCCTGATCCTGGACGCGATACGGGAAGGCATGACAAGCGGGGAGTTCAGGGATGACCTCGACCCCTATTTGCTGCGCTCCATCATCCTGGGGACCATAGAGCACATCTTTTTCCGTTGGCATCTCAGGGGGAGAAAGGAGAACCTGAAGGACTTCGTGGACGACTTCATGGACGTGCTTTTGAGGGGCATATCGCGAAGGGAAGCAGATCAAGCGATCCGGGTTGAGCTGGTTATCGAGGACCTCCGTCGTCCTTCCCCACCCTGAGCCTTGCTCATCTTGCTGCCAGCCCACGGCCTCCCACGTCCTTTCCCGATACCAGCTCTCCCTCTCACCGTTTTAACCGAAAGCTTCTTCGCTGAGGGAGAAAAGTGAGCTAACCAGGTCTTGCCCTCATTCACTGGATCCCCGGCGTAAGCCCGTGGTCTTGGTCATTCAAGGAGCAGGAGCTTGAAGCTCGTGGGTGGGAAGGCGGGTGTTCCAGCCGGGGCAACCGGAACGCCCGTTTTACCTCCCAGGATGTCCTCAAGGAACTCCGCCAGACCCCGAGAACCAAGCGCCACTTTTACGGTCCAAATGCTCCCTTTCGGCAGGAAGAGGTGGGCAAGGGGGTAAAGGGAATGGGCCCAATGCGAGGAAGAATGTCTTAAAGAGTTTCGGAGGGAGGGAAAGAGATTGTGTCGCTTCCTCGACGAGACCAGTTGTGCTCGATGCCCTTTCTATTCCTGCAATTACAACCCCTATTTCAACCTGGCCCTGGAGATCGCAAGATGGTATTCGCGGCCCTGGGGCGATCCGCAGCTAGAAGGGGCGGTTCCGTGGGATCAGCTTCTTGGGAATGATCCCCTACGACCATAAGTGAATGACGCCGGTGGGTATGGCAAGACACTTGAAAGGGTAGAATTAAGCATGCCTTGCCGGAGAGAGGATTGGGTTTTCCAGGAGGGAGAAGGATGGCGGAAAAGGAAGATGGGATGCACGGCCAAACCGTGTTGGAAATCAAGGACTTGCACGTTGAGGTGGAAGGAAGGGAGATCCTCCATGGCGTGGACCTGACGATAAAGTGCGGGGAGACCCATGTGCTCTTCGGCCCCAATGGGTCAGGTAAGACCACCTTGCTCATGGCTATAATGGGTTTTCCCCGTTATCGGGTGACCCGGGGGAGGATATACTTCGCTGGAGAGGACATCACCGATTTGGATCCCCATCTCCGGGCCCAGAGGGGCATCGGCATCATGTTCCAGAGGCCTCCCACCATCAGAGGACTTGCGCTCCGGGACATGGTCAGGCTTTGCGCGTCCCGGGACCTGGACGTCGAGGCCATGGCGGAGGAGATGAACCTGGCGGAGTTCCTGCAGAGGGACGTGAATTATGGTTTCTCCGGTGGGGAGATCAAGCGGTCGGAGCTACTGCAGTTGCTGGCCCAGGACCCAAGGCTGGTGTTGTTAGACGAGCCCGAGTCGGGGGTGGATATGGAGAACCTCCAATTGGTGGGTCGCGCCATACGGAAGCTGCTACAAAAGGATCGCCGACGGACTCGCACCAAGTGTGGGCTCATCATCACCCATACTGGTTATATCCTGGATTACGTGGAGGCCGACATGGGACACGTCCTGTGCGATGGCAAGATAGTCTGTTCCGGGAATCCCAGGGAGCAATTGGAGGGTATCAGGAAATACGGTTTCGAGGAGTGTGCCCGTTGCACCAGGTAAAGGTCTATCCCCTTTGATGGGCTATTCTCGTGGGATGTGGACCGGGAAAATCGGGCTGAGAGAGAGGTGAAGAGATGGTCTCGCCGGAGGAAAGGATAAGGGAGCTCAAGGAGAAGGCCATGAGGGCAGTGGATAAACCCGCCCCATACGGTCCTGACATAGACCTTTCCCAGTACAGCTGTGGCTCCCAGGAATGTTTTTATGTGGAGGATCTTTCCCAATTGAAAGAGGTGGATCCAGAGGAGCTTGCGCGCTCGGGTGTGGACATCAGCGGCAGGGGGAGGTCAGGTTCCTTCGTGCAGCTGGACAACACTATCGTCCATCGCAAGGCCTTGGAGAAAGGGGTGGAGATCCTTGGTACCACCGAGGCTTTACAGAAGTACGATTGGGCCTGGGATTACTTCTGGAACGTGGTGCAGGTGGACGCGGATAAATATACCGCAGACGTAGAGCTCAACGGATATGAGGGCTATTTCATCCGCGCCTTACCAGGGTCCCGCACCATTTACCCGTTGCAGGCCTGTTTATACATCCGTTCCCCGCGCCTGGTGCAAAGGGTGCACAACATCATCATCGCTGAAGAGGGTTCGGAGCTCCACATCATCACCGGCTGCGCCAGCGATCACAAGGTGGACATGGCATTGCACCTGGGCGTGTCCGAGTTCTACGTGAAGAGAAACGCAAAGATCACCTTCACCATGATCCACAATTGGGTCCCCGGCATGGACGTAAGGCCGCGAAGCGGTGCCGTGGTAGAGGAAGGAGGGGTTTTCCTTTCCAATTACATCGTCTTGGAGCCGGTGCGGTCACTACAGCTTTACCCCACAGCCCGATTGGTGGGGGAGGGGGCAGTGGCTCGTTTCAACTCGGTATTGGTGGCCCGGGAGGGAGTGTTGATGGACGTGGGCTCCCGGGTGGTCCTCTCCGCGCCCCGCTGCAGCGCCGAAGTGGTCTCCCGGGCCATAACCATGGGGGGGACCATCGTCGCTCGGGGGCATCTCCGGGGTGAGGCGGAGGAGGTTAAGGCTCACTTGGAATGCCGCGGCCTCATGCTGGAGCAGGGCGGTGGCATGTTGGCCATTCCGGAACTGGAGGCAACGGTGCCCAACGTGGACATGTCCCACGAAGCGGCGGTGGGAAAGATAGCGCAAGAGGAGATCGAGTACCTAATGGCCCGTGGTTTGAGCGAAGAGGAGGCCACCGCCACCATCGTGAGAGGTTTTTTGAACGTGAAGATCGAGGGTTTGCCACCAGTGCTGGAGAGAGAGATCCAGAGGATGATGGAGATCTCCCGGGAAAGCGCGCTCTGAGGTCTGAGCGGTGAGAAGGCCGTACGAGGGACAGGTTACGCAAACAAAATCTTTTCGAACCGTGGGGTCTGACCTTCCCTCAGGCTCTCTGATCGAAGTTGGGCTGTGCCCTATGCTGAGTCTGCAACTTAAAACTCGGCCAAGACGTACGCGGAACTTCAGCGGGCGGCCTCTCGGGTCCCTTTGACGTGGTCGCGGAAGGGGGTGAGACCAAGTGAGGCCAAGGGGAGGGAGAAACGGAAAATCGAACCGCCAGATGGATTGGGCTCCATCCAGATCCTTCCCCCGGCCAGCTCCACCAACCTCCGGGCAGTACTGAGGCCGATCCCCAGCCCCGGTTCTCCCCTTTCCGAGAAGCGGCGGAAGGGGGCGAATATCTCCTCCCTGAGATCCTCGGGAATCCCTGGTCCGTGATCCCTCACGTAGAAGACCGCCTCATCGCCGTGACACTCAGCCCCCACCTCCACCCAAGGAATACCATCTTCGACCCTGCCGTGTTTTAGGGCATTATCTAAGAGGTTGACAAATATCTGGTGTAGGTGCACGGGGTCGGCCCTCACCACGGGGAAAGGTTCGATCACCCTGATGGTTGCGCCGCTGGATCGTATCCTCGCCTCCAACTCTTTCAACACTTCTGAGATAACCTCTTTCGGATCCACCGGCTTGAGATCCGGCTTGCATCTCTCCGCGCGGGCGAAGGAAAGCAGTGAATCAAGGTAGCCTAAGCCCCTTCGGGCTGCTCTCTCCATGCCCTCGAGACAGGCCCTCAGGGTCTCAGCGTCTCCGTCTTCCATAGAGCTCAGCGCGGTCTGGGCGTATCCCGCCATGAGGGTTAGGGGGCTACGCAAGTCGTGGGCCAAGGTGTCGGCGAGCTCGCCGAGTGCCTGGAGACTCTTCTTCAGGTCTTCCTCCACGGACTTCCTCCAGGTGATGTCCCTGATCACGATCCCGTAGTATTTACCCCTACCCGTCAGCCAGGAGTTGATCGACACTTCCATGGGGAAGCTGGTACCGTCCGACCTCCTTCCCTCCGCTTCTATAACCTTGCCTACAAGGCCTATCTCGCCCTTCTCTTTCCCGTTTAGCAGGTCGCGCTTGCAGGACTCCCTTTTTTCCTCGGGCACCAGCGTGAGCACCGAGTGGCCTAAGATCTCCTCTTCAGAGAGACCGAAGATCTCCCGGGCTCCGCGGTTCCAATAGATGATCTTTCCTGCTTCGTCGGCGATGACGAAACCCTCGTGGGCGGTGTTCAGGAGAGCCGCATATTTTTCCTCGATTTCCCGCGCCCGCTCCTCTCGCCGTTTGCGCCTCCATTCCCGGTTCACGGCCATGGCCAGCATTCTCATTGCCTCCCTCTCCTGGGTGCCGGGGGGGAAGCCTTCCCGATACAGGAAGAGCAGCACCCCGTTGGCTTCCCTGATCGTCTGGGCCAGACACAAGAGATAGTCACCCGATCTCAGCAGTGGGTCGCTGGCCATGAAGGGCGCGAGTTCTTTCCATTTCAGCAACACGGGGTGGTCTTTTCCATGGCGGAGGACGTGGGAACTGAGGTGGCCCGGCGCCAGGTCCACCGGCTCTAGGTCTCCGGGAACTCCCCAGGATGCCTCGGTTACGACCAGTTCGCCCACCACCCGCTGGAAGACGGCAGTTTGTGCCCCGGTGAGCTCTGCCGCATGCCGGACGAGTTCACCAATTGCGCTTTGGGGATCCTCTGGGAGGTTTAGGATCTTCAAAAGGAGGTCGAGCCCCCATTCGGTTCCCCCTCCCTTAGGCCTTCTTTGCTCTTCCATCTCCACCTCATTCACGAGGATTCACCGATAACTCGAGTTTAGCGAAGTCGAGCAAGTATACCCTCAGAGGCTTCCATCTCCACCTCATTCACGAGAATTCACCGATAACTCGAAAGCCGGGCGACACTAAAATGCCTGAAACGGAAAGTCCTCGTTAAGGATTCATCGAAGGGTGGAAGAACGACGTTTTTGCTTCTATGTTTTGTCGGACCCCCCTTGGCTTGCAAGTCCCTCTGTATTAATAGATTATAACACCGTTTGATGGGTCGGTCCCCAGCTACGCTTGTGCACCGATACGATGCATGGCTTTTACGAGGGAGGCGGGTAGCGAAATTCATGACATCCTCCGAAGTTCACCGGGAAATGGACAAAGGTTAGTTGGGGCACCAGGAGAAATAGGAGGAAGGGGCTTTGCTGGCCAGCCTGTATCTGCGGTATTTGGTCTTCAGGGAGGAGCATCCCCGCTTGTCTTCGTGGTTGAAGCGCTACGGGATATACGTTCTGTGTGGGTTTTTTACGTGCCTTTATGTAGCCATAAGTTTGCTAAAACACAGGAACTTCCAGTCTCACGGTTGGGATCTGGGCATCTTCACGCAACACTTCTGGCAGCTTTCTCGTTTTGAGCTGGGATTCAACACGGTGAGGATGGTTCCCTCCCTCTTGGGTGACCACTTCCATTTGATCTATTTCTTCGTGGTACCCCTTTACATGATCTGGAGAGACCCCCGCATGCTTTTGATCATCCAGGCCGTGGTGGTGGCGCTCGGCTGCCTTCCCGTGTATTACGTGGCCCTGAAAGAACTGAAAAGCCGCATATGCGCGCTGTGTCTGGCTTTCGTGTACCTTTTTTTCTGGGGAACCATGGAGTTGATCTTCTTCGACTTCCACGAGATGGCCTTCGCCGTTCCCCTAATCGCCCTGAGCTATTTCTTCATTCATCGACAGAAATGGAATGGTTACCTTCTTATCTTACCTTTCCTCCTCATGGTCAAGGAGACCATGGCTCCACTGGTGCTTTTTCTTGGGCTTTACGTGCTGGTATTCCGTAAGCGTCCCTTTGAAGGTCTGGTCACATGCATCATCTCCTTGGGCTGGTTCTACGCCGTCACCCAGGTGATGATGCCCGCCCTATCCGCCGGCCAGAATTATTTCTATTTCAAGTATTATTCACATTTGGGGGAAAACTGGGTGGAAGTGGGCAAATACCTGCTCACCCATCCTTGGGTTTTGATTCGGGAAACCTTCCTGCCGTATCACAAGACCAAACTCCTCCTCTTTTTGGTGCTACCCTTCGCCGGATTGTTCTTCCTGGGCCCCTTCGCCCTGGTGGCCATACCGGCCCTTTACCAACACCTGCTTTCGAACTTCTTTCCCCACTGGGAACTGTTGAGACATTATCACGCCATCTACGCACCCATATTCATCTTCTCTGTATTGGAAAGTATTCCTAGATTGCAGCGGTTTCTGGAGAAAAGAGGAAAGAGAGTGGACCTCCAGAAGTTAGCGATTTCAGTGTGCGTTTTGCTGGCGCTTTTACAATCCCCCTTCACTCTGGCCCGCTCCACTAAAACCCTGTTCGACCCTAACTTTTATCGTTTGAGCCCGCTGGAAAGGACGGGTCATCAGATAGTCTCGATGATACCCCCCGATGCCTCGGTATGTGCCCAAGATCCCGTGGTTCCCCATCTAGCGCAGAGAGAGCTCATCTTTCAATTCGACGGAGACACCTACGGTGCCGAGTATGTGATCCTCAACAAGTTCCTGGACTGCTACCCATTCACCGAAAGAGAATTAGTGTGGGAAATGGCAAAGCTTTACAAGGACCCACGTTACAAACCCCAGCGCTTCGGTCACGGTTGGGTGGTTTTCGTGCTCAAGCCTCAATTCGACCCGATGGGAAGGGCCAGGCCTTTGATGGAGCCGGAGCTCTCGGGACCCCAAGACTGAGAGCTAAGGCGTTGACCAGCCCTCATACGGGATTCAAACTCCGCATCGAGGCGACCAGTGGTGGACGAAGGCCCTATCACCCATGTTGTTCAAATTATCGCTCCAGGGGGTCAAGGCCCATAATGACCCTGGGCCTTTGGTGTCCTTGTACGCGTGAGGACGTGAGTTGCGGGGGGATGGTCGGAACCTCCTTCATGGAGACTGGATCTCGGTGGTCCCGGTCTTGGGTTTAACCTCCTTCCCGGAAGGATCTCCCTTGCCCAAGGCTCGTCCATGCCTGCGCATGGCGTTTCGGGTGTCCACCACGGGGATTTCCGAGTCCATAAGCAGGCGGTAATCCACGCCGGGATGGTCGGTTAGGATGGCCAAACAGTCGCTGGAGGCGATGAGTTTCTCCAAGGGTTCACTGAAGAGCTTGTTTCCCAGTAATTTGAACTCGGGTACGTAAGGATCATGGTAAAGGACGCGTGCCCCCTCTTTATGGAGCAGCTCCATCACCTTGGCGGCAGGGGTCTCTCGCGTGTCGGAAACTCCTGGTTTGTACGCCACTCCAACGATGCCCACCGTGGCGCCCCTGAGGCATCGTCCTTCCCGGTTTAGGGCCCTCCCGATAAGCCCGACCACGAAATAGGGCATGGAGGTGTTGATCTTCCCCGCCAGCTCTATGAATTCCGTCTGGAAGTCATACTCCCTGGCCTTCCAGGAAAGGTAGAAGGGATCCACGGGTATGCAGTGTCCCCCCAGACCTGGTCCCGGCCAGAAAGTCATGAAACCGAAAGGCTTTGTGGAGGCAGCCTCAATGACTTCCCAGACGTCCAGACCCATCCGTTCGCACAGCATCCACAACTCGTTTACCAGGGCTATGTTCACTCCCCTGAAGATGTTCTCCAGCAACTTGGCCATCTCGGCTGTCTCGGGGTTGCTCACTTCCACGACCTTGTCCACAAAACAGGAGTAAAAAGTCGCTGCTGCCCGCCCGCAGCAACCGTTGAGCCCTCCTACCAACTTGGGCGTGTTTTTCAGGTTCCAAGTCCTGTTTCCTGGATCCACTCGCTCGGGGGAGAAAGCCAGGTGAAAGTCAGAGCAGAGGGTTCTGCCGCTGCGCATCAATCGAGGCAGGACCACCTCACGAGTGGTTCCCGGGAAGGACGTGGATTCCAAAACCACTAACCTCTCCTCAGGCCCCTGACTCAGGGACTCTGAGATCATATCCGAGGCCTTCTGTATGTAAGAGATATCCGGTTCCCTGGTGCGAGTTAAGGGGGTGGGCACGCATATGCAGATTATCTCGCAATGGGTCAGCACTCCGGGATCGTGGTGGATATGCAGTCTGCCCTCCACCACGAGTTGAGTCATGAGCTCTACGTCCGTTCCTTCCGGACAATGTTTCCCCCTCTTAAGAAGGTCAACCCTCTCGTGGTCGACGTCCACCCCGTGTACGGTGAAGCCTGCTTCGGCGGCAGCTATGGCCAGGGGAACCCCCACGTAACCGAGGCCCACGACACCCACTGGGGATGTTCGCGACTCCACTCTCTCTCGAAGCCCCATTGATGACCTCCCCTTTTGTCTTACTGCCCCACCCCAGGGCGATTTTAATTCAGGGTCCAAGAAAACACCAAGGGGGTTCAGGGTTTAGAATGCTGGCCGAGCTTACTTTTTGGGCTTTCGTTGATCCCAGGGGCAGGACAAAGGTTCGTAACTCCATTTTTCGGTGAGAGCGAAATCATGAAAAGAGGCCCCATGATATGATCAAAGCAGACGTTTTGCGAGGTGACTGAAGGATATCGGCTGGCATCACCCCTTTCCATTGATGTCAGGTATGGAAGATGTAGGGAAAAGAAGCGGAGCTCGGGGGGATGATCTGCGTGGATTCACCGAGCATCGCGAATTCTTTTCCTGTGAATCGTAAAATTTTCCGGCCGAGGTTGGCGTGCCCGGTGATGCGATTTCCTGGTGGAGGGATTCGATGTCGGTTCAGGACGGAGTACCGGAGCTGAATTGGGAAGAGGTGGCGGAACACATCTGTTCCTTCATCGCGGAGCAACTGGAAAGGGCCGGCAGGAGCGGTTTGGTGTTTGGTTTGTCCGGCGGGCTTGACTCCGCCACCTCAGCCTTTCTTGGTGTAAGAGCACTGGGGAGAGAACGGATGATCCCTTTCATCCTCCCTTACCGTACCAGCAGTCCGGAAAGCCTGGAGGACGCGCGACTGGTTTGTGAGCGTCTGGGACTGGTGCCCAACTCGGTGGACATATCCCCCGTGGTGGACGCCTATTTCTCCCTGTTTCCCGAGGCAGACCGCCGCAGAAGGGGCAATTTCATGGCTCGCGTGCGCATGGCGGTGCTTTACGATCAATCGGAAGCCCATGACGCCTTGGTGATGGGAACGGGGAACCGTACCGAATCCCTCCTCGGCTACACCACTCTGTGGGGGGACATGGCCTGCGCCTTCACCCCCTTGGGCGGGCTTTACAAGACCCAAGTACGCCGACTTGCCTACCATTTAGGGGTGCCTGACAAGATCATCGAGAAGCCCCCTACCGCGGACTTATGGGAAGGCCAGACGGACGAGGGCGAAATGGGGGTCTCCTACCGGGATGCCGATGCCATACTGTACCGTTTGGTGGACCTGAACATGAGCGAGGAGCAGGTCGTGGCGCAGGGTTTTCCCTCGGAGCTGGTAAAGAAGGTACGTTCCATGATGGAGAGGTCAACCTTCAAGCGCTCGTTGCCCCCTTACCCCGTGATTCCCTCGCCGGGACAAGGGGCCGGATGAGGCTGAGGCTTGCGGGCGTAAACCTTCTCACTTTTCGCTCACTCGTGTTTCTGCCGGCTTTCGAGCACGTTAAGAGTGGGCTTGCTTGAAGGTGAACTGGGGGTCTTCTGTCGCGGGTTCCGCAGTGGCGCTCACAGTATGATACCAAGTTTATATGACTGCCATACCCTTACGGAGAATCTGAGATCGCCCTCTTTGGGGCCGAGGTCGTTTGCGTTGTGCGAGACAGCGCCCCCAATCTCTTCTCGCGGGGGCATTAAGGGGGGCTTAGTCGAAATGTTCGTATCTGGGAAGGGGAGGGACCGGAGGTTCCTCGGGGACCGTGCCTTTTCCTCTTTCCTTCTCCGCTCTTTGTAAGGCCCTCATTTGCTGGAGGAACCAGTTGAAGGAGGTGTTGGATTCCACCACTTGCCGTGCCTTGCGGGAAAGCGCCTTCTTTCTTCTTTCCCCCATTCTCAATGCCGTCCTCATGGCTTCGGCCAGTTCCATCACGTCTAAAGGATTCACTGGTATGGCAGCTCCTTTCAACTCTCCCCATACCCCTGCCCGGGTGGAAATTATGATTATGCCGTTTTTCCGGTTGAGCACCGCCCCCTCCTTGGCCACCAGGTTCATGCCGTCCATCACCGGGTTCACGACCAAGACGTCGAACTCCATCAGGCCGGCTATGGATCGGAGGTAATTGTCCTCTATCTCCAGGTAGACAGGGTCCCATTCAAGGGTCCCAAATTCCCTGTTGATGGAGTGAACCTCTTCCTCGATTTCCCGGCGCAGGTTTCGGTATTCGTGCAATTCCTGTCGGGAAGGGTAAAGGAAGTGGAAAAAGATCACCTTTTCGTGCCACTCGGGATGGTGGCGCAAAAATAACCTGTAGGCTTTGAGCCCTCTCAAGATGTTCTTGGTGGGCTCCACCCGGTCCACCCTCAATAGAATCTTTCTCTCCCCGGCTATCTTTCGCAGTCTCTTTCGATGCAACTCCACCTCTGGGCGCATGGCGAGCTTCTCCAGGGCTTCGTGATCTATGGAGATGGGATAATGGCGGACGAAGGTGAGGCGCCCGTCTCGCACCACCATTCCCCTCTTGCTGTCCACCTTTAGATGGAGGACGTCGCTCTCCTCACAACAGCGGAGGAAGTTTTCGGCGTATTGTCGGGTGTGGAAGCCCACCACGTCACAGGACAGCATACCTTCCAGGATTTCCCTTCTATAGCCCGTTGGCAAGAATTTGAGATAGTCCGGTTCCACCCATGGGCTGTGTGTGAAGTGATGGATGAGAGCCTCGGGAAGACGGCTTCTAATGTGGGAGGCGCAGAGGTAAAGATGGTAATCTTGCAGGAATATGAGGGGCTTCTTCCCCTGTGCTCGCACCTCCTTAACGATCTCGTCGGCGAAAAGCCGGTTGACCTTCCTATAGCCTTCCTTCCACGCCGTGTGGAATTCATCGTCGAAACAGGGATTTCCCGTTAGGTCCAACATGTAGTGGTTCAGATACCAAAGAACCGAGTTGCTCACCACGTTGTAGTAAAGGTGGAACTCCCTTTTATCCGTGACCAAGAAGCGCAAGAAGTATTGTGGGTTTTCCAGGGGCATGGGGATCCTGCGCTTGGGATAGGCAAGGGCGGTTATTACATCCTCCCGGGTGCGGGCTACCGAGATCCACACCGCGTCGGTGGCTGTGAGGGCGGTGGACATGGCGCTGACCAATCCTCCCGCACCTCTGAAGGGCTTTATGATGCCATTTTCCACCCGCCTGAACTCAACCGGACCTCGGTTGGAGGCGATGACGACGAGCTTGTCGCGCAGATACTGCCTTACCTGGCGCGGGGTGGCGGTTTCCGGTTTCAGCTGATCCAGTTCCACCTTTCACCTCCCCACTAAAGAGTATATCACCGTCCCTTTCCATGGAATGGAAGCTTAATGCGTGGTCAACCATAAAATTCCAAAAGTTTTAAAATCGGTACGGCGAAGGGTTGCCGCAAGGATCTCATGAAAGGTTTCTGGGAAAATGGTTTGGCGCATTTCCAGTAAAGTTAGCCCTGCAACCAACGCCTTGAGGGAGGATCATGAGGCCCGACTTGGGAGGCCGATCGAGGGGCGTACTTGGGGACGGTCTTGGAAAAGTCCCATAACCTGCCCGCGTGAGATGGGAGGAGTCGGGGGGCACCCTTGCGGACTGGCTAAAAAGAACACCAGAATTTAACCTCTCAAGGGAAGGATCGCAAGCCATGCCGAGGGGAGGCCCGATCAAAAGGTGTCCGATGGGGATGGGCACGGACTTGGGCCGTGATCACCTTCGGAAAAAGCCGCACATGAAGTCGGAGAAAAGCGATCTGACTTTCGTAGCTGTTCAGCCGACCAAGGCCCTGAATAGGCGTAGGTAGTTTCTGATGTGATGGGGAGTGAGAAAGTTGCGTCTCACTTTTTCGTGTCCGGCCTCTCCCATTCTTGTCGCCAACGAGGGACTGTCCAGTAGCAACCTCACCTTCTCCGCCGCTTGCGAGACGCTTTTTACCAAGAACCCGTTTACGCCGTCGTCCACTTGAAGCAGGATGCCACCCACGCCGCCGCCCACGACGGGTTTTCTCTTCCACATGGCCTCGGTTACCGTCAGTCCGAAACCTTCCCGGATGGATTTTTGCAGCACCACTGTGGCCATGGCTTGGAAGGCGCTCACCTCCACGTTGCCTATGCCTTGGAGGTTGGATAGGAGAAAGATGTCCGGATCATTTCCGGCGTATTGGCTGGTCTTCTCATAATAATGCCATCCCTCGGGGTCGTCGTCGGCCATGGAAGCCAGGTAAACCAGCTGCACATCTCGGTGAGTCTTCTTGACCTCGCGATAACAGTCCACCAGACCCAGCGGGTCTTTCCACGGGTCGAAGCGAGAGACCTGCAGCATTATGGGACGGTTCTCATCCACGCCGTAGCGGCGAGCGATATCCGACTGCACCCTCTTTTCGGGGATTATGTTCTTGGGGCTCAAGGGATCGATGGAGGGCGTGATGAAGGCCTTCACCCCCACCTTCAGGGGAGTTTTTATGTAGTCCTCCTTTGTGAACACCACCGCGTCGTACAACTCTATGTAAGGTACTAAGAATTCCCACACCTCATCGTTGGCGTAGGTGGTGTCGATGTGGCAACGCCATATCCACTTGCCCCGTCTAGCAGGGGTGTTGATGAGGCCCGCGATCAGGGCACAGGGTTGGGGATCGTGCACCATCACGAAGTCGTATTCACCTTGAAAATCGGCGGCGTTCTCCTCGATGACGTTGAGGTATTTGAGCTTCATCTCGTTGGTGATGGGTATTTCCATACCCTGAAGGGCATTGTGGAATAGCTTGGTCACGGTGAAGAAGTCTTGGTCACCGCGGATGAGGCGCCATTCCACCTCCAAGCCAGCGCTGCTCATGAGGGGGACCAAGCTGTAAAGCATCTCGGCGACGCCCCCTCCATGGGCGGTGCTGTTGATGTGCAGAACCCTTGCCCCCTGTAATGGTTCGGCGAGGGACTTTATCTCATCCAAAACCTCGTCTCCCACTATGGGCCGGTAGGCCTCAAGGGACTTGGGTTGAACCGGGACTCTTGGAAGCATCATACCTCCTTAAGTATCGGTTATTGATTATAAACCAGCTGGGGCGGGACGGGATAAGAAATTTGAGCGGTTTTAACGAAAAGGTTTATGGTGGTCAAGCCCAGATGGGATGGAGGTTCCCAGGGAGCCATTCCGGAGCTACGACCGGGTCATGGCGTGAAGGGTGATGGTGAGAACCGGTCTCGTGAGCTCGAGTCCTGTTATCACGGCTCTCAGATAACTCGCATCCTTCTCCTCCCGTAGGTTCATAGCGAGCCTGGCCCTCGAGAGTTCAAGCCCTTCTTTATAGGGCTTTTGAGGACTTAGTCGATAAGGCGACACCCGGCATTGTAGGACGGGTCCTCGTTTCCGCCGAAAACCGCATTGTGTTAAATTCCTCTTGTGGGATTTCCCCTTGATCTGGATTGTCGATCTTGGGTATGGACGAGGCCGAGGAAGGGAAGGAGCTGGTGGAGATGGTTATGAGCGTTTTCAGGGATCGACGCAGTATACGTAAATACGATGATCGCCCGGTGGAGGAGGAAAAGATAAGGGAAGTCCTGGAAGCGGCTCGGTTGGCGCCCTCCTGGGCCAACCGCCAGTGCTGGTACTTTATCGTGGTCAAAGACCAGAGCACAAAGGAGGCCATAGCGGCCACACTGGAGAACAACCCTGCTCAGAAGGCCACCGCCACCGCGCCGGTTCTCATAGTGGCCTGCGCGGATCCGGAACAGTCGGGAAAGATGAAGGATCAGAACTATTACTTGGTGGATATAGGCATATGCATGGAGCACCTTTGCCTGGAAGCTTGGAACCAAGGATTGGGCACTTGTTGGATCGGCCTTTTCGACGAAGACAGGATAAGACCCATTCTGGGGGTGCCGGAGAATATCAGGATCGTGGCCATGACCCCTCTCGGATACCCGGCCAAATATCCAGAGGAGAGGGGAAGGAAACCCCTGGAGGAGATCGTGTTCTATGAGAAGTGGGGTCAAAAGAGCCCCTGATCGGATCTCACCCTGAAAGGGCCAACAGAGAACGGGCCGCGGGGACCCTCTCTTGAGCTCTTGGAGTTGCCGATAAAGGAGTAGGTGCCCGTGGCCCTAGTTTTCATAGTCATAGGTCAAATCGATCGGAGATGGGCATGATCCGAAGGGTTTGGCGTGAGGCATTGAAGCACAAGGCGAAGCGATATCCTCCTGCGGAGGTGGACCCGACCATTGCAGGACACTCTAACTCCGGGGGCGATGGAAGGAAAGAGATCATACGCTTCGAGAAAGTGAGCAAGATCTACCGGATGGGAGACGTGGAGGTTCCGGCGCTCAGGGAAGTGGACCTGGTGGTTTACCGGGGAGAGTTCATAGTCATTCTGGGCCCCAGCGGTTCAGGCAAGACCACCCTCTTGAATCTGCTGGGCGGGATGGATACGGTTACCTCGGGGAGGCTGGTGGTAAACGGCTGGGACATATCGCAGCTCTCTGTACAAGAGCTCACCGAATATCGCCGCACGCAGATTGGCTTTGTCTTCCAATTCTTCAACCTCATCCCCACCCTTACCGCCCTGGAGAACGTGGAGCTGGCCTTGGAATTGGTGGACGGAGGTGGCCGGGAGAAGGCCATGAGGGCATTGGAGGCAGTGGGGTTAGCCCATCGGGCGGATCACTTTCCCAGCCAGCTGTCGGGGGGCGAGCAGCAGAGGGTCGCCATAGCCCGCGCCATTTGCAAGGACCCTCCCATTCTCCTGTGCGACGAGCCCACGGGGGAGCTGGACTACGAGACCGGCAAGAGAATTCTCGCTTTGATGCAGGATATAAACGAAAAGCAAGGACAAACAATAATCTTGGTTACCCACAACTCCGCCATCTCCGATATATCCCACCGCACCGTTTACCTGCACAGTGGTCGCCTGGCAAAGGTGGTGAGGACCGAGAAGCGTAAGCGCGCTGAAGAGCTGGAGTGGTGATCGTAAAGGGGTTGAAAGGTGGACGTCGCAGAAGCTTGGCAAGGGCTAGTCCTCGGACTGCTTGATCGTTCAAGAGCTCACGCCCTGGATGCTTGCCCCAAATGTAGCAGTTCTTTCCCTTGGCGAAGATGGCTTTCTTGAACGCCGGTCACATGGATAGCCCCACCGTCGCGGGGATTCGTTTTCGTCCGTGTGAAATACTATCTTCCGGCTAAACCCGTGCCGGTATCTTTTCTTGTGGATCCGAGGCTTGCGAGATCCCCTGCTCTGATGGCACAAATTTGGCATGAGAGGGGAGAACCATTGGCCTATCATCGGCGTCGGATATACTTTGCATGAACGCCCTGAGCAAGCGGGCCTATAGGGAAAAGAACCCTTTTGGCGGAAAATACACAGCCTGAAAGCGAGCGGAGTTTATGAGATGATCTGCCCGGAATGCGGTAGTTACCAGCCTGATAAGGCCAAGTTCTGCGGCAACTGCGGGACGGGGCTTTCCCGGGATAGCTTGTTGGAGAGTTTCCTTGGGAGCCTGAAACCACAGGAGATGGAATTGCCGAGGAGGCGGAGTGCTGCTTTCTACCTCGGGTTAGCACTGGCTGTTTTGATCGCCCTTGCGGTGTTGCTGGGGATGGCCTTTTTGGTGTATCGGTACGCGGTTCAGCAAAAAGAGTTGAGGGACGAGGGCGGAGATGAGGATTACCTGACCTATACCCAACCCGATACCGGCTTGTCATTAAGTTATCACAGGCATTACGAGCTAAAGGAGCTAACTCCGGAAGGCGACGAACTGTTTTGCTTCGAATTGGTGATGGGTTCCGACAAATCCCTTGAGATAAAGGCCTTTCGCCTCGACCCCGATGTTTTGGTGGGAGGCATGGAGAGCATATACGCCATGTTGAGGGAGGATGTCCTAACTAAGATGAGGTCTGAAGGGGGAGAGGGTGCCAATTTCTCTCCTTCGGGTATGGATGAAGAGGCGGGGGCAGAGGGGGGAACCGAGGAGATCCCCGGAGGTGAAGGGGTTTCCCAGCGGGAAAGCGAGCCCTTGAGTACCAGTTCCGTCAGGGGCAATCCGGCTTATTACGCTGACTTCAGGGCAAAGGAGAAAGGGTTTCTCGTCTTTTATGTGATATCGGAGGACTTGGTCTTCATGTTCACCGGTAGATCGCTTTGGGCCGAGTTCCCCGCCGCAAGGCGGCAGTTCATGGCCGTCATCGGCTCTTTCCAGAGGGATACTTCCCGGTGAAGAACGGTCGTGCTCACAAGGCGAGAAATGGCGAGAGATGCGATATGGGACAGGTGCGGTAAGCGGGATTTTCCCCTGGCTGCCTTTCCAGATCTTTTGGGGACGGGTTTCATCTGTTCAGGGAATATGAGTGCCCGAGTTTGTAGGGTTTGAGACCTGACGGGGGTGAGGGGATTGAGGATCGTGGTGACCGGAGGGGCAGGGTTCATTGGGTCGAATCTGGTGGATGCCCTTCTTGAGGACGGGCACACAGTCACGGTGGTGGACAACCTTTCCACCGGCAAGTTCGAGAACCTTTTAAACGTAAAAGAGGCAGCACGGCAAAACCGTTTCTTTTTCCTGCAGGTTGATATCAGGGATAGTGCGTTGCAGGCTGCTTTCAAGGGAAAAGACCAGGATGTGGTCATCCATTTGGCTGCCCAGTGCGACGTGAGGGTCTCGGTCAGGGATCCCTTGGAGGACGCAGACATTAACATCTTGGGCACCATTAACGTGCTGAAGACGGCAGTGGAAAACGGGGTGAGGCGGTTCATAAACACCAGCAGCGGTGGTTGTGTATACGGGGAGCCGGAGGTTATCCCGGTGGGAGAGGATGCGCCAAGACGACCCGATTCCCCCTATGGGGTGAGCAAAGGAGTGGCGGAAGAGTACATCCGCTATTTCCAAAGGTGCAAGGGTCTCAGCTATTGCACCCTCGCCCTCGCCAATGTTTACGGTCCGCGGCAGAATCCCTTTGGAGAAGCGGGCGTGGTGGCCATATTCGCCGGCAAGATGTTGAACGGTCAGGCCCCCTACATTTACGGAGATGGAAAACAGACGAGGGATTTCATATACGTGGGAGACGTGGTGGAAGCCTATCGTGCATCCTTGCGCCGGGGCGAAGGGGAGTTTTTGAACATAGGGACCGGCACGGAGACATCTGTAAACCAGCTTTTTCAGATGATGGCCGAGATCGTTGGTTTTGAGGGGGAGCCACTATATGCCCCGCCCCGGGAGGGGGAGCTGCGCCGAATAGCCCTGGATTGCCGGCGGGCCGGAAAGGTGTTGGGATGGAAACCAAAGGTGGATCTCCGGGAGGGCCTGACCAGGACGGTGGAATGGTACCGGGAATCCCTGTCGAGGACAAGGGGATGATATAAGGGAATGAGGTTTTTTAAGGAGCGTGGGCGTTGGGGTTTTGGGACATCCACTGCCATCTGATGCCAGGTGTTGACGACGGTGCCGCTGACGAGGGGGAAGCTGTTGCCATGATCATGGCGGCGGCGAAGGGGGGGACTGAGGGGCTGGCGGTCACTCCTCACGTGGATTTGGAGGGGGATTTTGTCGCAGCCCACCGGATCTCTGAGTTCGTGAAGCTTTTTTCCGCTCGGTTCGCTTCTAATGCCACTCAGGTCTCCCTTTATCCCGGTGCGGAGCTAAGGTTGAACTGGGGCCTGAGGAGGGTGGCCGTGGAGGAATGGGAGACCTTGGTGGAGTTCACTTTAGCCGGTGCGGGGAGATATCTCCTGGTGGATCTTCCTTCCGGTCTGGTTCCCGAGGCTATCAGGGAGACGGTATTTCGCCTGCGGCTTGCTGGCATGGTCCCGGTGGTGGCCCATCCCGAAAGACACCCTATGCTACGCTCCGGAAGCCTTCTTCGTGACCTTCTTGAGTCGGGCGTTCTCCTACAGGTCAATTCGGGAAGTTTGACGGGAGAACACGGAGACGAGGTTCGACGGCGAGCCGAATGGCTGCTCCGAGAAGGTTTGGTGGCGGTGGTGGCTTCCGATGCCCACTCCGCTGGCCACCGTAGACCGGACTTGAGGGGCGCCTATGATAGACTGGTGGACTTGGCGGGAGAGGGGGAAGCGCGTCGTCTGCTCGAGGAAAACCCGAGAAAGATGATCGAAGGGGAAAAGGTCACCGCCTCCGTATGTCTACCTTCAACCCTTTCGGCGAAGAGGCGATGGTTTCTCCTCAAACGTAAACGATGTTGATCACAAGGGGAAGAGAGGATGGGCGAGGAATGGATCAATGACTTTCGGCGGGAAAGGGCTCGATCCGGCATATTTTTGGATTTTGACGGGACCATCAGCGAGGTGGCTCCCATGCCCACCGGGGCGAGATTGCATCCCCGCGCCAGGAAGCTCTTGTACCGACTGGCTACCCTACATCCCATCTGCATCGTCTCGGGCCGTAGAGTGAGAGATCTGGTGGAGAGGGTGGGGCTGCCCCATACTCACTATGTGGGAGTGCATGGGTTGGAGTGGTGGGAAGAGGGGAGGGAGGTGCCCGACCCCGAGGTTTTACCCCATCTACCCGCGCTCGAACGGGCTCGGCGAGAGTTAAAGGAAAAGATCGAGGGACATGACGGTATCCTTTTGGAGGACAAGTCCTTGACCCTGACGATACATTTTCGCATGAATCCAGGGGTTGGGGGAGAGATGGTCGAGCTGGCCCGGGACTTGGCAACTAGGCATGGCCTTAAGGTGGTGGGAGGTAGGATGGCGGTGGAGTTGAGGCCCCCAGTGGAGGTGGACAAGGGCACGGTGGTGGCCCGGCTTTGTGCGGGATGGGGACTCAAGAGGGCCCTTTACGCTGGGGACGATTACACGGACGTGGACGCCTTCCGGGGGCTTCGCCGTCTCATGAGGGATGGAGGCTTTCAGGGAGTGGCGGTGGCCGTGCGTTCAGAAGAGACCCCTTTGGATCTGGAGGCTGTGGCCGATGTTGTGGTGGATGGGGTGGAGGGTTTGTTGGGGCTGCTGGAGAAGATCCTCGAACCGTGAGACTTGAATATGTCGAGGAGCGGCAAGGAGACTGGGAACGGGACGGCGCGAATTTAACGCAGGGAGAGGAAAGGGATTTCCGTGAGGGCTATTCAGCGGATTAAGGCTCTGGGATCTTCAGGACCAGTGGGGGATTTCCGGTAAAGATGGAAGGGTTGGCTGTCGATGAAAAAAGAGGTCGATCAGAGACCGATAAAAGGCCCATAAGAGGTCCCTGTGGCAACAGGAAGCGTGCCAGCGGTTCTGTGGTTATGAAAACGGCTGGGGAGCTGATTCCCATTGGCGAGGATCGGAAAGTTCATCATAAAAGACGAGGATATCAACAGGCTCAAGTACGAGATAATAAGCCTTTTTAAGGACAACCCTGGGCTGGTGGACAGTGCCGCCAGGATAGCCGTGAGGCTTGGGAGAGAGGTGGAGGCGGTGAGGAGCTCCTTGGAAGAGCTCAGTCGGGCGGGAATATGCCGTCGGATCGAGGCAAGACCCGAGCCCCTCTATGTGTACTACGCCTCGGCGTTGCTCTTGGAGAGGTTGGCAAAGGTCGTCCCCGAGATGAACTACGGCACCCAGATGGAGCTGGTGAATGCCCTGCTGGCACGCAGGCCGCGGCCGGTAGAGCTCGACAAGTGAACCCCCCTTAAGCGAATGGACGATATCTCGCCGATTTTCTCTCGTCTGGCATCGGCTTCCGGATTGCTGCTTTCAATGACGACTTACCTTCAGCATCGCGGGATCTGACGTCCATAATTTGGTTAGAAAACCTCCTTGTTGAGGCAGAAGAGCGGTGGAGGCCCTACTTTCGGAAGGCAGAAAGATGAGAAATATAATCTGATCATGAGTTCCTCGAGAGAAAAGGGCGCGCTTCTCGTGGTGGGGACGCCCATCGGCAATCTGGAGGACATAACCTTGCGGGCGATTCGAGTGCTTCGTGACGCGGATTTGGTGGCGGCGGAGGATACCCGGAGGGCCCGCAAGCTCCTGAGCCATTTGGGGATTCGAGCGCGGATCGTTTCCTGCCACGGACATAACGAGAGGAAGAGAGCGGAAGAAGTGGCCGATCTTGTGGCCGCGGGCAGCAAAGTAGCTCTTCTAACCGACGCAGGGATGCCCGGCATTTCCGACCCCGGTCACCTGGTGGTGGAAGAATGCGTCAAGAGGGGACTGAGGATCGAGGTGGTTCCCGGCCCCAGCTCTATAACCGCTGCTCTGGCCATATCTGGCCTTCCTGTTTCCAGGTTCCATTTCGAAGGGTTCCTTCCTCGTTCGACTAATGCCAGGAGATCCAGATTATTGGATCTGTTGAGAAAAGGAGATCCATTCGTCCTTTTCGAGGCTCCTCATCGCGTTGTGGAGACGCTCGAGGATATAAAGGCACTCGATCCAGATAGAAAGATTGTGGTGGCGAAGGAGCTCACCAAGGTACACGAACAGGTGATGCGGGGGAAGGCCGAAGAAGTGCTCGCTTCATTTAAGGATCGAGAAGTAAAGGGTGAGTACGTTATCGTGGTTTCGGGGGGAGAGGCAGGGGAAACGCCCTCGCTGGGGGAGGCCTTGCAGGAGGTGAAAAACCTCGTGTCGTCCGGGGTTGCCGTACGGGAAGCGGTGAAGGCAGTATCTCAGGCCAGGGGCATCCCACAGCGGGAGTTATACAGAGCTTGGCTAGACGAGCGGGATTGAGGGGAGCTATCGGAACCGCAGCAGACACACGGACGATTACAAGGCATGGCAGTAGCATGGGAGCTGGTATGCAAGGGAAGATCCCTGGAGATCAGCTGTAATTTTACCCCATCTTGGGGAAGGGATTGGGTAGGCTCAAAGCGTCCAAGGGAACTTCCTTCAGCTCGGACACCTTCTCTGCTATGATCCTCAGCCTTTCAGGAAAGTTTTTCCTTCCCCGGAAGGGATGGGGCGATAGGAAGGGACAATCCGTCTCCAAAACCAGCCTCTTGAGGGGGATTTTCCTCACCAACTCGCGCAGGCGATCGGCGTTGGGGAAGGTTACGGGACCCGCTACCGATATGAATCCACCCATGTCGATGACGGCCTCGGCCATGGCATAGTCTCCAGAGAAGCAGTGCATAATCAAGCCGTGTTTGAAGGGCGCGTACCTCTCCAGAATGGCCATCACCTCGAGGTGGGCCTCTCTGTCGTGTACCACCACCGGCAGGGAGAGCTCCAAGGCCAACTCCAGCTGGGCTTGGAATGCCCTTTCCTGGTCTTTCCGAGAACTCAAATTGCGGTAGAAGTCGAGCCCAGTCTCACCGATGGCCACCACCTTGTTTTCTCGGGCCATTCTAACGAGCTTCTTTAGGGACTCTCCGTCCAGTTCCGGGGCGTTGTGAGGATGTACGCCTACGGTGGCGTAAACTTCCGGGAACTCCCAGGCCGCTTCCAAGGCCTTTCTGCTGGAGTTGATGTCGATGCCGACGCTCACGATGCGCGTGACGCCCGCTTTTCCTGCTCTCCTTATCACCTCCGCTGGGTCTTCCTGCAGGAGATCCAGGTGGGCATGGGTGTCGATGAGCTCGGTCATCTCTGGATCCTGGGGAAGAGAGGCTTTCCCTTGTTCACCTTACGACCGGGAGGGAAAAGGCCCCACCCCGCCTCGGCAGGCAGATGGTGTTGGTGGATGGAGTCTTCGTAACCCAGCTTGCGCCATATCTCCTCCCCGGCGTTGGGCATGTAGGGTACTAACAGAAGGGCCAAAAGTCGTAGGGACTCCACCTGATTGTATAGGACCTCGTCCAGGCGGTCAGATTGGGAGGGATTCTTGAAGAGATCCCAAGCGGCAGTCTCGTCAACGTAACGGTTTACTGCGTCCACGAAGTCCCAAATATGTTGCAATGCCTCATTGAAGGCAAATCTTTCCATGGCCGTGTCCACTCGGCCGAAGACCTCCGAGGCCGCTTCCCTCAAAGGAGCGTCGGCGTCGCCCTTGCAGCCGGAAGGTTCCGGGACAGAACCATCTCGATACCTCTCCACCATGGCGATGACCCGGCTCACCAGGTTCCCGAGGGCGTTGGCCAAGTCCGCATTGTACCTAACGATCATGCTTTCCCTGGAGAAATTCCCATCGTAACCGAAGGAGAACTCCCTTAGGAAGTAGTATCGGTAAGCATCCACCCCGAACTCGTCGATGAGCTCGTGGGGGCTAATCACGTTACCCTTGGATTTGGACATCTTTTCGCCCTCAACGGTGAGCCACCCATGGGCGTACACACATCGAGGAAGGGGAAGATCGGCGGCCATCAGCATGGCAGGCCATATTATGGCGTGAAACCTCAGTATCTCCTTTCCGATGAGATGCACGTCCGCTGGCCAAATGCTCAAGAACTTCTCGTCGTCCAAGCCATAATCGATGGCGCTTATGTAGTTGAGTAAAGCGTCGAACCAAACGTACATCACCTGGCTCTCGTCGAAAGGTAGGGGAATGCCCCACCGCAGCTTCTTCCTGCTGATACTTTGGTCGGTGAGACCTTGGCGTATGAAACTGAGCACCTCGTTGCGACGGATTTCCGGTTGCACGAAGTCAGGGTTATCCTCGATGTGTTTCAGCAAGCGATCGGCGTATTTGGACAGGCGGAAGAAGTAATTCTCTTCCTGGACCAGCTCCACTTCCCTCCCACACTGGGGACATTTTCCATCTACCAATTGAGAGGGAAGCCAGAAAGACTCGTCAGGCACGCAGTACCAACCCTCATAGACGTCCAAATAGATGTCTCCCTTGTCGTAGAGCTTCTGAATGAACTTCCTTGCCACCTCCACGTGCTTTGGGTCGGTAGTGCGAATGAAGTAGTCGTTGCTGATGTTTAAACGTTCCCAAACCTCTTTGAAGTAAACGACCATCGTGTCCACCCATTCTTGGGGGGACACACCAGCCCTCTCCGCGGCCCTAGCCACGTGTTGCCCATGCTCATCAGTGCCGGTCAAGAAGAAGACCTTCTCGCCTTTCAAGCGATGGAAACGAGCCAAGGCGTCGGCAGCCACCGTGGTATATGCGGTCCCGATATGTGGCTTGTCGTTCACATAGTAGATGGGCGTGGTAACATAGTACGTCTTGCTCATTTTTTCCTTCCCATAAAAATCCTGTCAGATCCTCGTTGACATCTTCAGCTCCCTATACATAGAATTATAATCCTGGATTGTCAAGCTGAAGAACGAAGAAAATAAGTGTGAAAACGGAAAGAGGGTGGGCGAGAGATGAAGGCTAAGGAACAGGAGTTAAAGGCCACTGGTATCGTGCGCAGAATCGACGAGCTGGGCAGGATAGTCATCCCCATGGAGCTCCGCAGAACCCTAAATATCAAGCAGAAAGACCCTATAGAGATCTTCGTTCAGGGTGAGAGCATCATCCTGAAGAAGTACCAGCCAGGTTGCACCTTCTGTGGCAGTCAGGATCAGGAGAAACTGAAGAAGTTCAAGAACCAGGACATCTGTACCAAGTGCATCTCGGACCTCAAGCGAAAGGCCTAAGGGGCCTGGAAAACGTTGCGGGAGGACGGGTCAGAAGCCCGTCCTCTTGATTTTCTTCGAGGGCTTTTTGAGCTCTTCGTATAGACGATAAAGCTCGGGTGGAGAGAGCTGTTCCGCACGAGACTTGGGATCCTTTCCCAACCGGATCAGGGCGTTTATCACTTCGTCTCGCGAACGGTTATCCGCCGACAAGTTGTTCGCCAGCGTCTTCCTGCGCTGGGAGAAAGCTTGCTCGAGAAATTGGAAATATATGGTGACAGCCTTTAGTTCGAAATGCGAGCATCTAGGCTTTATCCTCACCAGGGAGGACTCTACCTTGGGAGGTGGCAGGAAAACGGTGGGGGGCACGTTAGCGAGTTTTTCCACCTCGCATATGTGTTGGAGCTTTGCCGATACAGCGCCATATGCGGGGTTTCCCGGCTCGGCGACATAACGATCGGCCAGTTCTTTTTGTACCGTGACCACCGCAAGCCTGAGGTGGGAGATCTCGTCTAAGACCTTGAATATGATGGGAGTGGCCGCGTTGTAGGGGAGGTTGGACACCATGACCACTCTCTCCTCAGGGCTGAACAATTCCCTCAGCGAGGTTCTAAGGGCGTCTCCCCGTACCAGTTGTAGCCGGGGGTGGTGTCCCAATATGTCATCCAGCACTCGGCAGAGACCTTCGTCCGCTTCCACCGCCACCACCCTGCCAGCTCTGTTCAGGAGCTCCTCCGTCAGGGCGCCCAACCCTGGTCCGATCTCGAGCACCGTGTCTTCCTCGGTAGGAGAGGCAACCTCGAGCTGCCTGCGCAAGACGTTGCCGTCCACCAGAAAATGTTGACCCAATCTTTTTTTGGGTCTTATCCCGTAATGGGATAAGATCTCGACCACCCGTTTAGGTTTTGCCAGGTCTCCCAAGGATTTGACTCACCTCCGCCTCCCCGACTCTCGTAACCATCCCCTCGCTCTTTTAACCTCTTTAATAATATCGATAATATCGGTCTCTCCCCGACTTGCCCTACCGACTCGATTACCCTCGGATCAGGGAAGGCATCTTTTGCCAAACAAACATTGGATTTGTGAGGTCGCAGAGGCCTTGCGCGTGCCTCGCAGCACATCTAATGGCAGCTTCCTTAAGGGATATCCCGGGAACCTAAGGTATCGGGGAGGTTCTTGATGACCGGTCAGGAGTCCAAGGTAATTCATGCCCTTGTGAGGACGTTCAACGGACATGGCAATGGCCAATCCGTCCCGACGAGGAAGGGTCCTCTGGATCAAGGGGCTATTCAATTTGTGCATTGCGTTGGCCAGGCTCTCGGAAATTGGACGTCAGGGGCCCCTCTTCTTTTCGCACTCGGGTTCATCCACCTCAGAACGATTTTCCTCTGTAGTTCGGGGAGGATGAGGGAGAGAGTCATCTTTGAGGAAGTTGTCCTTGAAATGTATTCTCTTTAAGGCGAATGGTGTTGACGCGGGCGCTGGATGGCGTTGCCCAGGGGATGAACCCAAAGAATGATGGGAGCGCGAGGATGGGAAAGAAGGTACAGATAGAGGCCCCGGCCAAAGTGAACTTGTTTCTTAAAGTAGGGAGAAGGAGGCCCGACGGTTATCACGAGGTTCTAACCCTCCTTCAAACAGTGGAACTTTGCGATCTGGTGGAGGTAGAACTTTCCAGGGGAGGGATTAGGTTGGAGGTGGAAGGGGATTTGCCATGTGGCGAGGATAACCTCTGCCTGAGAGCGGCCAGGGTTTTCGAGCTCCGAACCGGTATCAAGGTGGAAGCGCTCATAAGGCTTCATAAGCGGATCCCGGTGGGAGCGGGACTTGGTGGGGGCAGCGCCGATGCCGCCGCTGTGCTTTTGGGGTTGAACCTTTTGCTGGGAGAGCCCATGGGCGAGGACGAATTGCAAAGGGCGGGAATGGAGCTGGGTTCGGACGTTCCCTTCTTCTTCCTGGGCGGAACGGCATTGGCAGAGGGAAGGGGAGAGTTAGTTCGCAGGGTCCCCGCGGCTCGCCGATTTCGCGTGCTTCTTCTAAATCCTGGGTTTTCCCTGTCCACCGCGGAAGTTTACCGGGAATACGACAAGCTTTGTCCTTCCCCTCCTCCCCTGGGCGAGATCCCTGGGGGACTGATGAGGGGCCTGCAGAGGGGGATAGCGGAAGAGGTTGGGATGTACCTCCAAAACGACCTCATAAATGCCGCCTTTCGTCTCGCGCCCCAGCTCGAACCGATCCTTAAGAGGCTTACGAGGGAGGGCCCGGGGGGTATGAGCGGAAGCGGCCCTACCCTTTTCCTCATTTCTATGGAAGAGGAAGCGCTGCTCCGGGTGGGGATCAGGATGGCCCTTCCCTGGTGCATGGTGGCGGAATTCCGGGACAGAGGGGTGGCTCCGGTTTGACATGCCGCGCAAGGGAGTCGTCGCTTTCCCATGAGCGGGAAAACCAATCCTTGCCTGCAGCCTCCACGTAGAGGAGAACATTGGCCTTGACGGGTGACCACTGTGGTCATACCCGAAGGACGGAAAGGGAGCATCTTTATGACCGGTGGTTCAGGGAAAAGCCCTAAAAGCTGAGGGGTTTACCTTGAAAAACGGTTATAATGGGCGTTAATATAGGTTAAAACTGTTAGGTATTGTGAATGTCAGGGGGATTGCGGTCGTGAAAATCACCAGGGTGACGGTGCGCGAGATAGACATGAACATGGTGAAAGGGCTAGCCAGTGTGGTCTTTGACGACTGTTTCGTGGTTCACGACCTGCGGGTGGTGGACGGGGACAGGGGTTATTTCGTGGCTATGCCTTCCAGAAAGCTCCCAAATGGGGAGTTTAAGGATATCGCCCACCCCCTCAATCAAGAGACCCGAGACATGATCCAGGAGGCTGTGCTGAAGGCCTTTTTCCAGATGAAGAAGGAGAAGGAGGAGAAGGCCAAGAAAGGACAGACCTGAGCTTTGGCTGGACAGGCTGACAGGCCCTGCCGACATCAATATCGGCCCCAAATGAGGAGCCCAAACCCCTATACCGAGGAAAGAACAGGCGATTGACCGCCAAAAAAAGATCCATGGTGGTTGAAGGGTGGCACTACTTCCGGGGCTTTTGATGTAAAATCCATAAAGGGAGCTCTTCCCCAGGAATAAAGAGATTGGTGTTGGGGCGTGGCCAAGCGGTAAGGCAGCGGCCTTTGGAGCCGCGATCGTAGGTTCGAATCCTACCGCCCCAACCAGCGAGTACGCTATATGCAGCATACTTCAGCGATTTTCCCATTAACGCCGACCCTGGGTCGGTTATCTTTGAAACCCCCTTTTCCGTTACCTTTTACCTTTCCCCTGCTCCATTGGATAGAATAGGAACGGCAAGAGGGAAAGGAGAGAAGGGGTGAGCTGTTCCGCTTTGATCCTCGCAGCGGGTGAAGGGACCCGGATGAGGTCCAAAAGGGCAAAAGTGCTCCATCCAGTGTGCGGAAAGCCCATGATCGCTTGGGTGCTGGAGGCAATAGGGGAGCTAAGATCACGGGGCTTGGTGGATCGCATCTTGGTGGTCGTGGGAAAGGACGCGGAGAGAGTGGAAGAGGTGGTGGGGGGCCGAGCTATCTGCGTGCGCCAAGCCGAAAGGAAAGGTACCGCTCATGCGGTGATGTGCGCTGCCCCTTATATAGGGGAAGACCTTTTATTGGTGGTGACTGGAGATTCTCCTCTGCTCCGCTCGGACACATTGGCCGAGCTGTTCAAGGTGCAGAGAGAGGAAGGAGCGTGGCTCACCCTGCTCACCGCGAGGATGGAGGACCCCACAGGATATGGGAGGATCCTCCGCGATCGGCGGGGCTTGGTGAGGGGCGTGGTGGAGGAGAAGGACGCAACCCCGGAGGAGAGGAGCATAAAAGAGGTGAACACCTCCACCTATTTGTTCCAGTGGGAAAGGCTAAAGGAGGTGCTCCCGCACATACAGGCGGACAACGTCAAGGGAGAGTACTATCTGACCGACGCCGTGGGACTCATGGCGGAGGCGGGGGGGATTATCAGCACGGTGGAGGCGTTGGACGCTTCCGAGGTTCTGGGGATAAACGATCGCTGTCATCTCTCGCAGGCGGAGAAGATCATGCGAAGCCGCTTGGTCCGACGGCTCATGGAGGGCGGGGTGACCGTGGAGGACCCAGATACCACCTACGTGGGGCCGGATGTACAGGTGGGCAAGGACACGGTGATCAGGCCTTTCGTGATCTTAGAGGGAAACACCGTGGTAGGCGAGGACTGCGTCCTGGGCCCTGCGGTGAGGATAGTGGACTCCGCCTTGGGCAAGGGCGTTAAGGTGGAGCAAGCGGTTCTCCGGGAATGTGTGGTGGAAGATGGGGTGAGCATCGGCCCCTTCGCCAGTTTGAGGCCGGGAACTCGATTGATGGAAGGCTCCAAGATCGGGACCTTTGTGGAGACCAAGAAGACGGTGGTGGGGCGAGGCAGCAAGGTCCCTCACCTCAGCTACATGGGAGACGCCATCATCGGCGAAAGGGTGAACGTGGGCGCTGGCAGCATAACTTGCAATTACGATGGGGTGAGTAAGCACACCACCATCATCGAGGACGAAGCCTTTATTGGCAGCGACACCATGTTCGTCGCCCCGGTCAGGGTGGGCCGAGGTGCGGTTACGGGAGCCGGTTCCGCTATCACTCAAGACGTCCCCCCAGGGGCCTTGGGAATAGAGCGGAGCCAGCAGAGAAATATACCTGACTGGAAGAAAAGGAGGAGCGAGGAAGGAGATGGGACTGAAGGAGATAACCAGGAAAAAGCTGATGATATTCAGCGGTAGGTCCTATCCCGAGCTGGGAAGGCAGATCGCGGGTCACCTGGGAATCACCTTGGGCAAGGTGGAGCTAAAGACCTTCAGCAACGGGGAACTGTACGTGAGATATTTGGAGAGCGTGCGAGGGGCCGATGCTTTCGTCATACAGACATGCTCCGACCCTATCAATATGCATATAATGGAACTGCTGCTCATGATCGATGCCCTCCACAGGGCCTCTGCCAAGCGGATCTCGGCGGTGATACCCTATTACGGATATTCCCGCCAGGACAAAAAGACGCTGGCCCGCGAGCCCATCAGCGCCCGCCTGATAGCTGACATGTTGAAGGTGGCCGGCGCCGATCGCATCCTCACCATGGACTTGCACGCGGGGCAGATCCAGGGGTTTTTCAGCGGCCCGGTAGATCACTTGACGGCTGTGCCCTTGCTGGCTTCCCACATATCCCGCCAAAGCCTACACGACATCGTGATCGTCTCGCCAGATGCAGGCAGGGTCAAGATGGCCAAGAAATACTCCGACCACCTGGGCGTTCCCATGGCCATATTGCACAAAAGAAGGCCTGGGCACAACGAGGCGGAGGTGTTGCACGTCATCGGCGAAGTGAGAGGAAAGACGGCGGTCCTGGTGGACGACATGATCGATACCGCTGGCACCATAGCCAGTTCGGCTGAGGCCTTGCTGCAGGCGGGGGCCTCTGAGGTGTACGCCGTAGCCACTCACGGGATATTCTCCGGGCCCGCTCGCGAGCGCATAGACCGCAGTCCCCTCAAAAAGGTCATCGTCACCAATACTCTACCCATCCCGGAGGAGAGGCGTAGTGAAAAGGTTGAGGTCATATCCATCGCCTCCATATTCGCCAACACCATCGCCAGCGTTTTCAAAGACGAGTCAGTGAGCGAGCTGTTTGGTGGGGATAATCAACCCTGACCCCCTCTTGACGAAACGATCGAAAGATCGCAGATC
>JACVJK010000015.1 GCA_015711955.1 Actinomycetota bacterium | reverse complement strand
TATCGGAAGAACATGGAATCGTTGGCCAGAAAAAGAGAAGCCATCCAGGCCAAGTTCAGCGAACAAAAGGCTATATTGGCCGGCATCACCTCCGACCTAGCGTCTTTGATGAGCTCTCGCTACGCATCCTACGTTCGGGGATCGGGCAGCGGCGGGGTGGTGAGCGTGGGGCCGGTGAATGGATTATACTTCCCGGTAGCCGGCCCTTGCAGCTATACCAACGATTGGGGAGCGCCTCGCTCGGGGGGAAGGACACACAAAGGATGCGACATAATGGCTCCTCGAGGCACCCCCGTTGTGGCCATAACCTCGGGCGTGGTGGAGCACAGAAGTGGTGGGAAAGCGGGGCTTTACATCGTCCTTCGTGGCGACAATGGGCACGTCTATTATTACATGCACTTGGACGGTTTCGCCGCGTCGGGCCGGGTTCGGGCTGGCCAAGTCATAGGATATGTCGGTGATACGGGAAACGCGCGGGGGTGTCCCCATTTACACTTCGAGTTCCATCCCAATGGCAGGGGCCCGGTTAATCCGTATCCCCTACTGCGCGCCATTGACCGATGATCATCACCCCTATAGATTTCGAGCGAGACGTCGAGCTATATGTGGCCCGATACTTCTCGTGTTGCATGAAGTTTTAAGATAGCCACGAACGCAGATGCCTAAATCAAAGGGGAAGGTCCCCTCGTTTTGCGAATCAACCCGAGGGCCGCAACTCCTCGACGGGTTTGTGGGGAGAGACCCAGTTCCCTTGAGGCTTTCCAGGATTACACGGCTTGGTTTCTCATGTGAACTTGGGTCGATTCAAGATGGTTGGCCATGAACCCCTCAGGGCCTGATGCCGATGGCCTTGAGGATCCCCATGATGTCCACGTGAGCGCCAATCAGATCCCTCAAACGTTCTACCTTACTCTTCTCGTATGACCTGGCGGTGCGTATCAGGAGTTCCACGTTCTCAGCCGTCGTGAAGGTGTCGGAACCCACTAGGATCATGGGCACTTTCTTCTCTTTGGCCCTGGACACAACTATGGGTGAGGGATGTAGGTTCCCCGAGAGGACGATGCA
This sequence comes from Actinomycetota bacterium, assembly GCA_015711955.1. Taxonomy (GTDB): domain Bacteria; phylum Actinomycetota; class Geothermincolia; order Geothermincolales; family RBG-13-55-18; genus JACVJK01. The sequence continues at coordinate 36,247 of JACVJK010000015.1, read as the reverse complement.
GCCGGCACCCGCCTCCATGGCCGCCAATTGGATGTCGCTGCGGTCGCCGCCCGTAACCACGCAAAAGTTCCTCTTGCGGCGAAAGACGCTCAGGGCATGTTCGGGGTTCATGGCTCCCACCACCACTTCCTCCACCTGCCTCTCCAAGGCTACATCGCCGGTGAGCAGGTTACCCCCTAGGGAGGAGGTGAGCTCCCTGACCGTGATGGAACGAAGTACGCTCTCTAACGGTATCTCCCCGAAAACCCGAACCCCCATGCTTTCCAGACGAGGCTTGAGATAGTCCTTTAGGAAGGTCGTTCTCTCGCGAGGGATCATGTTGAAGACGACTCCTATGAAGCGCTCGCCGAAACGATCCCTGGCCGCCAGCACGTTATCGGCTAACATGGCGTCATCGAAGCGCTCCACCAGTAGGACCGAGAGGTCGAGCGCCTTGGCTAAGTGATATCCCGAGATACCCAATAACCAACCTTGCCTGGTGTTCAGCGCGCCGTGGACGATCACCACGTCCTTCCCCGATGAGATACGATCGTAGGCCTCCACGATCCTGGCGCTACAGTCCTCCGCATTTGTCACCATTGCTTCTCTCACCAGTTGGGAGGTGAGGACCACCGGGCAGATGTCTTTCAGATCCTCTTCCAACTCCAGGGTTTTTTTCATGAGGACGGCGTCCTCGTCGGTTAACAGGTTGCCCTCATGAAAATAACGGAATCCGAGGGGTTTGATATAGCCGGCTTTCAGGCCCGCCTCGCGAATATGAATGATGAGTCCCAAGCAGAGGGTGTGTACTCCTGCGAAACCACCTTCCGTGCAGAGATAAAGCCCTTTCATGCCCACCACCCTTTCAGTATTGAAGGACGATCCTGGCGTCCACCGCCATGCATCCCTTTCCCTTTTCCAAGACCCTCAGGGGATTGATGTCCATCTCCACGATCTGAGGAAAGTCGCAAGCCAGCTGGGACACCCTTTGAATCACTTCCACGGCCGCCTCCAAGTCGGATTGGGGCTCACCCCTCACGCCCTTCAACAGCCAGTAGCTTTTCAACTCTCGCAGCATCTCCTCTGCCTCTTCCCGGGGAAGGGGGGCTAGTCGAAAGCTGATGTCCTTCAGCACTTCCACGAAGATCCCGCCCAAGCCCACCATTATCAAGGGACCGAACTTGGTGTCCCGGTTCACCCCGATGATCAACTCCTTGGAAGGGGGAAGCATCTCCTGCACCAGGACTCCCCAGATCTCGGCGTCGGGGAACAACCGCCTAACGTTGGCGTTTATCCTCTCGTAGGCGTTGATCAACTCATCGGTGTTGGTGATGTTGATCACCACGCCCCCCACATCCGTTTTGTGAAGGATATGGGGTGAGGCTATCTTGGCCACCACCGGGTAGCCGATGGTTCTTCCCGCCTTGATGCACTCCTCGAGGTTGGTGGCGAGCATGCTCCGTGCCACCGGGATGCCGTAGGCCTTCAGGATCTCGTTGGACTCCACCTCTACCAGTTCCCTACGGCCCAAGGCGACCAACTTTTCCAGTAAATCCTGCACCTTCTCCCTTTCCACCGGATACTCCTCCGGCGAGGAAGACCTCTTCGCGCGAAACTTCGCGTATTCCCTCATCCTCACCAGTACCCTGACCGCCTCCTCGGGGAAACGGAAGTTGGGGACTCCTCCAGACCTCAATATCCGCTCCGCTTCCTCCGCTTCTTTTCCCCCCATGAAAACGGCCAAGACGGTCTTGTGGGTTCGGGAGGCGTGCTCGGCCACTACCTCAGCGGTCTCCCTCACCCTGGTCATCGCTTGCGGGGTGAGGATGACCAGTGCCGAGTCCACCAAGGGGTCCTCCAAGACAGCTTGTAATGCCAATCGGTACCTATCCTCTTTCGCGTCGCCTAAGACGTCCACCGGATTGTATATGTTGGCGGCGGGAGGCAGCTTCTCGCGGAGCATTTCGATGGTCCTCTCCGAAAAGGTGGCCATGTGCAGCCCGCCGTTTTCCACCGCGTCCGACGCGATGATCCCTGGACCCCCGGCGTTGGTGATGATGGCCACCCGATCCCCGTCGGGAGGCCTGCGGAGGACGAGTCCCCGAGAGAGCTGGAATAGTTCCTCCACCGTTCCCGCCCTCAAAATCCCACACTTGCGAAAGGCAGCCGAGTAGGCCTTCTCGGAGCCGGCCAAAGTGCCGGTGTGAGAGGAGGCCGCCCGAGCCCCTGCCTGGGTGGTTCCCGCCTTGAAGACGATTACCGGCTTTTCCCGGGTCACGGCGGATGCAACCTCCAAAAAACGGCTTCCGTCCGAAATACCCTCCAGATACGCGGCGATGACAAGGGTGTTTTCGTCGTTCCTAAAAGTTTCCAGCATGTCGCTTTCATCCAGATCCATTTTGTTTCCCAGGCTAACAAAACGGGAAAATCCGAAATGAGTTTCGTTGGCCCAACTGAGTGCCGCGGTACAGAGCGCCCCCGATTGAGATATGAAGGCCACTTTGCCTTGGCGTGGAGGGTAGGCGGCGAAGGTGGCGTTGATGGGTGTGAAGGTGTCTGCTAAGCCGAGACAGTTGGGTCCTAGCACCCTTATACCGAACTTTTCCGCCGTCTTGCGAAGTGAGTTTTCCCGTTCGTACCCTTCTCCTCCCATTTCCTTGAAGCCTGCGGATATGATGACCGCTACCTCCACTCCCTTTTTCCCGCATTCCTCCAATATGGTCTCTACATGGGGTGCGGGTACGGCGATCACCGCCATTTGCGGTATCTCCGGTATATCCATAACGGAAGGATAACAAGGGATCCCCAGTACCTCTTGATGTTTAGGGTTCACCGCGTAAACCCGTCCGGGAAAGCCCGAGCTCAAAATGTTTTCCAGGAGCACCCGCCCCACTTTCCCCTCAGAGGGCGATGCGCCCACCACCGCCACACTCCCGGGATTGAACAGGGCGGCAAGACCCTTTTCGCTCATTTCCTACCCCCACGTGAGTTGCGATCCACGCCGAGCACCTCACCTCACGGGATTAGCCGTTGTCTGAAGCTCAGAGTGAGGTTACTCAAACCGTCAGGGAAAATCACCTATCCTCCTTCGGTTCCTGGTCAAGAAAGACCAATGCCCTGCAGGTGTGGTTGTTTTTTGACGATGCCACGACCTTACCCTATAATACCTTGCTGTTACGATAAAAAGAGGGAGGACGGATGGTGTGACAATGGAAGAATATGACTTCGAGCCCGGATATCCCGATGAATATCGGGAGGAGAAAGAGACCGACGTTATCCTCACCGAAGAAGGCTACCGTAAGCTCCAGGAAGAGCTTGAATATCTGAAGAACGTGAAGAGGTGGGAGGTAGCCAAGAGGCTGGAGCAGGCCCGTTCTTTCGGTGACCTCTCCGAGAACTCGGAGTACGAGGACGCCAAGCAAGAACAGGCCTTCGTATTGGGGCGCATTGTGGAGATCGAGAGGATCCTCGACAACGCCAGGATCATACGTCGGGAGGAGATCGACCAGGAGGAAGTGTGCCTAGGGTCCATGGTGGTCCTTGAAGATGTGGAGAGAGGGGAGAGAATGACCTTCCGCTTGGTCAGCTCCGCTGAGGCCAGGGGAGATGACTCCTGCCTTTCCGACCAGTCCCCGGTGGGGAAGGCCATACTGGGAAAGAAAGCCGGGGAGGTAGTGGACGTGAATGTCCCCTCAGGCGTTATCAGGTACCGCATAGTAAGCATAGAGTAGGACCCTCGATTAACCGCGGCGAAGGCGATATGGATTCCCCAAAAGGGTTGAGCTTTTTGTGAAGGAGTCGCTTATGGACGATGGCGTCCAAGATCCCCTCCTGCAGGAGGAGAACGAGCTGCTAAAAAGGAGACTGGAAAAGCTTCAAGCATGGAGGCAAAAGGGGATTGCTCCTTATGCCCTAAGGTTCGATAGGACTGACAGCACCGCACGACTTCACGAGCGGTTCCGGGATTTGCCGGCAGGTGAAGATTCGGGGTACCGCACCTCGGTGGCAGGCAGGCTGATGGCCCTTCGCCGTCACGGAAAAGCGACTTTCGCCGACATAATGGACGCCGAGGGGAGGATCCAAATCCTTGCCACCCTCGACGGGCTCGGGGATCCCCGCTATGAGGATTTCCTGATGCTGGACATCGGGGATTTCGTTGGCGTCAACGGCGTGGTCTTCCGCTCCAAAAGGGGAGAGCTCACGGTGAGGGTGGAGCAGTTCTCCCTCCTTTCCAAATCCCTTCGACCCCTACCGGAAAAGTGGCACGGACTCAGGGACGTAGAGCTCCGCCTCCGCCGTCGTTACCTGGATCTCCTGGTCAACCCCGAGACCCGCGAGAGGATGCTCATAAGGAGCAGGGTGGTCAAGGAGCTCAGAAGGTTTTTGGACGAGAGGGGCTTTTTAGAGGTTGAGACCCCCATGCTTCACCCCATCCCCGGGGGAGCGGCCGCCAAACCCTTCAAGACATATCACAACGCCTTGGGTCAAGAGTTATATCTTCGTATTGCCCCGGAGCTATATCTGAAGCGTTGCGTGGTGGGCGGTCTGGAGAAGGTATACGAGCTCAACCGCAATTTCCGAAACGAGGGCATCTCCTATAAGCACAACCCAGAGTTCACCATGCTGGAGTTCTATTGGGCTTATGCCGACTACAACGATTTGGCTTCTTTCCTGGAGGATATGCTCTCCGAGGTCATCCTCAAGGTCAAAGGAGAGTTGGTATTTCCCTATCAGGGAAGGGAGTTGGATTTCAGGCCGCCCTGGGAGCGGGTGCGATTACTGGAAGCGGTGAGCGAGGCGGTGGGGACGAGGCTCGGTCCCGATACCCCCATGGAGGACATGGTGGTTTTGGCGGAAAGACACGGCGTTTCCGTGGAAAAAGGATGGGGGAAGGGCAAGGTCATAGCGGAGCTCTTCGAGAAACTGGTGGAGCCCGAGCTTTGGAACCCCACCCTGGTCATGGACTACCCTAAAGAGGTCTCTCCCCTGGCTCGGGAGCATCGAGATAATCCGTTCCTGGTGGAACGGTTCGAGCTCATAGCGGCAGGCAGGGAGTTGGCCAACGCCTTCTCCGAGCTTATAGACCCCGTGGATCAGCGAGAACGCTTCCTGGAACAGCTGCGGATGAGAGAGAGGGGTGACGAGGAGGCTCACCGCTTGGACCACGATTTCCTGCTGGCGCTGGAGTACGGCATGCCCCCCACGGGAGGCTTGGGGTTGGGCGTCGACCGATTGGTAATGTTGCTCACCGATGCCCATTCCATCCGTGAGGTCATCCTCTTTCCCCACCTTAGACCGGAAGAGGTGTGAACCTGAAAATCCATCATTTCCCCTATTGGACGTATCCCCTTTTTGGTTTTCGGGACGGCCCCTTTCGACTTAAAGTGGAGGCGTGATTCGGAATGGGCGTAATGAAAACGTGACGAATCGGGGCGCTCTTTCGTCTTATTGAAAGGAAAGGGATTACCGATAGCAGTATTGGGCGGTGCTCCACCACGGTCGATATGGGAAGTGCTCATCCCTGTGAGGGAAGCGTTGACGGAGGACATGGCCCGCGCGGGCCTTGGAAGTAAAGAATTAGGAATGGGGATCGAGTTGGAGCCCGGATTGGGCTGAAGACTTCTCAAGTGGACATAGTTGGATGCTGATAAGGAAAAATTGCCCTAATGGGATGGAAGGGGATAACCCTTCCGGCGGATGATATAAAATTAGTAATGCGGGAAGACCATGATTGGAGGTAATAGAAGTGTTTCAAAGGTTTTCCGATAGAGCCAGAAGGGTGGTGGTCCTCGCCCAAGAGGAGGCGAGGATGCTCAACCACAATTACATAGGCACCGAGCACCTCTTGTTGGGGCTCATCCAGGAAGGGGAGGGCATAGCTGCCAAGGCCCTCCAATCCCTGGGTATAAGTTTGGAGGCGGTGCGCAACCAAGTGGAGGAGATCATCGGCCGGGGCAGCACGGCACCCACCGGTCACATCCCCTTCACCCCCCGGGCCAAGAAGGTCCTGGAGCTCTCGCTGCGCGAGGCCCTCCAGCTGGGCCACAACTACATAGGGACGGAGCATATCCTTCTGGGCCTGATCCGGGAGGGCGAAGGCGTGGCCGCCCAGGTGCTCATGAAGCTGGGTGCGGACCTGGACAAGGTGAGACACCAAGTGGTGCAGCTCCTCACCGGTTCCTCTCCCGAGGCGCGGGAGGCGTCCCGGAGCGGGGAGACGCCGCCCCAGGGCAACCTGCTCCTTGACCAGTTCGGCCGCAACCTCACCCAGCTGGCCGCCCAGAACAAGCTGGACCCGGTCATAGGCCGGGAGAAGGAGATCGAGAGGGTGATGCAAGTCCTCTCCCGCCGCACCAAGAACAACCCGGTGCTCATAGGCGAGCCGGGGGTGGGCAAGACCGCTGTGGTGGAGGGCCTGGCCCAGGCCATCGTGAGGAACGAGGTTCCTCACACCTTGGCCGGCAAGCAGCTGTACACTTTGGACTTAGGGGCCTTGGTGGCCGGCTCCCGTTATCGGGGCGACTTCGAGGAGCGGCTCAAGAAGGTGGTCAAGGAGATCCGCAGCCGGGGCGACATCATACTCTTCATCGACGAGCTACACAACTTGGTGGGTGCGGGAGCCGCTGAGGGAGCCATCGACGCTGCCTCCATACTCAAGCCGGCGCTGGCCCGGGGCGAGCTCCAGACCATAGGCGCCACCACCTTGGACGAGTACCGGAAGCACCTGGAGAAGGACGCCGCCTTGGAAAGGCGTTTCCAGCCCATATTGGTGGAGGAGCCCACGGTGGAGCAGACCATCGAGATCCTAAAGGGTCTGCGGGACCGCTATGAGGCCCATCACCGGGTCACCATCACCGACGAGGCGATCGTTGCCGCGGCGAGGTTGGCCGCCCGCTACATCACCGACCGTTTCCTTCCCGACAAGGCCATCGACCTCATCGACGAGGCAGCCTCCCGCCTGCGCATCAGGGCCATGACTGCCCCTCCCGATTTCCGGGAGCTGGAGGAGCGCCTGCAGTGCGTGCGTCAGGAGAAGCAGGCGGCCATCTCAGCCCAGGATTTCGAGAGGGCTGCTGAGCTGCGGGATCGGGAGCGGGAGATCATGGAGGAGATGGCCAAGGTGGAGAAGGAATGGAAGATGCCCGAAGGTTCCCACCAACTCCAGGTGACCGCTCAAGACATCGCGGAGATACTCTCTTCCTGGACCGGAATACCGGTCTGCCAGCTCACCGAGGAGGAAAGCACCAAACTGCTCCGCATGGAGGAAGCCCTTCACGAGCGCATAGTGGGGCAGGACGAGGCGGTGAGGGCGGTCTCTCGGGCAATCCGCAGGACCAGGGCCGGGCTCAAGGATCCCAAGAGGCCCGCAGGTTCATTCATCTTCCTGGGTCCCTCAGGGGTGGGTAAGACGGAGCTGGCCCGGACTCTGGCCGAGTTCCTCTTCGGAGACGAGAAAGCCCTGATCCAAATCGACATGTCCGAGTACATGGAGAAGCACGCCGTCTCCCGTCTGGTGGGCTCGCCTCCCGGCTACGTGGGCTACGAGGAGGGCGGACAGCTAACCGAGGCGGTTCGCAGGAGGCCCTTCAGTGTGGTGCTCTTCGACGAGATCGAGAAGGCCCATCCTGACGTGTTCAACATGCTGCTGCAGATCCTGGAGGATGGAAGGCTCACCGACGCTCAAGGGCACACGGTGGATTTCCGGAACACCATCATCATCATGACCTCGAACATGGGTGCCCGGGACATTACCAAGTCCACGCCTCTGGGTTTCACCCCTGCCCAGGACCAGGGCATCGACTACGAGAAGATGAAGGAGAGGGTCCTCTCCGAGCTGAAGAGGACTTTCCGTCCGGAGCTGCTCAACCGCATAGACGAGATCATAGTCTTCCGCGATCTGAGCCACGAGGAGATAAAGCAGATCGTGGACTTGCTGATGAAGCGGGTCAAAGAGCAACTCAAGGAACAGGATATCGAGATAATCCTCTCCGACGAGGCCAAAGAGGTCTTGGTAAAAGAGGGTTACGATCCCATTTACGGGGCCAGGCCACTGCGTAGGGCCATACAACGTCTAGTGGAGGATCCGCTCTCCGAGAGAATCCTGGCCAAGGAAATCGAGCCCGGAAACACCGTGCTGATCACCGCCGACGAAGAGGGGCACATCACGTTCGAAAAGGTACAAGCCCCCGATACCGGCGCCGACCTTATGACGCTCACTTGAAAGAACAGAGCACATGGGACCCATTTGTGGCCCGCCCTCGGGGCGGGCTTTTTCGTGGAAGCGATCACGCGTTTGGTCCTTCATGGCGTCGTCTTGGGTGCTTGTTTGACTTCTTATGGGGATTTCCTCCGTCTTCCCCATTCCCCTTGGCGCTTCCCCTGAGCCCTCACCCCTGTCCCATCCCCGCCGTATAATCCTTCTCGACCGAAGGGCAAAAGCGGGTCGGCTTTTCTGAGGCTGAGAGAGGTTAAGACATGGGTATCAAGGGGACTTGCTTCGTGTGTGACGAGTGTGGGGAGCTCTCCTACCGGTGGCTGGGAAGATGCCCTGGTTGTGGAGAATACGGTTCCATGAGGGAAAGGAAGGAGGATTCCGAGGGCTCGTTAAGGGAAAGGGTTGAGGATTTGCCGCAGCCCCAGCCAATATTTGCCCGGGGGATGGAGGAGAGCAGGATTTCTACCGGTATGGACGAACTGGACCGGGTGTTGGGCGGAGGGGCAGTGTTGGGATCCCTGGTACTTCTGGGAGGGGAACCCGGGACAGGCAAGTCCACCCTTTTGTTGCAAGCTGCGTCGAGATGGGCTGCTCAGGGTATCCGGGTCTTGTTGGTCAGCGGGGAGGAGTCGGCGGCCCAGGTCGGTTCCCGGGCGACCAGGTTGGGCATCTCCCACCCAGAACTCCTGCTGCTGTGCGAAAGCGACCTGGAAGTCCTGGAGCGGGTGGTTCGAAAAGTTAAGCCGGAGATCATGATAGTGGATTCCCTGCAAACGGTGTGGTTACCGGGGGTGGATTCGCCGCCTGGCGGGGTGAGCCAGATGAGAGAATCGGTTTTTCGCTTACAGAGGATGGCCAAGGAGAACGGAATGGCCGTCTTTCTGGTGGGCCACGTGACCAAAGAGGGCGTGGTGGCGGGGCCGAAGTTGGTGGAACACATGGTGGATTGCGTTCTTTTCTTCGAAGGGGATCGTTTCGATGGGTTGAGAATATTGCGGGCGGTGAAAAACCGCTTCGGATCCTCCAGCGAAGTTGGGATTTTCGAGATGACCGACGAAGGTCTCAAGGAAGTGTCAGATCCTTCTCATCGCTTCGTGGCCCACAGGAAAAGTCCAGTGGCGGGGACGGCTTCCGCGGTGGTGGTGGAGGGGAAAAGACCTCTGGCGGTGGAGGTGCAGGCTCTGGTGGCGCCTACCTGCCTTCCCACCCCCAAAAGGGTATCCTCGGGGGTGGACCCAAAAAGGCTGGCGGTGAATGTGGCTGTCCTGGAGCGAAGGGTGGGAATTAGGCTGGCAGACCGCGACATTTACGTGGGCCTCACGGGCGGTCTACGGGTCTGCGAGCCCTCGCTGGATCTGGCGGTGTGCTTGGCGGTGGCGTCCTCCTACCTGGATAAACCGTTGTCCCTGGGCACGATCGTGTTGGGCGAGGTCAGCCTCACTGGGGAAGTGCACCGCGTCTCCCGCATGTCTGATAGAATCAGGGAGGCCGAGCGACTCGGTTACAGCAGGATAATCCTTCCTCGTTCCTTTTTGGAAGAGACCAAAGGCAGAGGACTTTCAAAGGGTCTCGAGTTGATGGGAGTGGAGGACGTCAAAGAGGCGCTCAGGGCGGTAGGGCTTTTGAGATCCTCTTAATACCACTGAAAGTGAAATATCAACCATTATTTCCCAGTGGAATTATTAACCATAAACTTCCCATTTCCAAAATAGGAGTAAGTAGATATTTTTTCCGTTATTATATTGGTGCCATCCCCGGTGAGGGAAAAGAACGAAAATGGTGAGAGAGAAGAGGCAGGATCATAGGCATCTGGAAAGCTTGAGGATGGTCGCCCCGGGCACTCCCCTGCGGGAGGCCGTCTCTCGCATGCTCGCCGCTCATATGGGAGCCCTCATCGTGTTGGGAGACGAGGAAAAGGTCCTGCGCTTGATCAGCGGGGGGGTTGAGCTCAACTGGCCCTTCAACCCATCCCGGCTGTATCAGGTTTGCAAGATGGATGGAGCTGTCATCTTGGATGAGGGTCTGAACACCATTCGGTTCGCAAACGTCTTGTTGGTGCCGGATCCCAACATCCCTACTCGAGAGACGGGGACGAGGCATATCACCGCAGAAAGGGTGGCTCGCCAGACGGGGAAGCTGGTAATCGCCGTTTCGGAGAGGATGTCCAGGGTTACCCTCTACCGGGAGGAATGGAGCCATGTGATGCAGGAAGTGCGGGTGTTGGTGAGCAAAGCCACCCAGGCCCTTCAAGCCTTGGAAAGATACAAGGAACGCTTCGACCAGGTGACCACCACCCTGACCGCCCTGGAGTTCGAGGGCCTGGTGACCCTCTATGACGTGGCCATCGTTATCCAGAGGGCGGAGATGATGCAGAGGATATCGGAGGAGATTGAGGTTTACCTGGCCGAGTTGGGAGTGGAGGGCAGGCTTATCCGCCTCCAGATGGAAGAGCTCATGTTCGGGGTGGAAAAAGAGAAGACCAACGTGATCCGGGATTACATGGCGGAGGAGCGGGGAAAGACCGTGGAGGCGGTGGAGAGGAGCCTTTCCCGCCTCGATGGCGAGGAGCTGCTGGAGCTCACCAACGTGGTTCAAGCTCTAGGTTATTCGGGGGCCATGGACGAGCTGGACAGGCCCTTGGTTCCTCGGGGTTACAGGATACTGGAAAAGATACCCAGATTGCCGTCGTCGGTGGTGGAGAAGGTAGTACGCAGTTTTGGCGACCTCCACAGCATCATGGAAGCTTCCACCCGTATGCTGGAGGAGGTGGATGGGGTGGGTAGGTCGAGGGCCCAGTCCATCAAGGACGGCCTCCGACGCTTGGTGGAGACCTCCATCGTGGAGAGGTTTATCTGACGCTAATCCCTCCCAAGCTTTCTCGTTCGAAGTTATCAATTTGCGGGGTCATGAGTTCGTTCTCGGTTCTCACATCGATTCTTTCGTGGCATGGTTGCGCCACTCATGTCATACGGCGTTCCTGTTCAAAACAAACCAAGGACCAAATTACTGGTAATTTTACCCAGATAGGCAGCATTTTTGAGCAAACAAGGCAAGCAATGCGTTAATTTGACACGTGTTTCGCATGGAAACTATAATATTTGAAAGTGAATGGAGGTCGCTATGAAGAAGGCCGATTGTTCAGATTTTCAGAAGACGGTATCCGAGTACTTGGTGCGTAACAGAAGTATCCTGGACGTCATGACGAAGCTCCAGGAAGCCGCAACGCGGGTGAACAGGGCTTTGGCCAAAACCGTCACGAGTTGCGGTTGTGTGAGAATCGAAGCCAGCAAACAGGAAGTTCCTGAGAATGTAAGTTTTTCCCAAGTAGCCGAATACGTCAAGTCACATCTTCAGGGCCGTCCATGTTCCAGCTGTTCTGACGTCATCGAGACCGAGATAGGCAATGCCCTTTTCTATCTGGCGGCCGTGTGTTGCCTTCTCGAACTGGACTTACAGTCCGTCCTGGAGAGGGAAAACGATAGGATCAACACGCTGGGAGTCTACAGCCTAACATAACGCTTCCTTGTCAATACCGTGGTTCCTTTTTCGCGAGGGATTCGGGGGAAGAGCCGGTAGAAAGAATTTCGCCTCGGCGGTAGGCGAGGCCCGTTTTCGGTTTTTTGCAAGCGGAGTACGTCGAGGTCTTTAGGTCCGGTGTGAGGTGGTAGAGATGTTCGAGGTGGGAGACATAGTCGTTTATCCTCACCACGGAGCCGGGGTTATCGAGGAGATATCCGAGAGGTTGGTGGAGGGGGAGACCAAGAAGTACTTCGTGTTGCGGATGAACAAGGGTAACCTCAAGGTAATGGTGCCAGCCGACAATTATCAGCAGGTGGGGCTGCGCACAGTGATCAGCAAGGAGGAAGTGGACAAGGTCTTCGACATACTGAGTGGGGAGATGACTCCCATGCCCTCCAATTGGAATCATCGCTTCAAGAAGAACCGCGAGAAGCTGAAGAGCGGGGACATTTTTCAAGTGGCTGAGGTGGTGAGGAACCTTACCCTGAGAGACATGGAGAAAGGCCTTTCCTCTGGAGAGAAACGCATGCTTCAGCAAGCCCGGGAGATTCTCGCTAGCGAGCTCATGTACGCTATAGACGTGGAGGCTGAGGAAGCCTACCGCATGATCGAGGAGGTCTTCACGACGCAAACTTCCTCATGAAACACGAGGATAGGCAAGCCAAAGGAGTTCTCTTCCCAAGGGTAAACCAGGTCATATTTGCGGGCACATTCATGGTTGAGGTCGGTGGGAGGAGGTGGGTAAGCCGGCAAGGCTGAGAGGGGATGGTCGTCCTCATAGTCCGCCTACTTTTCATGCTGGCTGGCGGGATCGGGGGCTATGAGGTGGGTGACCTGGCGAGGCGGACGTACCTCAAAGAGCTGGACCCAGTCTATACTGTCATCGGCTTCATCCTGTCTTTCATCGTGTTCTTAGGGCTGGGTTATGTTCTGGGTGGGGTGAGCGGACGCGTCCTTGCCAGGATGCTACATCGCTTCCAGAAGAGGATCGAGGATGTTCCCGGAGTGGATCTCCTCATGGGGGCCTTGGGCATCATCACCGGATTCTTGATAGCCTTCTTTCCCTCCATGGTCCTCTTTCGTTCCTATCCGGGGTGGATCTTCGGAGCGGCACTTTACGTGGTCACCGGTTCGCTGGGCTATGTGGTGGCGGTCCAAAAAAGGGACGAAATCATCAGTTTGTTCAGGCCGGGGCTATCCTTCAATGCTTCCAAGGTCGACACCAGCGAGGTTAAAAAGCACGGCGAGAAATTAGTGGACACCAGTGCCCTTATCGACGGGCGGATAGTGGAGCTCTGCCGTACAGGTTTCTTGGAAGGGATCTTGATAATCCCTCGTTTCGTGCTCCATGAGCTCCAGAGGATTGCCGATTCCGAGGACCCCTTGAAAAGGACTCGGGGACGTCGGGGTTTGGATATGGTGGCGAGAATGAAGGAATTGGGATTTCCCGAGGTTAGGATCGAGGACATGTCAATAGAGGAGCACGCCACCGTGGATGCCACGCTGATCTCATTGGCTCGCATAATGGATGTCCCCATCATCACCACGGATTTCAACTTGAAAAAGGTGGCTGAGCTTCAGGGGGTGAAGGTCCTAAATATTAACGAGCTGGCAGCAGCGGTGCGCCCGGTGGTCCTTCCCGGCGAAAACATTAAAGTGAGCATCGTCCGGGAGGGCAAGGAACCTGGTCAAGGAGTGGGATACCTGGAGGACGGTACCATGGTGGTGGTGGAGGGAGGCAGGGAGCTCATCGGTAAGGATGTGGAGGCGCTGGTGACCAGCGTTTTGCAAACTTCGGCGGGCAGGATGATATTCTGCTCCCTCAAGCCGGAGAAGGGGGCTTTCCGGTAAGGCTCGGTCTTTTGGGGTCTTAGGAGCGTGGTTCAGCGGGAAATCACTCGGAGAGGTTCGCTTTTGCCCCGAGGCTCGACGTCGCCCGAAAGTTGTCACCCTATGGGCGAGGGTCTCTTACCGCGGTTCTCGAAGGGAGGATAAGCATGAAGACGGTGGCCGTGGTGGCCGGCGCTGGCAAGGGTGAGAGATTGGGACAAGAAGGAGGAAAGCAGTTTCTGACGCTGGCCGGTGTTCCAGTCCTGGCCCGTTCCCTCATCAACCTCCAAGCCTGCGAGGATGTGAGCGGCATCGTGGTGGCGGTTAACCCGGGAGAGGTTGAGAGAGCTGAAAGGGAAATCGTGAAACCTTATGGCTTGACGAAGGTCATCGAGGTGGTGGAGGGAGGAGAACATCGTCAAGAGTCGGTCTACCGAGCCCTAAAGGCGTTGCCGGGTGACGAGGAGTTGGTGTTGGTCCATGACGGTGCCCGGCCCTTCGCCGGGCCCTCCCTCATTCGTAGGGTTATAGGAGCCATGCGGGACACCGACGCGGTCATCGCTGCGGTGCCAGTGGTGGACACCATCAAGGAAGTGGAAGGAGGATGGGTCATACGCACGCCAGAGAGGAGGAGGTTGTGGGCCGTACAGACACCTCAGTGTTTCCAAGCATTCGCCCTCTTGGATTCTCATGAGCGCGCCAGGCGGGAAGGGGTGTGGGCCACCGACGACGCCTCGCTGCTGGAGAGATACCGCTATCGTGTGAGGGTGGTGAGGGGCGAGGTGACCAACATCAAGATCACATATCCCTCTGATGTGGTGGTGGCCGAGGCACTGTTATCCGCGGGGGTGATCCCTGATGTTCAGGGCTTTAAAGGGGATCATCCGGGATGATGGGATCGTGCATCGGGGAATCCGGAGGTTTGAGGGGAGATGGCTTCCAAGATGAGGGTGGGAATGGGCTTTGATGCCCATGCCTTTCGGGTGGGCAGAAAGCTGGTTCTGGGGGGTGTGGAGATCCCCTACGCACGTGGACTTGAAGGGCACTCCGACGCCGATGTGTTGGTCCATGCGGTAATGGATGCCCTTTTGGGGGCGGTGGGGGAAAGGGATATAGGCCACCACTTCCCCGATGACGACCCGAGGTTCGAGGGCATATCCAGTATGGCCTTATTGGAAAGGGTCAAGAGATTGGTGACGGAAAGAGGATACCAGGTATTGAATCTGGACTGCGTTGTGGTGGCCCAGGAGCCGAGGCTCTCGCCCTACGTGGAGGAGATGAGGGAAAACCTGGCGGAAGTTCTGGGCCTGGACCAAGAGGATGTTGCCTTGAAGCCCACCACCACAGAAGGCATGGGGTTCACCGGAAGGGGAGAGGGCATCGCGGCCCTAGCCGTGGTGCTGGTGGAAAGGGCGTCCTAATGTCTCCCGCCACCGATCTGAGGCGGGCTTCCCTCTACCATGGCTGTGAGGGGCGGTCTTGGGTGGCTCAAGCACGGACATGATCCGAGACAGATATCCGGGGCACGGAAGGAGATATTGGAGCTCGGCGGTGAACTTGGTTTAGTCCCGATGATGGCTAGGATCGCTGATGGAGCCGGGGGCCGGGGCTAGAGTTTTCCGTTTTTTCAGGGAGGGAGCAGATGAGAGAGAATAAATGCAGGGCTTCGATCTTGGTCTTTTACCTTCCAAGTGTCATGTATCAACTCGCTTTACTGCACCTTCCGGACATCCTGGTGGCGAAAAGAAGCAGGCTTCGGCTGGCACTCCTGAGGTTCTATGCGAGATTCGAAGTGCAACTGCTGAAAGTTTTCTGGTATGTCTTCCGTACCCCGCTGGTACGCTTGGGGAGCACACGAAAACTCCTTTATCGCAGTGTGGCCAAATTCTTGGCCGAACATGCCATCGCCGGTCAGTTCATGGCCTTGGAGGAGGTCATGCGTTTCATCGATGGGCTGCCAGAGCATGAGGGCTCCATCGCCGTGGGGCCCTGCCGTTGCCGGTTGGCGATCAAGGAGAAGGCGGGTTGCCACCATCCTTTGGAGACGGACATCGTGATCGCAGAGGGCGCGCCCATATGGCTGGAACTCTTCCCGCAAGACTACAGGGTCATTGACAAGGAAGAAGCCAAACAGATCGTGAGGGAGTGTTACCGGCAGGGGATGGCTCCGGGGATCTATCGACATATGTATTACCGCGGATCCCGAAATTACTTCGTGATCTGCAACTGCTGCAAGGAAGCTTGCATTCCGGTGATCGGATATCGGGTGTTCAAAACCGAGGGGATGAGGCTCATCGATGGGGATCACCGTTCCTACACCGAGGAGGCGAGGTGCGTCGGTTGTGGGAGCTGCGTGGAGGCGTGCCCCTTTGAGGAGAGGGTTATCGTGGCGGGAAAAGCGGTGCCGCTGAACTGCAGGGGTTGTGGGCTTTGCGCCTCCCGCTGTCCTAGGCAAGCTGCCCGTATGGTACGAAGGGGTGGTGGAGGAGTCGAGATGATGGACGATGGTGTTGAGGGGAACGAAGGGTTGTTGTGAAGTCCTGGTGATGGCGAGGCGTGAGGGCCGTCGCTGGCTCGAGGCGGCAGCGAACCAGAAGACCCCCATTGTGCTTGCGATTAAATGGCATGCTTCGGGATTTTAAGTTTCAATGTGCCAAGACCTAGGGCGTCGATTGCGACAAGAGGTTCTTGGGCTTTATCTCTATCTCCACGGAACCTTCCTCGGTGTACTCCCAGTCCACCGATGTTTCATATCCCCTGATGTTCTCGAAGAACCCCTGGGCAGCCCCCACCAGGACGTGGTGTAGGCCCGCCTGGACCACCTTCACGTATGCACCCCCCTTGTAGAAGGTAAATTCCCGCACCTCACCCAAGCCCCTTATAGCTATCTCCTTGCGCCATTGCTCGGGGTCCTCCGAAAGATTCCGGAAGGCCGATAAAGAGTAATCCCTGGTCGCTTGGATGATGTGTCTTGCGAAATCCGGACCATGGCTTTCCACTAGCTCCCTGAAGAGGCTTTCCAGCTCTGGCCCCATGATGGCCATCCTTATGCCGGTGTTGGTATCCCACACCACGCCTAACTCCGTGTTCCAACGAAAGCGCCCGAGCTCTTCGGGAACGCCGCATTCCGTGCAGCGAGTATGTTCGACACCCCCGGGTCGATAGAAGTACATCCTCGCCCCCCCTTCATCGCTCCTGTCCTCGGGGGAGGGAAAGGCGGTGATCTCCAAGAGATCCTCCTCCAAATCCCGGTAGGTGACGTCAAGAGCCCTGCCAAAGAGGATCTCGAAGGCCGCCACCATATTTCCACATGCCAGGGGTCGGGAGATGGGGTGTAATACGGTCTCGGTTATGTGATCGTCTTGGTCGCCCCGGTTCTGATAGCTGATCACCTCATAGCGTCCGTATCCTGCCAGCCTGGCGATGAGCCTCAACCCGAAGTTGAGGGGTTGCCAGTCTATCTCCCTCTTTTCTAATGCTTTCCTGATGCGGTCCGGGAAATGCCGGAGTAGGTAGATCTTTACGTTCCTCCTCTTGCTCTCAATTATCTCTCTTTCCAGGGGTAAGCCGGAAAGGATTTCCATTTTCCTCCATATGTTGTCAAATCCTTCGCATTCCAAGAAATAGGGCCTTACCGTTGGCGAGTGGGTCTGCACGATGGCGCCGCTGTCCAGCCAAGAGTGTTCCGTGGCTATATAGAGGGGTACCCCACAGCGGGGGCAGCGCTCAATCCTCGGTTCCATGAACATCTTCCCGGTATGGCTTTTTCGTCGCGAGGCGACCAAGCACGAATACCTTTTCCTATTCTCTGTGCCAGGTCCCGTCCGTCAGTCCGCAGGTCTTCCAGTCGTGGGACTGTTGTTGTCTTCCACCATTTATTTTTATCGTACACGGGACCTTCACGGTTGAATCCACGGGGTCGGAGGAAGAACGAGGCGCGCGGACATTGCAAGAAAATGGTCCTTTCATGTGAAGGGACATATGGCTTGGGCTTTTTGTTATAATTGGTCATACCTGTTGTTGGTTACCCAGCGGTAAGCGAGGTTGTGGGTCGGTGCAGGTTTTGGGAGAGAAAGCGAGGTAAGAAACATGGCAGAGCTGAGAGAGTGCGTGCTGGTGGATGGTGTAAGGACCGCCAACTGCCGGGCCCATCCGGAGAAAGGATGGTTTCGTAATCGCCGCCCGGACGAGCTACTGACTTATGTGTACAAGGCCCTCTTCGAGAGGAACCCCCAGGTGAAGCCGGAGGACGTGGACGCGGTGTTTTGCGGCACCGCAAACCAGACTGGCATGCAGAACGATATAGCCCGATTGGGCTGGTTGGCCTCGGGCCTTCCGGAGAGCGTGCCCACCAACGGGATCTGCCAGCAGTGCCCCTCCGGGATGAGCGCCATCGAGCACGCGGCCAGGGCCATCATGTGCGGCGAGGGGGACATATTCATAGCCTCAGGGGTCGAGGACATGATGAACGTCCCCATGGCCATGAACATGGATATCCCTCCCAGGATTGCCGAGTACTATAACCCCCTGGAGCTCCCCATGGGGATGACGGCGGAAAAGATCGCTCAGGTTTACAACATCTCTCGGGAGGATGCCGAGTTGATGGCCTACTGGAGCCACATCAAGGCTAGAGAGGCGAGGGACGCCGGAAAGTTCAAGGACGAAATCGTGCCGGTACCAGGGCTGGACGAGAACGGTAACGAGATCATGGTGGATCGGGACCAGTGGATAAGGGACAACCCCAGCCTGGAGCAGATGGCCCAGCTGAAACCAGCCTTCAAACCCGACGGCATCGTGACCGCGGCCATAAGTTCCCCGTTGACGGTGGGAGCCTGTGCGGCCTTGCTCATGAGCCGGGAGAAGGCCGACGAGTTAGGGCTGGATTATCACCTCAAGTACGCCGGAGGCTGCATGGCGGGTTGTGATCCCACCATCATGGGCATCGGTCCCGTCTATGCGGTGCGCAAGCTTTTGGAGAGAAAAGGCCTCACGGTCAAGGACATTGACCTGTGGGAGTTGAACGAGGCCTTCGGGACCCAGGCCCTGGCGGTCATACGGGAGCTGGGGATAGGCCACAATGCTCCCTTCGATAACATAAACGTCTGGGGCGGAGCGCTGGCCTTGGGGCATCCCCTGGGAGAGTCGGGATGTCGTATAGTCATAACCCTCAACAACATCATGAAGAAAGATTACCCCGAGGCCAAGTACGGGGTGGCCACCCTTTGCGGCGGCTTCGGTAACGCCAACGCAACCCTTTGGGAAAAGGTGGAGAAGTGAGGTGATGTTGCCAAATAATTATCGGCGGGGCGGCTGAGGCCGCCCCGCTTGTTTTCGACCGGTCCCTCGAGGTACGGCGATGCAGCGTTCGTGTGTTTGAGTCTCCACCTGCAAGGTCCCCAGCCATTACGCTTCCCAAACAGCGGTGCTTTTGCAGACGGAAAGCCTTCTCTAAAATTCCCTGGGCCATTTCCCCTTCCAGGAGAAAATGTCCAGCGTTCAGTGGTTCATCCTCAGGCCCATCTTGCTTATGTGCGTCACTGGGGTTCTTCCAACCCCCGTCAGGCCGATTGTTCCCGCGCGCTCTCCATGTCGGCGATCTCGTTAAGGTAGGAGAAAGCCGTCCGGCTGCGGCGTTGGTCCTCCTCCACCGCTTTGGGAATCATGTCCCCCAATTCTTTTTCGCACCGCTTACGGCACTGCTTCCATCATAGGGCTGGGCAGCGCTATCCTCCTTCAGGTCGTGGCGTTCAAGGTGACGCCCCTCTTTAGGTCCCACTTGCATCGGTAGTAGGCCTTCGGGCCGCCCGGGGTGCGTCAGCGGGGAAGTCACACTCTCCCTCCTCGGTGAGCGTAAACCTTCGCCCTCTACCCTTTCCTCGTGCAAACCAGGGTGGGGAGAGGGGTGCCAGGTAATGACCGGGTCTCCACCGCCCCCTTTTCATGCCGACTCCCATCACCCGGGCGGAAAGGATGTCCCGATGGCGGCGACGGTGGTTCGCATAATATGGGCACGGAGAATGCCTCTCACCCTTTCGATGGCGTGGTCACCGTCATCTCCCGCATGAAGAAAGCCCACTGGTTCGTAATGACCGTACCCGCAGATCCTAACCGCATGCCATAGACCTTGATTTGCGGGTTGACAGTCCATTTCCTGCTCCCGGAGCATTTCCTGGGCTTCATGGGGCATGATACCTTTTAGGTAGGTTTCGCCCCACGGCGATCGTACGGCCACGACCACGTTTTCCGCGGACATGCCGAGGATGCCCTCCACGGTTTTGAAGATGGGGTCGATGTTCTTGCGCTACATGAAGCAGGGTCGGGATCACTCCTGTACAGCCAATAACGTGCTGCCTCTCTCCGACCATCTATAACTGGAGGCGATTTGAATGGGGATCCCGCACTACTTGCGAGCCTCTACCTTCTCCTCCCATTCCTTGCTGTTATAGTTCTCTCCCAATAGACAGAAAAGGACCGTCTCCAGGCGGGCTTTTGCCCTCTCGGATTTATGGCTACCTCTGCTTGCCAGCCGCAAGCCCCATATTCTCATCGGTGGCTCGACGATTGACCTGAAGGTAGATTCAAGGAGCCCCCCGCAGAAAGGGGAATTTCTCGCTGATCCGCTCGTTTTTGAGGTAATGTATGGGATGTGGGTTGATGGGCCGGACTGCCTCAGAGCATTTCTCTTGCAGAGCTTATCGTTATATACTTCCGGAGGGAGTGGGGACAGGATGGGCGAACGAAAGATACTGATCATAGAGGACGAGAAACCCCTGGCGGAGGCTCTGGCGTACAGCTTGGGCCGAGAGGGATATCTGGTGGACATTTCCGGTGACGGGGAAACGGGGCTGCGCAGGGCACTCGAGGAAGACTTCGACCTCATCCTCCTTGACCTGATGTTACCCGGTTTGGATGGTTTGGAGGTATGCCGGGAGCTGAGAAAGGAGAAGGACACCCCCATAATCGTCATCACCGCTCGCGACTCTGACGTGGACAAGGTTGTGGGTCTGGAACTGGGAGCCGACGATTACATCACCAAGCCCTTCAATCCCAGGGAGCTCCTGGCCCGGGTCAAAGCGGTTCTAAGGCGAACGGCTCGTGGAAGGAATGACATCGAAAGGGAGATCCTGAAGGTGGGGGAACTGCTCATGGACAGGGCCAGACACGAGGTATGGTTGGCAGACCGGCAGATACCCCTCTCCCCCATCGAGTTCAGGCTTCTGGAGAGCCTGATGGAAAGGCCGGGAAGGGCACTTTCCAGGAATTACCTAATCAGCCGGGTATGGGAAGGAGACTTCTACGGGACCCCAAAGGTACTCGATGTCCACATAAGGAAGTTGAGGGAGAAGTTGGAGGAAAACCCTTCCAAGCCCCGCTGGATCGTCACCGTGAGGGGGGTGGGCTATCGTTTGGAAGCCCCTGGTTCCGGAGAGCAGCCCTATACCGGGTGAGCACAGGGCCTTGCCACACACCTTTTCAGCGATAGGTTAACCCCGTGATAGTTGCAAGGTACCGACTTTTCGGACTCGATTTCCGGGAGGTCAAAGGGAAGAGGCGGTGTGATGCATGAGAACGGAAAGCAGGATTTGGGAGGGCATCGGCGATTGGGAGAAGGAAAGAAGTCGATTGCTCTCCGTACTGGATAAGGTTAGTGCCGGCATACTCGTCGTCGACGGGGCCGGAAGGGTTTCCCTAGCAAACGAGGCCTTTGGGAAGATTTTGGGAATGGAGAGAGAAACCCTTGGGGGTAAGAGGGTGGAGGAGATCCCTCTTCCAGCGAGGATCCGGGAGCTCACGAAAAAGGCCATTGCCGGTCAGGAGGTGGAGGAGGAACTGGAACTTACGGATTGTTCTCACATCATGGTGCACCTCAAGGCGGGGCCCCTTTGGGAGGCAGGGAGTGGCCTTTCCCCAGCGGTGGTGATCCTCGAGGACATCACCGCCAGGAGAAGGGTAGAGATGATGCGCAGGGACTTCGTGGCCAACATATCCCACGAACTGAGGACCCCGGTGGCAAACGTGACTGCTCTGGTGGACGCCCTCTCCTATGGCGCCATGGAGGAGCCGGATGCGGCTCAGAGGTTCCTGCGGGATTTGGAGAAGGAGACCCGCAGGTTGTCCCAACTGGTGGAGGACCTGTTGATACTTTCCCGCTTGGAATCAGAGGAGATAGCGCCCCAGATCGAGCATGTTCCCCTTGATTCGGTGGTAAGGGAGGTCCTCTCGGACAAGGAGAAATTGGCCCGCAAGTACGAGGTGCGGCTCCAGCAGGGCCCCATGGAGGGAATTTACCTAAAAGCCGACCGAAGGTTCTTGACGGTGGCCCTCTCCAATTTGGTGGACAACGCGGTCAAATACAACCGAAAGGAAGGCCGGGTCATGGTGGAGGTGTCCCGTAAGGGCGGTGAACTGAGGATCTCGGTGAGCGATACCGGTATCGGCATCTCACCGGAACAGGTCCCCAGGATATTCGAGCGATTTTACCGGGTGGATAAGGCACGAAGCCGAGAGAGCGGTGGGACCGGGTTGGGGCTTTCCATCGTCAAGCACGTGATGGAGCTCCACGGCGGCAGGGTGGAGGTGAGGAGCAGGCCGGGGATCGGCTCCACCTTCACCTTGGTCTTCCCGGAGGAAGAGCGATGATGGCTAATCCCTCAACGGCAATGTTTTTCTCGGCGCCGTGGCCTCCTCACAGAGGCCGATGGATTCGGGAATAAAACCCCCGAAGGGACACCCGTTTCCGCCAGGATGGGGACTCTCCTCTTATAGATGGGCACAAATTTCTACATGGAAATCCAGCGGGATGGAGTCCTATCCGCGGGAGACAGCCTATCACCGAAGAAAACCACCTATCCCCAGGGACCACGAAGCATCGATTCGCCCTGATATCAGAAGCCCCGCCTTTGATCATACGGTCCTTTTCCTTTTGAGCTATGGGGGTGATGATATTCTCTCCTCGAGCATTTCGGCCCGAGCTTCGTTTTCTTTTGGCTTGACCGCAGCTTTGGGGTGGCAAGGGGATAGGTACTTGTTCTCGCGTCGACGGGAGTTTTTCTTAAAGACTCAGTTTTTGTCAGTGTTGGGCCAGCCATCAGCGAGGTTTGCGATAAAGCCAGCAAGGCCTTTTAAGAAGCTTTAATCCAGCGTTCGAAAAGACTCGCATTGTAAGTATAGAGATTAATGACGTCATTCCATGACCCTTTTGGTCAAATTGGCGTGACAATGTGGAGCGTTTTGTGAGCAGCAGAGGCACGATATGGATGTCAAGCCCATGAGGCGACAGGTTTCGGACCTGAAATTGCCTTAAAACAATGCGTGAGGATGACAATATATGGTATGAATGCCCGACGTCATTTTCAAGATGTTCGGTTTACATAAACCCGCTGGATGAGAATCTGCGAACTTGCTTTATGATCCCATTCCTCTCCTTTTGGCGCAAACGAAGAGCACTCATCCAAAAAGGCGTTTTTGTGAATAGAATTCGCCAATTGAGAGTTAAGATTCACACGATCAAACATACGCCCCTCTTAGGGCCCCATAGCTTTTGGTAGAAGATTCGAAGGATTGTGGCGTAAGGAACAGTTTAGCCTCCAGCGGCCATGGATAAAAGGGCCTTGAAATCTCCTGCTCGAGAAAACGGTTTTCCGAAACAAGAACGACCATGGGCAAAAGCTCGGTCTTGGATTTCGGATTGATGGCTGAAGCAGCACATGCTTTTGCTCCTCGAGGACGATCGGCCTCAGAACGAGGCGAACCTCGTTGGGATCCCCTATCATCATGTGGATGTTTTTTCCGAAGACGATCAGGCCAGCGAAGCGTGTGCTAAATGAAATGGGTAACATCCAGTTGCTTCCATTCAGTTTCGGTAGTCGCGTGTTCTGCCACAAGCCTTGGCACGGTTAAGACGCACGGGTAGGAAAGGCGCATATAGCTGATCTTTGGGGCATATCTTGCCTCCTCGTCGAGAGAAAGCTCAGTAAGTGGAGGCTTGACTCCGATGCCGCGGTTGGGTGCGAGGAGACCCTGTTGCGCCCGATTGTCTTTGCGGGCCTTCTCGCGCACCGATTTTTGTGCACGAGGATGTTCGTTTAGAATAAAGTGGGACCCATGATCGAGAAGAAGGTAAGGGGGGTGGTATTTTTTGAAAAATTGAAGGAGCAGGCGACGACCCTGAGCGCACAGCTGGATCAAGCACTCGACACAACGAGGACAAAAGCCCAGACCGCGTCCTTGTGGAGGAAGCGATCGGAAATGGTTGCTAAATTGGGCGAGGCTTTGCTGGTGTAGTTCAGAAGTGGGGAGTTCAACGCCGCTGCGCTGCGGCAGCATGCAGAATCTGTGTTCGAGCTGGAAACGCGGATTCTTGAGTTGGAGAGTCAGGCGAGCTTTAGAGGCCAATCCCTGGAACTGGGAACGTGCCTCCCATGCGGCCGACCAAAGTATGTCGTCGGAAACGGGGCACGAGTTCTTGGCGGTCGAGCGGTCACCCGAGCAGGCTTGCACGGCCTGTGGCTCTCAGGTGCCCCAGGGTTCAGTTTTCTGCCCTCATTGCAGCCAGAGATTGAAGGACTGAGACATAAGGAACCGGGAGCTATCGGGCGACCTTAGTGGTCTCATCAGGTCACTGCGGAAGGGATGTTAGCTCCTGCAGGTGACGAGAGAAAAGACGGAGGAAGGATATGTCAAGATATGGAGTTGGCCGGATGCTAGTCCCCGTCTTGGGCCTTTTGCTCCTCTTGACCTTTGTGGGTATGGTGGGATGCGAGAGGAGCGAGGTGGAAGTAACGAGCGGAAACGGAGAATCCGTGGAAGAGGAGCAGGGGCAAGAAGGGCAAACCCAGGGGGACAAAGGGGCGGAGGAGAAGCAGGGGGAGGGGGAGGCAAAAGTCGTCGATTTGACGTTATCCCCCAACCCCGTGGAGCCGAGTTCGGCACTGACGGTGAAAGTCCTTATCGAAGGACGGGCGTCCTCGGTCTCCGTGACCTTGCGGGGAGCCGGGGGGTCGGCGGAGCCGGTGGAATATTGGAGGAAGACTTCCACCTTAGCCCTCAAGCCCGGCGGACCCGGTGAATGGGTCGTAGGTACGGTGGCTCCCGGCCAAGGAGGCGTGTACCCGGTGACCGTCAAGGTCGACGAATTGACCGTCTCCGAGCCGCAGTGGCTAGTCAAGGTCTACCCGCGGGGCTTTCTGGCTTTGCAGGGCAGCGCCAGTGCGGCAGATGCGGTGAAGAGCGTCTTTGAGAGGGATTTCAAGGGTTGCGAGTTGAGGGAGATCAAGGAAAGGCCTCTTCTGGAAGACGATAAAAGAGACCCGAGGTTTCACAAGCTTTTCATGGTGGTGTTTTTCAAACCTTTTGAGGGACCTGTTCTTCCCTCCGGCGAGATTTCCTATTTCTACTACGTGATAAAGGACGGGCCGGAGGGCTTGTGTCGGGTGATGCAGGGAGGCACGGGTCCTTAAAACAGCTTGAAAGCTTGTTCCGACTGACGTTTACCTGACCCCTGTCATGCAGGGGAGCTGGGCAAAAGACTTTGCGTTTCGGGAGATGGATCCGGAAGATGAGAGCCAAAAGGGGATGCATGCTGGCGTTTTTGGTCGTATTGCCCTGGCGTCACCTTTATTGCCGAGCTGTGGCGGTGGAGCCCAGCAGGACTGGGGAGGTGACCTTGAGCCAAAGGATCCCGTAGAAGTTGTGAGCAAATATCTCAGGCGCATAGATCGGGGAGATTATCACTCTGCCTTGGCCCTTCTTGAAGACCCTGCCTCTCCGGTTTGGCCGGGTGGCACCGTCCCGTTGAAAGCAGAAAAGGAGAAGGTCAGGGACGGCATAGATCTGGATTCCCTCCAGCTGGAAGAGGCCTGGGACCCCAAGGAATCCGGCGGCCAGTTCTTCTGCCTCGTCTCTTGTGACTTGCGGCCGGGCGCGGCAGGTGACCCGTTCGGGGTCAGGGGAAAGGACGGCAGGCTCCTATTCACCGTCCTCCGGAGGGAAGGGCGATGGAGTATTAACCGAGGAGTACTTGTCTCTCAGGAGATCTTCGATTACCTGGCGAGCAAACCCTCTCCTTTCCGCAATTGTTCCGCGAAGTTCCCGGACGAGGTGAAGAGGGGTGATTCATACCGCGTTTCATTCGACTTGCATTTTTCCAAGTCCCTATCCTGGGTGGAGGAGGTGTCCTTCATCATGGCTCCCGAACCCGGGACGCCCGGTCATCCACGGATTTTCGAGACCGCCTTTTCAGCCTATTGGTACGACATGGGTGGTGTGAGTAAGCCGGTGGAGCGATTCGACCAGGAAGTGTAGGTGGACGAAGAAGCCTCCCCACCGATTACCGGCTGTATTTGGCTCTGGGGACCAACCCCCATATCCTTTGGCCCCTTTCCCCCTTTCACAGTTAAGGTCAAATAGACGGGGCCGAAGGGATTCTTGGATCAAGTCCACGAAGGAGTACATCGAACATGAAATCCACGGCCTCTTCCACCGTTCTTCTCTTGTCAAAGGATAGGTAGAAGGCCAGGAACTCCACCATCCCCATCACGGCTTTGGCCAAGAGCACCGGGTCCGTCCTTCGAATTAGGCCTTTATCCATGGCCTTTTCCAATTCCAGGGCAAGAGGTTCGGCTAACCTTGAGTGCAACTCTCGATATTTTTGCTCGGCGCTCGGATCCTTTTCCGTCATCATGCCCCTCAGTTGGTTGAGAAGGCCTGAGTATCTGGTGTAATTTTCCATATAAAATCTTGCCAACTTTTTGGCCTTTCCTATAAGCGTCTCTGGGTCTTCATCGCCGGCCGCACTCTTCACTGTGGTGGTGATCTCCTGGATCAGGTCGTCCACCACCTCCATGAAGATCTCCCTTTTGTCGTGAAAATGCAGGTAGAAGGAGCCTATTGAGACCCCGGATCTGGCTGTTATGTCCCTTATTCGGGTGGAGCCGTATCCTTTCTCCACGAAGAGTCGCGTTGCCGACGCCTTGAGAGAACGGCGTATTCCGGTCCGGGTAACACGCGCAGGGTCTTTGGGTGCGCCTCTTTCCGCAATCGACGCGCCGAACGGGGCATTTTTGTCCCGTATGAGCCTTTTGAGGAAGGATATCGGCACGCGTTCTCCTCCCCTCAAGTCTTTTATGACCTCGAGGAGTTCCACGTGCCGATCGTCGTAGAGGGCGGAGGTGCGGGTTTTGGCGATGGGGGGCGGGAGAACCCCCCTCTTGAGGAGCCGGTGAATGGAGTGCCGGGGCATCCCGGTGATTCGTTCCAGCTCCCCCATACGATAGGTGCGGGCGTTCCCGGCGTCCACGGCCCACCCGAGCCTCTGATCATTGTTATTCATAGTGTAGTAATTATAACGCTCTAAAGGGTGTCTATGAAGGTCCGCGCTTTTTCGGTTGAACCGTATTCATTCTCTAAAAATGTCGGGCGGTTTTTATACTTGACTGGGCCGGTTGGCCTTAATTATATGAATTAATGTTCAGTAACCTTTTGAGCGAGGGGGAGGGGAAGATGGTTTTTAAGGACATCCTGGTCACCACCGTCGCGTTCCTGGGCAAAACCGAGAAAATAGCTTCCCGCGTCGGAGTAAGTTATTTCCTGCCCAGGCTCTTCAAACTCCGCTATTCGAACATGGGCGGTCTCAACCCGGACGAGTTCGAGAGGCAGATGAAAGCCTTGAGGTCCTTTGAGGAAGAGAATTGGTGCACTTACTGGAACGGTTTCGCCGAGGATCTCGAGGCGAAAGGTAGGGAATATCTGGAAAGAGGGGAAAAGGACAGGGGAGTGGAATTTCTCATCAAGGCCATAACTTACTACACGGTGAGCGCTTTTCCTGGCCATACTCCCCGGAGGATGGAGGCCTACTGGAAAGCCAGGGCCCTCTTTGAGGAGACCTTCCCCATGCTGGATGACAAGATGAGAAAACATGTCATAGACACCGGTGTCGAGAGGGTGGAGGGATACATCCGCTTCCCTTCCGACGAGGGCAGGTTCCCCATGGTCGTCATCACCAACGGCCTTGAGGGGACGGTTCAGGAACTGGCCCACCCCCTCCTCGCTTACCGGGATGCCCCGCTGGGGGTTTTCCTTATGGAGATGCCCGGCACCTATGCTTACAAAAAGCCTATGGGGCCGGAGTCCGAAGAGGTGTACAAGGGGGTGATAGAGGCCCTCTCAATGCATCCTCAAGTGGATTCGGACCGCATAGCCATGGTGGGGACCAGTTTCGGTGGTTATTGGGCCGCCAGGATGGCGGCCGTGAGCGACCGACTGGCTTGTGCGGTGGTGAGCGGAGCCCCCTTGGCCCATGCCTTCGGAATCGCCAACTCCCTGGGCACTCCCGAGATATTCATCGACGCCTTGCTCAAAGTGACGGGGGCCTCGGACGTGATAGGACTGCGCCGCAGGCTTTCGGAGCTCTCTTTCGACCGGGACTCCAGGCTCTGGAGGCCCAAGATACCGGTGCTGGTGCTCAACGGGGACCGCGACACCCTGCTGGGCACCAGGGATTCCATACTCTTGGCCACCAGGGCCCCCCGGGGCTACCTCAAGCTCTACGAGAACGACGACCACTGCGCCATGGGGCACTACCGAGAGTGGCTGGACCTCACCTTCGAGTGGCTTTCCCTGCAGCTCCGGGTTTCCTGATGGGGCGGTCCCGAACCTGCTCGGTGCAGTTCTCGCCGGACCCTTGTTTTCCGCACCGCTGCCGCCGCCACGCATGGGGCACTACCGAGAGTGGCTGGACCTCACCTTCGAGTGGCTTTCCCTGCAGATCAAAAGTCGTTGTTCGACGGCCTTCGGGATTTGCCTCGTTGACCAAACATTTTTTCTGATTTAGTATGCCTTCCATGGAAAGGATGAGGGTCGACCGTCGTGGGAGGTATCGCTATAACCAATTCCTGGCTTGGCTGATCAAGATCCTGTGGTCAGCTGGGGAGAGGTTACTGAGGACGCTTCTTCTTAATCGAAGGGCTCCGGAGGTAGGGGCGGTTTACAGGGATGTTCCCTATCTTCCCGATGCACGTCGCCAACAAAGACTCGATGTCTTCTTGCCACCCGGGGATCCGCCCTGGCCGGTGATGGTATATATCCACGGAGGGGCGAACCACTTCGGGGACAAGAGGACTTACGACAGGATATGCAAGACCTTCGCGTCCAAGGGTTTCCTGGTCTTCAACGCCAATTACCGCCTCTCCCCTCGTTTTAAGTACCGAGAGCAGCTCTGCGACACGGCAGCGGCGGTGAACTACGCCTTTCGGCATGCACCTTCTTACGGTGGTGATACATCCCGGATCTTTTTGGCGGGAGATTCGGCCGGCGCCTATCATGCGGCCATGTACGCCGCTGGGATTCTTCACCCTTCGCTGGCTTCGAGTTTGGGCTCGGAATATGTGATGCCGAGGGAGAGCCTAAGTGGGCTTTTGCTTTTCTATGGGGTCTTTGATCTGACCACGGTGGGGGATTCCCGATTCCCCTTCTCACCCCTCTTCATCACCGGCTTTCTGGGCAGGGATCCCGAGGAATTCCGCAAGGCCGCTGAGTTGGCGTCTCCGATTGGATGGGTGACCCGGGATTTCCCCGCTTGCTTTCTTGCCACCAGCGAGATAGACCCCCTTCACTCCCAGACTATGGCTTTTGCGGGTCGACTCGCCGAGGAAGGCGTGGAACATGAGCTTTTGGTCCTGGGGCGCCGCGAGTTTCCGTTGACCTACCACGGTTTTCTCAATTTTTGGTTCAGCCGGGGCTCTCGCCTGACTGTGGAGCGATCCTTGGCTTTTCTCGAGGGTTGTCTGAAATTTAGGACGTGATTTTTGGCCCTTTTCATCATGAATTCAAGCATTATGAGGTTTAATGTCGAAATCCAGTGACCCTTTTCGACTGGCCGATCGATGGGAGCCTCCTCACAGGTGTGTTCCATGACGAAATTGCCGTGAATCGTGCAGGATCCCGGAGGCCCTTCATCTACAAATCTATGAGGGAGAAAACGTACCCATCGAGAAAAGATTCACCTTTCGGCGGGCTTGCTTGCACGAACTCAGCCCGTCGATCTGCCTGCTGTATATCTCCCATGGCGACGACCACAATGACCAATTTTTTGCCATGCTTTTGGGATGGGATTAAGTTTGCAGCACATTTTTTCATTGATTAGCCGGTGATATAGCCGGTTATTCTCGGCGTGATTCGACCTCTGGACATTCGACGATTTTAGGCCCATTTAGCGATTTCAGGCCGCCCTTTTAAGTCAGCCCGAGATTCTCGCTCATATCATTTTACCAAGGAAGCAACAATTCTTTAACTTTTTTTAAACTTCCACGAAACCATGTTTTACCTTCAAGGAAGAATCTTTTAGTGGGGTTTCCACAGAGTGTGGGGACGTTTGTGTGAGGGAGAAGCAGTGATGTGAAGGAGGTAAGGTATGGTTTTTGTGAAGTTGGGGAGGAAGAAAACGGCGAGAAAGGTCATGAGGATAGGGGGAGCATTAATCTTCCTGCCAATCTTTCTCTTGGCCCTGATGCTGGTGTCGGCTGGCTGTGGGGGTGGAGAGGAGAAGGGAAGTGAGCCCCAAAAACCAAAGCTGAGCGGAACGCTCAAGCTATCCGGTTCTACCACCGTTCTGCCTCTGGCCCAGCAAGTGGCGGACATGTTCATGGACGAGAACCCTGGCGTGAACGTCAACGTGCAGGGCGGAGGCTCAAGCGTGGGCATCTCCAACGTCGCCGAGGGCGTGGTGGACATCGGCTTGTCCTCCCGCAAACTCAAGAAAGAAGAGGAGGGCCTGGGCCTCAAGGAGCACAGGATAGCCCTGGACGTTATAGTCATCATAGCCCACAAAGACGTGCCGGTGGAAGATCTCACTCCCGAGCAGGTAAAGGACATTTTCACCGGTAAGATCGTCAACTGGAAGCAGGTGGGCGGTCCGGACATGAATATCCAAGTGGTGGTCCGCGACAAGGCTTCCGGGACCCGGGAGATGTTCGACGAGAAGGCTCTCAACAAAGAGGAGCCCAAGTCAGGCGCAATAGAGTGCAACAGCAACGGCTTGGTGCGTCAAACGGTGGCCGGAACCCCAGGAGCCATAGGCTACGTCTCCCTCGGTTATGTGGACACCTCGGTTAAGGCCATAAAGTACGGAGGCGTGGAAGGAAACCAGGCCAACGCCGAAGCCGGAGAATACGCCCTCTCACGCTACCTGTATCTATTCACCAAGGGAGAGCCTGGAGAGCTGGCCAAAGCCTACATTGACTACTTCCTCTCTCCCAAGATACAGAAGGAAGTGGTGGGCAAGGAATACATCCCGGTGGTCAAATAAGCGGCAAGAACCCCCTAAATGAAGCCCCACTTGAAGCGCGAGGAAAAGGCCGGCCCTCCCGCCCCGGTAGCGGCGGGGCCGGCCGATCCTCTCCGGGGCCAAAAAGAGACGGTGGTGAGGTGGGTTCTACGGTTGTGCGCTCTCGTGAGCGTGCTGGGCCTGTTCCTCATGGTGATCTTTCTCTTCCGCGAGTCCCTTCCTGCGTGGCGGGAAGCGGGGGCAGCCAATATTTTCTCCTCTGAATGGAGTCCCGATAAGGGAAAATATGGTATCCTCATCTTCCTGGTGGGAACCATGGCCGTCTCGACGGGAAGCCTGATCATCGGTGCTCCATTGGCTTTGGGGACCGCGGTTTATCTCCATGCCTATGCTAAGCCTTCCTGGAAGAGGTTCATCGGTAGGGGACTCGAGGTGTTGGCCGGCGTTCCGTCCATTATCTTGGGCTGGCTGGGCTTCACCACCCTGGTGCCTTTGGTCAGGAGGTTCGCCGGAGGCACCGGGATGGGGATCCTTCCAGCCTCCATTGTATTGGCGGTGATGATACTTCCCACCATCGCCACCATCGCCCGCGATTCCTTGGAGGCGGTGCCCAAGGCCTTCGCGGAGGCGTCCCTTTCCATGGGCGCCACTCGATGGCAGACCCTGCGCCGGGTCACCATTCCCGCAGCTTGGCCAGGCATATTGGCGGCCGTGATCTTGGGATTGGGGAGGGCGTTGGGAGAGACCATGGCGGTGGCCATGGTGATCGGGCCGGCTACCGCGTTTCCCAAGAACTTGATAACCCCCACTCACACGCTCACCACCAAGATCATGTTGGAGATGGGGGAATCCACCGGGGTACACCGTTCCTCCCTCTTTGCCATGGCATTGATTTTGTTGGCGCTCTCCATGTTCCTCATATGGCTGGTGCGTCGTCTTTCCGCCAAGACGATAAAGGGAACCTCGGGAGGGGCATTTTACTGTTGATTGGCAGGGCTTTAAAAGGCGAGGGATTTTGGAGGATGAGAGGTTATTCGAGGACGATCGCGAAGCCAGAGATAAATACGTCAGAGGCGGGCCTGAAGAATGGGAATGGATGGAGGGGACTTTTAGAAAAAAAGGCAGCCAGGGCGGCCGCCCGAGCCCGATGGGCTGAGCGTGTCGCGTCCTTCATCTTCAGAACGTCAGCGGCGGTTTCTCTTGTGGTCCTGGCTTTTATAATAGGCACCATCCTCGCGAGAGGGTTGGGCACGGCGTTGGATCCCTCTTTCCTTTTCGGCAAACCCCAAGCCCTAAAGGAGGGTGGCGGGATAGGGCCCATGCTGTTTTCCTCTTTATACCTGACGCTACTGACCTCCGTGATAGTGGTTCCCTTGGGAGTGGGGGCCGCCCTCTATTTGGCCGAGTTCTCACGAGAGGGGAGATTGGTCAGGCTCATACGTTGGGGGACTGAGTCTCTTTCCTCCATATCCTCGGTGATCTTCGGCATATTCGGCATGGTCTTCTTCGTCATATACCTTAGGTTCGGTTACTCCCTCTTGGCTGGCGCCCTGACCCTCACCTTGATGAACCTTCCCACCGTCATGCGGGTCACCGAAGAGTCGGTGAGGGCAGTGCCGGGATCCTATCGGGAGGCCTCCTTGAGCTTGGGGGCATCGCGGTGGGAGACGACAAAGAAGGTGGTGTTGCCGGCGGCATTGCCGGGGATCACCACCGGCGTAGTGCTCACCATGGGAAGGATAATGGGTGAAAGCGCCGCCCTCGTTTACACCGTGGGTATCTTCGTGAGAAAAATCCCCCTTTCTCCCCTTCAGCCCGCCGCGCCCATGGCGGCTAACATATGGCACATATACACCGAGGGCGCCTTGATCCCCGACTGGATGAGGGTGGCCTCTGGGGAAGCGGCGGCTCTGCTCGTCTTGGTGTTGTTCTTCAACCTGGCAGCGGGCGCCTTGGCCGGGATCATAAGGAAGAAGATGGGGATTATGAATTGATGGTGATCTCGATAATCTCAAAAAGGAGGACTATACCATGCTCCACGAGGCGGAGGAGAAAGAGGAGGAAACCGTGAAAGGGACCAAGGAGGCGATTCTCGAGGTTATAGAAAGGCCAGGGGATAATCGAACGGAAGGCGGTAGGGAGGGCATAGGGACCAGAGCTCTCGAGAACAAGATGGAGCTCATAGGGCTGGGCTTGAGTTATGGGGACAGAAAGGTACTGGAAGACATTAACATGCCCATTCCGGCCCGGAGCATTACCGCCGTGATAGGCCCTTCTGGGTGCGGCAAGAGCTCCCTTCTCCGATGCCTCAATCGCATGAACGAGTTGGTGGACGGAGCCCGAGTGGAGGGCAAGGTATTGCTCGATGGGGAGGACGTTTACGCCAACGGGTTTGACGTGGTGGGTTTGCGGAGAAGGGTGGGCATGGTTTTTCAAAAGCCCAACCCGTTCCCCAAGAGCATTTACGAAAACGTGGCCTATGGGCCTAGGTTATACGGTGTAAAGCAGAGGAAAGTGCTCGACCGCATCGTGGAGGAAAGCCTGAGGAGGGCGGCCCTCTGGGACGAGGTCAAGGACAAACTGGGAAGCTCCGCGCTCTCCTTGTCAGGGGGGCAGCAACAGAGGCTTTGTATCGCAAGAGTATTGGCCGTGCAACCCGAGGTGATCCTCCTGGATGAGCCCTGTTCGGCCCTGGACCCCATATCTACCCAGAGGATAGAGGACCTTCTACATGAGCTGAAGGAACTTTACACCATCGTCATAGTGACCCACAACATGCAGCAGGCGGCTCGCGTAAGCGATTTCACCGGCTTCATAACCATAGATGAGCAGGGAAGTCCGGGGAGGCTTGTGGAGTTCGGCGAGACCAGGGAGGTATTCACCAATCCCAAGGAGAAGAAGACTGAAGATTACATAACCGGGAGATTTGGGTGATCGTAGGAAAGAAGAAAAAATTTGTGGGAGACTCGAGGTGTAGACCTGGCGGGGGCAGTGGGGGGACTGGCGTAGTGGTGATGAAAGGGGACAAAAGAACAGGAGGAGCTTGGCCGTGAGGAGGAGGTCATGGAGCAGCTGGCGAGTGGGCGGGAGGTCATGAGCACGGAGGCGCGAAAAAGCTTCCATCAGGAATTGGATGACCTCTACGCCGAGGTCGTGCGTATGGGTGACATGGTCACCGTCATCGTCAACGAGGCGAGAAGGTGCTTCGTGAACGTGGACAAGAACTCCGCGAAAAGCATCATCGACGGAGACGATGTTTTCGACCGCCTCCGGGACGCGGTGGAGGAGAAGGGGCTGGAACTCCTGGCCACCCAAGCTCCGGTGGCGAAAGACCTGCGTCTTGTGGTGGCACTGATGAGGGTGGCCCAGCACCTGGAGAGGGTGGCCGACCTCTGTGTCGATGTGGCCAAAGCCACCGTGAACCTACCTACAGAACAGTTGTCCGATTGGATGAAGACCTCCATAGATGAAATGGGGCGCAGGGCAACAGACATATTGAGAAAATCGATTTTCGCCTTCAGGAAGCGAAGCCTTGAGGACGCCAGCATGTTAGTGGATCTCGATGACGCCGTTGACCGCCTTAATCGAGGGTTTTTCAAGGAGTTCGACCGAGGTAGGGAGGAGGAGTTGGACGTGGCGATCCGCGTTATCATGGTGGCCCGTTTTTTTGAAAGGATCGCCGACCACGCCGTCAACATTGGCGAAGAAGTGGCTTTTTTGTTGAGAGGGAAGAAGTGAGGGAGCGTCCCTCTGCTTCTAAGACTCCTTCGAACCTCACACCTTAGGACGTGCTCTTTTCTGAAGGCAGAACTCCCCGTGACTCGATTTGATAAACATCCCCAACCTCAGCGCCACAAGCCATTCCATTGGAACCTCTTCCATTATGACCGCAGGTCATTATGATATGTTGACAATCATATGACCGCTTGTTGATAATATTGAACGCAGGGTCATATTTAAATTGAATGTTTCGACGGTCCAGATTTGGCGGTGTAAGGACATGCGGCGGGCATTGGAGGTGATAGAAGGTTTTGGGTCCGGGGCTTATCCCTTGCCGCCTTTCTACGATCTTGCTTCGGGGTCTGCAGGGAGGAAAGCCGGGCAGTGGATGAGGGCAGACGCGGCAGAAAGGCGGTCTTCGTGAAAAGGCTCATCGGGATACAAAATGCCCGTTTCTTGTCGGCGCTACCTCATAACACGGGGCGGATGGGATGTCCCGGATCCTTAGTGGCCGCAGGGTTGGATGGTTTATGTCCGCGTCTCGCCGCAAAACGGCGGGGCGCCCTGCGGCAGTTTTTATATGACGCTGGGGTGGGCGGGGTTTACCTGGAGCACCATAGACCCGTAACGTCAGGTCTTTGGGGTCTGGTGGTGGATGGGAGCTTAGGTTTTTCTACTTGGAGAGCTCATGGGCAGTCGAGGGCGGGGAGGGTCTCGGTTGAAGGATCGTTCACGGGGAGGTTGACATCGAAGTGGAGGAGACGATCAGGTTAGTTGACTCGGGCGGGCGTCGGAGGACGAAGGGGATAAGGCGAAGGGAAGAGATCATACGCACTGCCCGAGAAATATTCTCCCAGAAGGGTTTCGCAGAGACCAGGGTCACGGACATCACCGAGAAGGCGGGGATCGCTAAGGGGACCCTCTATCTATATTTCCGCAGCAAAGAGGAACTTTTTTTGGCCGTGATCCGCGATGCCGCTGAAAGGTTGCGTCAATCAGTGGCAGAAGCCCTGCACGGGGTTGAGGATCCTCTCGAGAGGGTGCGCATTTCAGTTCCCGTTATCTTCGACACCTGTCGTAGGGAAGCCGCTCTTTATCTGGCCATATTTCAGCAATCCACCTTCATGGATAGCGAGCATGCCGCTGAGATGCAGGCACTGTACGAGCCTTTGGCCTGCGATTTTCAAAAGACCATCGAGGAGGGGGTGAGGAAGGGGGTCTTTCACGTGGGAGACCCCCAGATCCTGTCCCACGGCGTGTTCGGGTTCTTGGCCAGCCTTATCCACCGCTGGCTCTTGATGGAGACCTCTGGGGAGACCCCTAAGGGATATGTGGAGAAAATGGTGGAGACGGTGTCCCGCTTTTTCTGTTACGGGCTCATAGGGACCGCCTTGCCCGAGCCGGAGGAGATCGGAAGGGAGCTCCGAGCGGAAATGGGTGAGTTACTGGAGAAGACGAGAAGGTTGAGGTCTAGGCTCCAGGAATGGGAAGACTTGCTCTCTGAATATGAATAAAGACTTGCTCTCTGAGTATGAATAGGAACTCAACAATGCGTTTTTGTCTGAAAAGCTTTGTCTCAACCCGCAATCCGGGATAACGTACCTTAAAGTGTGTAATTTCGCCCTTTGATAGGTGACCATGGTTCCCTCATACTGGTTCAAGGCGATCAACCAAAGACCAGTAATAAGGAGGCGAACCATGGC